>JAYVIV010000202.1:0-32363 GCA_043769985.1 Arcicella sp.
TCAAAAGGTGCTGAGGAAGATAGGCGATTACGGCATCACTTGGAGCCGATATTTTGCCTCTCGTGGCTTTGTCTTTGCCCGCAACAATCTTCAAAAGCGTTGATTTCCCTGCTCCATTTTTACCCATCAGGGCAATTCTATCTTTTTCGTTGATGTTGAAAGTTACATCACTAAACAAAGCTCGTCCACCGAACTCAACCGTTACATTATCTACTGAAATCATAATTTTCTTGAATGAGGTGCAAAGATAATCATGGTTCTGATGAGATTTATGATGAATTTTACAATTTACTTTATGCTGGTATAGTTTTTTGTAAAATTAAAAGATAAACTTACAATTATTAATGAAAACACTATTTACGGTATTATTGTACGTCTTTTTTAATATTTCTACGCTCTTTGCAGAGGCAGATAGTACGATAGCTGCACGCCCAAAAAATGAATATGATATTGAAAAAAATAGTTTTATTTTTCCTCATGTTTGGAAGCCAGGTTCATTGAAGGCTGCCGTTGGTTTAACTTCCACCAAATTTCCCTTAGATTATGTAGAATCTGCCCTCAGAATCCCGCTGATTGATTTTTCTGCTACGATTGGATTATCAAAGGGTTTTGATATGTCGGCAAATATTAGTTCAATTTATATTGCCAATCAGGTAAGAATGGGAGTTCATTGGAACCGAAAGGGAAAGACTTTTTCTACTAAAGTTGGATACGATATGGGTTTTATTTTTGGGGCATTATCACAATTTGGCTTCGACAATCGCACTTCGGCTTGGTCGCATTATCCAAACGCATCCATTGGTTTCAAAGTTAAAGATATTGCTATCACCTTGAAATCAGAAGTGAATGTAATAACCTACGTCAACACCACCGCTGGGGGCGTAAAAGTAACCGAGTTAAAAGACTTTTTTAACGGTGGTTCTTTAGGTTTATACGTTGAACAACGCCTTTGGGCAAACCATGTTTTAATTGTGGGTGGCCGTGATAATTACGTAAAATATTATTATCCAGTTTGGCCTTCATTCAGTGCTTTTAATAGAAAATATCATAATATAGAATTATTCATTGGTCTGATTATTAAGTAATTGAATAATATTAATTGCAATTTTTGAATTAAATAAAATGAAATTAATTAAAAAATATAAATGTAAAAAACTCCATTTCTCTAAAAATGGCAACGCAGGTAGCGTTCAAAACGCTACCTGCGTTAAAATAAATTTAATAAAATATATTCCTTTTCTTCTTATTATCGTATTTTTTATCAGTAGTTGTAATAATTATGACCTACCCGAATCCATTGATGTTAAACCGCCAATCACTGATGGAAAATCTTTATCTAACGCTTCAAAAAAAAAGTTTGAAGGAATTTATAAGGTAGTTAAAGGCAAAGATACTTTTGGTGATACGCTTGTTTTAAAGTGGAATGGTCAAGGTAATTTGTCGATTTTTGGAGGGATAAATGGGGTTTATGCTGTTACGAAAGGGGTGAAAAAAGATTCATCTATTTATATTTATGGTTACTGGAGGTTTGGACTAAATTCTGAGACTGGTTCGATGAATTTGCAATTAAATCAGAATGATGGAAGCAACGCCATTTTATCCCAAAATCAGACTATTCCTTCAAATCTGTTGATTAAAGGTACTTACGGATCAGGAAATGAAACGCCAGAACGTCCTTTAGAACTGGTTTATGTAAGACCTTTTTCTGATAAAGTATTAAAAAACGATTTTGAAATATTGGCTCATCGTTCGGGAGGAAGGACTTCTGATTTGCTTGGCGTATCGGAAAACTCCTTGGAAATGATTGACTTCTCGGAAAATCTGGGTTCAACGGGGGTAGAAATTGATGTGACACTAACCCGTGATAACATCCCAATTCTTTACCATGATGAGGATATCAATATCAGACTAACTCGAAAAAGTCCTTTAAACGGACCCATTTCCAACTATACTTATCCAGAAATATCCAGATTTATCCGTTTGGTGAACGGTGAACGAATTCCAACTTTGGAAGAATCTTTGAATAGAATTATAGATAGTACCAACATAAGAACCATTTGGTTAGACATGAAATCAGTCAATAATGCCATGTCAAAAGTATTCCCGATTCAAAAACAGGCAGTAGAACGTGCAAAAAAGATAAATAGGAACATAAAAATATATGTGGGAATCCCTGATGCTGAGGTCTTAGATTTTTTTAAAGCTATTCCTAATCATAAAAATATTAACTCCCTCTGTGAATTATCAGTTGAAGAAACAATTGGTATTGAGGCTGAAGTTTGGGCTCCTCGTTGGACGTTGGGGACACTACTGCCCGAGGTAAAGCAAATGCAAGCTCAAAATAGAAAGGTTTATTGTTGGACGTTAGACAACGAAGCTTTCATTAAAAAATATATTAATGAAGGGAATTTTGATGGAATCTTAACAAATTATCCGACCATCGTAGCCTACTACCATTATCTGAGAAAATAATATGAAAAAATCGTTTTTACTATTTTTAGGAATCATCATAGGACATTCTTCAACGGCTCAGAAGACTTGGAATACTCGTGACAGTGTTGCCAGAGGAATCAGTATTGTGGTAGCCTCAGGGATTAGTCATTACATCAATACTTTGAAAATTGACCCTTCGAGAACATCCATAAAGCAAAATTTTAGTTGCAGTTCTATGCGGGTTATGTGGGAACCCGAACATCGCCTAAGTTTAGGCATTGAGGCGGGATATTATAAGGTTTATGAAGTTCAATTATCGGAAAATAACAAGATTAATACCGCCAGTTTGAGCATTACACCCATTCTATTTTGCGTTCAAATGCGGGTATTCAAGAGGTTTTACGTTTCCGCTGCCACAGGTGTTTCTATTCATCATGCCGATGTCAATATCCTTGGAAATCAGTCGAGTAGCCAAGCTTGGGCATTTTCAAATTTAAAGTTTTCGGCAGGATATGTTTACCCTATCACCAAAGCATTTGGGTTGGGTTTGCAAGCACAATTTTTGAGTGAAAACAAAACGGAAGACATGATTGCCTCGGTACAGGCTGTGGCTCGTTATCAGTTCAAGAGACGATTTAAGCGAGTAAGGGAAAGAGTTTAAGGCACACGGATTAAATATTTCTTGAAAGGAATTCAATCCGTGTCAAATCCCCAAAATCCGTGTGCGAATCACCTACTTCAAAAACCCCTTCAAAATCCCAATCTCCGCCATAGGATTACCTCTTTCATAGAGAATTTTGTAAACTGCATCAATAATTGGCATTTCAACATCGTGCTGTTCATTGATTTTATGGATACTTTTCACAGCATAATATCCTTCGGCAACCATGTTCATTTCTATCTGTGCCGACTTCACGGAATAGCCTCGACCAATCATATTTCCAAACGTGCGATTCCTCGAAAATTGTGAATAAGCCGTTACCAATAAATCGCCCAAATAGCCCGAACTGTGCAAATCTCGATTAGCTTGTGGATAAACAATATCCAAAAAACGCTTGATTTCTTGCATGGCATTCGACACCATAACGGCTTGAAAATTATCTCCAAAACCCAATCCATGCGTGATTCCACAGGCAATGGCAATGATATTTTTGATAACAGCACAGTATTCAACCCCGTATAAATCTGCCACGGGATTTGCCTGAATATATCGGCAAGTCATCAAATTGGCAAACTCTTGGGCTAAGGCAAGATTTGGTGAGCCAATGGTCAAATACGATTGTTTTTCCTGAGCAACTTCCTCCGCATGGCAAGGTCCCGCAATGACGCACATCTGCGTAACGGGTACGCCAAAAACCTTTTCCATCCAATCCGTCACCAACATATTTTCATCAGGAATCATGCCCTTGATGGCTGAAATGACTTTTTTGCCCGCAAAATGATTACGAGTCAAATTCTTTAAAGCATCAGGAACGAAAGCCGCAGGAACAGCAAGTACCACATAATCAACGCCTTGAAGGGCATCATACATTTTGTAATACGCCTTCACTTTGCGTGGATTTAGCGGAGCATCAGTTAAGTAAGATGGATTATGATTGTATTTCTTAATGAAATCCACGTCCGATTTGCGGCGTAACCACCACTTGACTCTAACGTTGTTTTCAGTTAAAATTTTAATAATTGCCGTAGCCCAACTACCACCACCCAAAACTGCAATTTGGGTCGGGAGATTCTTTTTAAATGCCGGAATTTCTGTCATGTTGCAAAGGTAAAGGTTTACGGATTATTGTTTCCAGTCTAACCTAAATTTTTGCATAATTATAGCCTCTTGCTCACGCCCCAATGGTCGGAGAGCATCTAATTCATTTTTCAATAATACGACTTGATTGAGCATATTATTATAGCTGTTACTTTTACAATTCTAACGAAAAACTCCGCAAATAAAGGAAACAAATGGTTTAATAAGTTTTTAAATCAAGCAACAAAACCAATAATTTTCCTGTTAAAATAATAGAAATTAACCTTTCAAAACCTTAAAAAATGCAAGACATTGAACCTCATTATCGTTGGGAAAATCTTTACGTTGCCTCACGAGATGAACGCTCGCCTTTCTACGAGCGACTTTATAATTTGGATTATTACGAAAACGTAATCTACGGATATTACATCCACCCAATGTGGGATGAAATAGGCTCTGAAACACTCTATTGTAAGATTTTATACGCAGATTACGAAAGAAAATGTGCCATCATTGAGATGTTTGGCGAGTGGAATGATACACTCCATAACGATATTATGTACTTCAAAAGAGTTGTGATTGACCATCTGGTGAATGAGGGAATTAACAAGTTTATCCTTTTGGGGGAAAACGTATTGAATTTTCACGGTTCGTATGAAGATGATTACTATGCCGAATGGTTCGAGGACGTGGAAGATGGTTGGATTGCTGCCTGTAATTTTCCAGACCACGTAGCGACTGAATTTGCCAAATATAACCTTGACATCTATATCAACATGGGTGGAACATTGAATATTGCCAACTGGCTAACGATGAAGCCACTACAGTTTTTTGACTTAGTTAATGGACTGATTGTAAGACGGTTATCGTGAAAAATCAATATATTATGGGTTTGTTACGAATTTATAGCTTTATTTTCTCAATTCAAGCTTTCAATGGTTTTGAGTCAACAAGTATGTAATTTCGTAGTTCTTTATGCTTGAATGTTCAAAGTAACTTTCTGAGGAACTTCATTACTTGAAGCATTTATCACTTCCCAATCCCAAAATTGTTGTACCTTAAATCATCGTTTTCTCCATGAAATCAACCATTCTCCAATACGTAAAAACCTATTTAGACCAACGAATGCAGACTTCTTTGGATGCCATGAATGCTGCCCAAGAATCCGCTAATGGTGAGTCAAAATCATCAGCAGGTGATAAATATGAAACTTCACGAGCCATGGGACATCTGGACCGTGATATGCACGCCCGTATGTATCAGCAAACCCGTGAAGAACGAAAATTGGTAGAGCGAATAGATGGAAATATTGATTTCAAAAAAGGGGCTTTGGGGGCATTTATAAGCACTTCTATGGGCGATTTTTTTCTTTCGGTAAGTATTGGGCAAGTAAAAATTGACGAAAAACCAATCATGATTATTTCGCCTCAATCACCCATTGGTGCATTATTGATGGGCAAAATGGTTGAGGATAAATTTAGTTTTAGAGGAAAAGAAGCGGAGATTTTAGCGGTAGAATGATAGTTTTATTTCGAAATACAACGCAGACTGGGTTTTGAACCCAACCTGCGTTAAGACCTTTCATTTTGAGTTTATCACTGCCCACTGCCTACTTTTAACTGCCTACTTACCTAAACGCTCCTCGATATTCCGAAGGTGTTTTTCCTTGCAAATCCTTAAATTGTTTGTTGAAATTGGAGAGCGTATTGAAACCACTTTCATAACAGACTTGCGTGATGCCTAACTTATTTTCCATCAATAATTTACAGGCATATCCCACCCGAAGTTCACTCACAAAAACCGAAAAAGTTTTGTTGGTTCTTGCCTTAAAATATCGGCAAAAGGCCGCCGTTGCCATACCCGCCAAAGAAGCTACTTCATCTAAACGAAGCGAAGTTCGGTAATTTTGCATCACATATTCATGCACTTTTCGCATCCTTTCTGTCTCCGAAGTTTTGTATGGGTTTGAATATCCGATGCTACTAATTGGCTCGTATTCCGTAGAATTTGCCAAAAGATTAAGCATTTCCAATAGCTTCAAAATTCCTTCAAATCCTTGTAAATGAGACAGTTGTTTCATTATTCCAAAAATGTTTTCTTGCAAATCTCCTCTAATTTCTAACCCTCTGCTCGCCTCTGCAAAAAGGGCTTTGAGTTTCATCATTTCGTATTTTTCAAAGAATTCCTTTCCCAAAAAATCCTCCGTAAAATAGACAACTATTCCATGCGTGGACAATCCAGAATTTTCTTGAAAATACATATCATCACTACGCCAAAGATGAGGCAAATTGGGAGCAAGAAAAACCATATCTCCCGCTTCAAAATGCTTGATGCTATCGCCAATAAAACGAGTTCCCGTTCCTTCCAAAACCACAAAAAGCTGATAATGAGGATGAAAGTGCCAATTTGGGTCGAAATGTGACTCTCGCAATTCTCGTATGGTATAAGCATGATTGGGCGAATCAATGCTTTTGTTCAAGGGATTTTTCAAAAGCTATTTTTTACTTAAAAAAAGAATATATGTTTAATAAATATCAAAATATAGTCAAAGTTAATCAAAATAAGGGTATTTTGTAGTATTATTTTATGATAAATTTGCATTATGAAAAAGTACATGAACCTTCTTTTATGGGGAACACAAGTGGATGAAAGTCTTTTCCCAACCTTAGAACTCATTAAATCCATCGGTTTTGATGGGGTTGAAGTACCCATTTTCAACCCAAATCCAGCACATTGGTACGCATGGCGGAAGAAATTGGATGATTTGGGTTTGGAAAGAGTTTGCGATACTTTTTGCGGAGCAGAAACCAATCTGATTAGTCCAGACCCCGCCATTCGTCAAGCAGGATTAGACTACCTGAAATCTTGCGTTGACTGTGCGTTAGTCTTGGGTTCGGATAAATTGATGGGACCTTTTCATTCGGCTTTGGGCATTTTTACGGGACAAGTTGCTACGGCCCAAGAGTGGACTTGGGGCGTGGAAGGCATCCAACAATTATCACAATATGCCGATGAAATGGGCGTGATGATTTGTTTGGAATATTTGAATCGCTTTGAAATGTATTTGACTTCCTGCACGGATGAATTAATCCGTTTTGTGGATGAAGTTAATCGCCCGAATTGTAAGATTATGTTCGATACTTTTCATGCCAATATTGAAGAAAAGAACATCGGTAATGCCATCCGAAAAATGGGTAATCGCATTGCTTTTATTCAATTGTCTGAAAATGACCGAAGCACACCAGGCAAAGGAAATGTGGATTGGGAAGGTGTTTTCAAAGCAATCAAAGACATTGACTATCAAGATGTTATCTCCATAGAAGCATTCAGTCAAAAACTTTCTGCTGCTAATATTTGGCGAAAAATGTTTGAAAGTGAAGAGGTTTTGATGAAGGAGGGATTGAGGTTTTTGAAGAGTAATTTGTAAATGTTTTACTACCGAAAAAGGTACAAAAGAAAACAATGGATTTGATTTATACTTGCAACAACCTCGTGGAGGTTCAAAACCTCCACGACGTTAGTACTCAAATCCTTTCTGTCTGAATTTGGATTCGTCAGATTTATGGATTTTTTGGATTTTCGTCGAATAATAATCCAAAAAATCCATAAATCCCACGTATCCAAATTCAGACAGGGTCGCTCAGACAAAATTACACAGGAGGCATATATAAAACCAACATGAAAAAACTAAACATCGCCATCGTCGGCTTAGGATTTGGGGCGGAATTTATCCCCATTTATCAACGTCATCCGCATACCAGTATGTACGCTATTTGTCAGCGTAACGTGGAAAAATTGAATGCCATTGGCGATGAATTCAATATCGAAAAACGTTATTCTGATTATGATGAATTGTTGAAAGACCCAAATATTGATGCCGTTCATATCAATTCGCCGATTCCGAATCATGCCGAGCAAAGTCTGAAAGCACTTTATGCGGGCAAGCACGTAGCGTGTACCGTTCCGATGGCGACAACGGTGGAAGATTGTCAGAAAATTGTGGATGCTTGCAAAGCAACTGGCAAAAAATATATGATGATGGAAACGGTGGTTTACGCCCGTGAATTTCTATTTGTGAAAGAACTTTACGAAAAAGGAGAACTTGGTAAAGTACAATTCCTGAAAGCCTCGCATCAGCAAGATATGGAAGGTTGGCCCGACTATTGGCCTGGGCTTCCACCGATGCACTACGCTACGCATTGCGTGGGTCCAGTGGCAGGTTTGTTGAAATTGCAAGCCGAATATGTGTCCTGTTTTGGGTCGGGCAGAATCAGTGAAGACCTTGTAAAAATCCATAATTCACCTTTTGCGGTGGAATCGGCTCATATTAAATTTAAAGATTCAGATTTAAGTGCTTATGTCTATCGTTCATTGTTTGATGTGGCTCGCCAATATCGTGAAAGTTTTGAGGTTTATGGCTCAAAAAAATCATTTGAGTGGGCCTTAATTGAAGACGAAGAACACGTGATTCATACCGCTAAAAAACCAGAAGCAGAAATTCCAGAGAAGGTAAAAGTGCCAGATTACGCCCATTATTTACCCAAAGAAATCCAGTCTTTTACGGGAAAAGGCGTTTATGATTCTGACGATAATACCCATTTGAGTTTTGCCCAAGGAGGCGGACACGGAGGTTCGCATCCGCACCTTGCCCACGAGTTTGTGATGGCATTAATTGAAGACCGTGACCCATTTCCAAATGCGGTACAGTCAGCCAATTGGACAAGCGTTGGAATTTTGGCCCATGAATCAGCGATGAAAGGTGGTGAGATTATTTATTTGCCTGAATTTTGAGGGGTTGTGGAGTGATATAAAGGCATGATGGAGTGGAGTTCTTGCAACAGGAACTGTGTCTGATGGTAATACAGAGGTTTTAAACAGGAGGATAGCGTTTTGCTTTCATTAGAAGTTGCCTTAAAATAATACGGTCTGGACTATTCAAATCCAATAATTTCACGGTAGCCTCACCAATTAGTGTTAATGCAAAGATTTCACCGTGATTAATTTCAAAATGTTGAGACCAATTATCTATTCTTGGATTAAAAAGTCGGATAAATTCTAAATTTTCGTTCAAATAAGTTCCAATATCTGCGGCTTTCATGCGGTTGCAAGTACCACAAGAAAGAGCAAGATTGTTCAAAACTGTTTTACCTTCATGTCTTAAACTAATAATATGGTCAATTTCAAAGGGAAAGAAAAAATCTTCTTGGTGAATAAGACAATATTCACAACGATGATTAGCTCGCTCTTTTACTTTTAGACGAATAACTTCTGAGATATATCGACTCATGCAACATTTAATTGAATGCGGGCGTGAACTTTTGCTAACGCAATTAAATGATCAAGTGCTAAAAGGCGGTCGAGTTCATAGTTTTCATCAGCACTAATTTTTTCATTTTTATTTTTCTCTAAAAGTACACTAAGCCTTTCACAACTTGATTGAGAAGGTTTTAGATTGATAACTTTGGAAGGGTCAAGTTGAGCTAACATTACAGCTACCTCATCATAAGCAGGAATTGCAGTCATATTTCTCTGTGTTTGTTGTTAAACAAATTTAGATTATTTATTTGATTCCAACAATTTATGTTGTGTTTTTGTATTTTGCAAACGAATTAAATTTACTAAGACTGGTGATAGAAAAGGAAAGTTTGATTTAGTTTTCATTGAATAAAATCTTGTGATATTCATGGAACGAGCGAGACGCTCTATGTGAATATAGGTCGTAGGAACGCTGCGCTAAACCTACGACCAGACGAAGTTTAAAAATAATGCAAAATTGATTTTTGACACATTAGGTACTACAAGAATGACATTGCTTTTTGGATTTGACAAGTTACAAGATTTTAAAGATACTGTAATTCCAAATTTGGCAACTTTCAATTTTGTAATTGCAAATTACATAGACCAACTTATGCCAAGATTCATAAAAAAAATAGAACACATTAAAGCAGGTGCTTTTGCTTGTACAAGAGATAATTTTTTTATCATACAAGGGCAAAATAATACTTCAAATGCGATTAATTTTTCCTGTAAAGATTATTCAATTGAGTGGCAGAAAATGAGTAATGAAATCTTTTATTCAGATTTAAAAATTTCAAATCACTATATTTTTTTTATAGATGATTCTGCAAATTCAGAAGTTTATTCATTGAAAAATGATGAATTGAAATCTAAATTATTAGATGCATCTTTTTTTTATGAGATTAATCAAAAACTTGTTGTTTTTTCCCATCAAGACAAAGCAACAAAACTAATTGATGTAGAAAACCATGAATATTGGTCTATAAATACACGATTAGGTTACCCCAATTTCAATAAAGATAACTTTATATTTTCTGTAAAATCCTTTTTAGAAAAGGATAACATGATTTGTATTGACGGCTCGACAGGTCAATTGTTATGGCATTTCAACCTCAAAAGCCTTCATCAAGAATATGATTTATTTTCAGAGAAATGGAATAAACCGATGGAGATAGCCAATTTTTGTGGAGTTGTTAATGAGGTATTATGGATGGATGTGGTATGTAGAGGTATCGGTAATTTTCTGTTGGGTTTAGATGTCAATACAGGGCAGCCCGTACATCTTTTGGATATAGCAGAAAACAGGTTTATGGTTTATCCCTTTGATATGATTCCAACAGATGGCAGAACTACTTACGATGCAAAACGAAACATTTTGTTCGGTTTCGCTCCTGATTGGGTGCATTGGCAAGTGGATTTATCAGAAAAATCACCCAAAATAAAGATGTGGGATTTGTCGGAAGAAATGACCAAACATCACGCTTACGTGAGTGCCTACATGAATTGCGGTATTTCAGACAGTCATATTTTCTTTCCAGTAGGTAGTTTGGGAAGTACACCCCAAGTATTTGCTCTCAATAGAGAAACCTTAAAAGTAGATTGGCAATATTTTTTTACGGAGGGCGGTCAATATTTCACCCCCACCAAAGTAGAAGTAACCGATACCCACCTGTACGTCTTGGACAATACAGGCACATTACACATTTTTGAAAAAATAGAAGATAATTAAAATACACCATCTATGACGATAGGAAATGAGGTTACACAAAGAGCCACAGAGAAAACAATTGAGAGCCACAGAGAAAAGTATCTTAAATCTCTCTGTGTTTCTTATTTTAAAACTCTGCGGCAGGCGTTCCTGTAGCTCTCTGTGTAACCTCATTTCCTCAAAATAAACTATAAAAAATTAGTGGCAAAAACAAGACAAAACACAATGAAAAAACCCATCATCATCCTCATTATAACCCTGCTTTCCGTTGCAACATTTGCTCAAAACACCCCAAAACCACGCCGTTTAGAGGTTTTGTTTTTGGGTGATAATGGGCATCATAAACCCTTGGAAAGATTGCCTTCTATCATGTCGGCTTTGGGAAATAAGGGAATCAATTTCACTTATACCGATAAATTAGAGGACATCAATCTGGAAAATCTTAACCGATTTGATGCCTTGATGATTTATGCCAATTGGGACGAAATTACGCCCCAAGCCGAAACAGCCCTTTTGGCTTACGTGGCTTCGGGCAAAGGAATTTTACCAATTCATTGTGCCTCTTTCTGTTTTAGAAATTCGCCCGAATACGTAAAAATGGTGGGTGGACAATTCTGGAGACACACTACCGATACTATTTCTGCCAATATTGTTCAGCCTAACCACCAGATAATGAATGGCTTAACAAAATTAAAATCTTTTGACGAAACGTATTTGCACAGCAAATTACAAGCGGATAATAACGTTTTGATGAGCCGTGAAATCAAAGCTGATCAAACAAAAGACCGTCCCGAAACCAAAACTGAACCTTATACGTGGACTCGAAATTATGGAAAAGGGCGAGTTTTTTATACCGCTTTCGGACACGATGAACAGACTTGGGAGGATCCAGATTTTCATAAACTCTTAGAAAATGCCATCGTTTGGGCGGTGGATGACCAAGCACGGGCAGCTCATACGGCACTCAATCCGCAACCATTGGTTTTTAGAGATGCAAAATTACCCAATTACGAAAAACGCACCGACCCACAGGTGCAACAATTGCCACTTTCGCCCGAAGAATCGGTGAAATTAATGCAAATTCCCGTAGATTTTAGCTTGGAAGTTTTCGCTTCTGAACCCAACGTAATGCACCCGATTGCAATGGCTTGGGACGAAAAAGGAAGGTTGTATGTATTGATAACAAAAGACTATCCAAACGAACGAAAAGAGACGGGTGGAAGTGACTATATTTTGCTTTGTGAAGATACCAATAAGGACGGTAAAGCCGACAAATTCACCCGATTTGCTGAGGGTCTAAGCATCCCAACGGGAATGGTTTTTGCCAATGGCGGACTCATCGTTTCGCAAGCCCCCAATATGCTATTTTTGAAAGATAATGATGGGGATGATAAAGCCGATGAAAAGAAAATTTTGTTCTCTGGATTCGGTACGGGCGATACCCACGCAGGACCTTCAAACCTACATTATGGCTTCGATAATTGGATTTGGGGATGCGTTGGCTATTCAGGAATTAAAGCAAAATTTGCTCAAAAAGATTCCGTAAATTTTGGACAAGGTTTTTTTAGATTTAAAGCCGATGGCTCTGATTTTGAACACATTACCTCAACTTCTAACAATACTTGGGGCTTTTCTTTCAACGAAACTGGTGATGTTTTTGGCTCAACCGCCAACAACTCGCACGGTTGGTATATGGCAATTCCGCACCGTAATATTTTGAATGGTTCAATTTCAAATGATGGTAGTCGTGGAACAGATACGCATAAGGATATGAAGACCATTACGCCACGGGTTCGACAGGTGGATGTTTTTGGGGGATATACCGCCGCCGCAGGGCATAATTTCTATACCGCAAGAGCTTTTCCAAAGAAATATTGGAACAAAACCGCCTTCGTTTGTGAGCCAACGGGACACGTGGTTCACCAGAACGTAATGGAGAAAAATGGCACTGATTATCAAGATGTTGAGGGCTTTAATCTCTTAGCTGGGGCAGACGAATGGGTGTCGCCCGTCTTTGCGGAAGTGGGTCCCGATGGGGCAGTTTGGATTGCGGATTGGTACAGTTTTATCATCCAACATAACCCACAACCAAGCGGATTTAACATGGGTGTTGGCAATGCTTATGAAACGGATTTACGGGATTATACGCACGGTAGAATTTACAGAATTGGCTATAACAAAGCCCCTGCCTGTACGCCAGTAAGTTTGAGCAAAGACCGTCCGCAAGAGTTGGTAAATGCCCTCAAAAACAACAATCAATTTTGGCGAATTACTGCCCAAAGATTATTGATTGAACGTGGTCAAAAAGACATTGTGCTAGCTTTAATTGAATTGACAAAAGACCAATCATTGGACGAAATTGGCATTAATCCAACCGTCATTCACGCTCTTAGAACGTTGGAAGGTTTAGGGGTCTTGAATGAGCCAAGTGTGCAACAAGCCTTGTATGCCTCGCTCACGCATCCATGTGCGGGTGTACGCAAAAATGCTGTTCAGATTTTACCACGTAATACACAGTCAGTCAATGAGTTATTGCAAAAAACCCTTTTGAACGATAAAGAACCATTAGTCGTTTTAAACACACTTTTAGCCCTTTCAGAAATGCCTTTAACCGCTGAATCTGAAAAAGCGTTAATGACTCGTTTAGAACAATCAACTGAAACAAATGACCGTTGGATGCCCGATGCTTTTGCCAGTGTTTTGACGAGTAATAAACAAGTTTTGTTAAAAAAATTGGTGCAAAAACTTACTACCCTCACCCCCAACCCCTCTCCGATTGAGAGGGGAGTTTTGGCGGTCGAAAGCTCCCCTCTCAATCGGAGAGGGGCTGGGGGTGAGGTTGAATACGACCACTCGAAGATGATGCCAGAAGCCACAAAAACAACGGCGGTAACAGCTTCAAACAAACCCGATTTAGTGATTACAAAATTAATTATTACTCCTGCAAATCCAGTAGTTAGAGATAATATTAATGTGAAAATTGAGGTAAAAAATCAGGGTACTGTTGCCTTAGAAAAAGGAATTGTTGTTCCTTTGGATATTCGTTTTGCGGGAATGGGCAGAAAGATTGATGTCGTGAGTCGCACGCACAACACTGGCATCCCTGCGGGTGAAACAGTAATCATCGCCAAAAATACGAATGGTCCTTGGAGTGGCGACATTGGATTTAATTCAGATGTGGCAGGAGAATATACACTTACTATTAATTTAGATAAAGCAAATACCATCGCAGAAAGTGATGAAAAGAACAATACTTTCACCCAAAAAATCACCTTCTCCGCCCCCCAGAACATGACTAATTATGCCCTTGAAAGAGCCATGAGAGGCTATTCGGCAGTTTCGGAAGTGGATTCAGTGGTGCAACTATTAAAGCAATTTCCGAAAATGGAAGAAACGACGGCATCAGCACTATTGAGGGGAATTACTGAAGGCTGGAATTACAAAAGGAAAGTAACCGTCAATGAATCCGATAAGGCATTTTTGGTAAGTTTGAAAAAGAATTTGGTTTCAGAAAATAATGATAGATTGAGCCGTTTGATGGCAGCATGGCAAATAAAAACGGATGAAATAGCAGACCCAAACAAAATTACGATTGTGATAAAATCAGTCAAAGAAGCCATGAGTTATGACAAAAAGGAATTCACGGTAACGGCAGGGAAAACGGTAGAATTAATCTTTGAAAACCCCGATGCGATGCAACACAATTTGGTCATCGGAAAACCTAAGTCACTGGAAATCATCGGAAAAGCTGCCAATAAAATGATTACGCAAAAAGATGCTATTCAGAAAAATTATATTCCAAATATTCCCCAAATCATTGCTTCAACGCCTTTGGTAAACTCAGAAGGAAGCTATAAATTAACCTTTAAAGCACCTGACACTGTGGGTGATTATCCTTATGTATGTACGTTCCCTGGGCATTGGAGTATTATGAATGGCGTAATGAAGGTGGTGAAGTAGAGAATAATAATGGAACATGGATTTAACCGATTTTAAACCAATCCCTTAAATCCATGTTTCATTAACAACTTAAAGCGTTTCTCTCCTAATCATATAAAATGGGTTTTTTACTTTGATTTTTTTATTGTCTAATAATAAAGCTGCCGCCGTTCTGCCCATTGTTTCAAAGTCAGTTGTGATAACAGTTATACCTAATAATTCTTTTAATGTTGTTTCATTGAAAGAGATAATTCCAATGTCTTGCCCCAAAACAAAACTTGACATTCTTGCTTTTTTGACTAAATCTGCTAAATCGGTTTCTTCCACCACAACATACACCGTTTGTGCTTGCAAAATCTCATTTTCAACGCTCTCTTTCATCGCAAATTCTTTCTGAGAATTAACGCAAAAATACCGAACTCCCCGCACAATTTCTATGGGATAGTTACCATCACTTGGAAAAACTAAAACGACTCTTTGATATTTTGTCATCAAGTCATTAGCATCTTCCAAAGCCTCGGAAACGTCTCTTTCAAAATCTTGATAAACCGTTAAACACTCATGCTTAAAATCAGGTAAATCTTTATCCAAAATGATTAATTCATCTTTTGGTATTTTTTCTAATACCCTTATTGCCAGATGCTTATCTTCTTCTGGAAAGAAATGAGGCATCACGACATAGTAATTATATTTCCCCAAGTTTTTATCAATTATTTCTTCAAAAAGTCGGGCGTTATAATGATGAATTTGTAAATCGACGGAGGCTTTATCCCCCAAAACTTTTAAAAAAGCATAGTAAATTAATTTTTTATAGGAGCTTAATTTATTGAAAATCAACAAGATTTTCATCTTTTTGCTTTCTCCACTATTGACATAATAACCCTTCCCTTGTACGGACGTGATGAAGCCTCTTTCTCGCAATTCACGGTAGGCTTTTTCTACAGTATCACGTGCTAAATAATATTCTTCACTGAGTTCAGAAATGGACGGTAACTGCTCATTTTTCTTCAAGACGTTTCGCTCAATATCGCTTATCACTGACTCAATAATCTGTTTATATTTGGGTATTTTATCACTGGGGTTGAGTTTTAGTTTGTACATTAATTTTTAGTTATTGGTTATTAGTTATTGGTAAAAACACGGCATGATTATAACCCAATAAATGCCTAAAATCTACTTGTTTAGATATTTATAACATCAAATTATTTACAAAAAAGCCTTTTCAAATTGTTTGAGAAGGCTTTTTTGTAAATAATTACTAAATTTTAATTCGTTGTTTTCGACCAATTATGAAGTATATTAAACCACCAAACGGAACAAAAAAACAGATAAGAATCCACATTATTTTCTGATTATTTTCAAATCTATTTATCGCAATATCAATTATTGCTACTATGCCCAAAAAAAGAATGGAAATGATTAACAATTGCCACATTATCAGACCAATGGCAGGTTCAAGAATACTAAGAAAATCCATAATTAAATTGAAGGTTTTAAATTTATTCTCCTTTAATATCAAACCGCCCATCTTTTAAACTAAATGTTTCCGGAGGATTATCTTTATTATGGAAAGTAACTTTGAAATTACCCGAATAAATCTTTTGAATTGGGTCAAAATGAGTGATAACTATTTCGTTTTCAGCATTTTGTGCAATAGGATATTGCCCACAGTTATCACCTACACAACGCTGATATACGCTTGCGTAAGGAGTAAATTCAATAGCGTTCTTAGGAAAATAAGTCATGAATTGATATGTTCCTTCGCCTTTCACCTTATCCACCATCAAACTAATTGACTCACGAGTATCTTGATTGGTGACTGTTAATCTTAATGTTTCTCCCTGCAAACGCCCCCACACAACAGATACAGGTTTATAATTAGGATTGGTTCTGTATCGTTGAAAAGGTGTCCAAATGGACTCATTAATTTTCACACCAAAAGTCTGTTTGCCAATTTGAGTTGCTTCAGGAAGTTCAGTTGGTTGCACATAATCTTTTACCTCACAGCTATTTAGAATAGCGAGAGCAAACAAGGTAATAATGTACTTCGTGAATTTCATTTTAATCTATTTTATCAAACTATGTTTTCTGTCTTTTCTATGTGTTTGCAAATTATACATTTTTTTGAATTGATTGCACAATTTATATAAATTTCTTATTCTACTGTAACTAATAGCACACGGATTGATTGGATTAGACATGGATTTAAAATAGTTTTAACCCGTGTCTAATCCCTCAAATCCGTGTGCCATCAGATTTTTTGAACTATTATTAGCACAAATTAGTTATGTATTTCCCTATCTCAAAATCAATAAAAATTTAAACTAATGAACTGATATGCAGAAACTTAATCTAACAATTTCCCTTGAAAAGTACGATAGTGAAAATGAACTTACACCGATTGAACGAAAATTATTATCCAAAGCCCGTGAAGCTACTTATAAATCTTATGCACCCTACTCAAAATTTCACGTTGGAGCGGCAGTTTTATTAGATGATGACCAAATAATTACTGCCAACAATCAAGAGAATGCTGCATTTCCATCGGGTTCATGTGCGGAGCAATCAGCTATTTTTTGGATTGGGGCGAATTATCCCGAGCGTAAAATCAAATCAATTGCCGTTATTGCTCGTCCAGGTTCGGGCGATGAATTTCGAGGAGTTCCTCCCTGCGGTGCGTGTCGTCAGGCGATGTTAGAATATGAAAATCGCCAGAAAGAACCCATTAGACTATTGATGTTAGGTTCCGACAATCAAATACTTATAACCGATTCAATCGGAGATTTATTACCTTTGAAATTTAATGAATTTTAGTTACTGTAGCTCGAAGTAGCACTTCGAGAACGGACGAATAATCGCTTTATCCTTATCAAGTTGCTATTCTAAGTAAAGGAGATCAATAATTCGTCCGCTCTCGAAGTGCTACTTCGAGTTACAGTATTCCCATCCCCCATGCTTGACTTCCTTAAAAAAAATACCTTCACTATCCTTTATACTTTCTTCTTAGGATTAATGCCTTTATTGGCGAGTTCTTCGATAAGTTATTGGGTAATTACGCATGAACAGGATATTCAAAATTTTTCGTTCCAAAACTGGACTATTGCTTTTATTTTTGCTTGTTTCACGATGGCTTTTGCCTTAACCCCCACAACTTTTATTGCCCTATTGAGTGGCTACTTCTTAGGTTGGCAAGCATTTATTCCTGTGGCGATTACGTATTGGATTGCTTCTTTCTTAGGATATAAAACCGCCCAATTCATTGACGGAGGGCGTTTTTTGTTAATTCTTTCAGAAAAACCAAAAGTAAAAAAAATCTTAGAAAATCTACAAAAGGATGAATTTAAAATTATTCTCCTCGCCCGACTTTCGCCTGTTTTGCCCTTTGCGGTAACCAATGTACTGTTCTCCTTTTCAGGCACAAAACTCCGCAACTTCCTTACGGCAGGATTTCTTGGAATGTTACCCCGTACTGTTCTCTCATTATGGATAGGCACGCAAGCACAGCAAATCAGAAGATTAATTGAACATCCAAGCGAAGGAAATATCTCGCAATTTTTGATTTTAGGATTGATTGGCGGGTCAATTTTGGGATTGGGGTATTTTGTAAAAAAAGCAATTAAAATGTAAAAAATCCTCTCATTTTCAAGTAATTAACTAAATTTTTGTATCTTTGCACCCCGATTTGAACTAAGTGAAAGAAGCTTTTTTAATAGAATAGTGTTAATTTATTGATTTTCAGTAACATTCACTCATTCTATCATTCACTCAATCTATCATTATTCAAAACGGAATTCACAAAATTCTTCGCCCTTTGTCTGAGGCGTATGATGTATAAAAGACTGTTATTCAACAATATGGCTAATCAATTAGCAGATTTCGACTGGGATGTAGTCGGTACTAAAGGAATCGGAGGAGGTTACTCAGCCGAGCAAAGAGCTCAAATGGAGGCTCTTATCGAAGGAACGTTAAATATCGTTACGGAGAAAGCAGTAGTGAAAGGTACGGTCGTAGGGATTACTGACCGTGAAGTTATTTTAAACATCGGATTCAAATCTGACGGTTTAGTACCAACTTCAGAATTTAGAGATATGCCCGACTTGAAAGTGGGCGACGTAGTGGACGTTTACGTTGAGAACCAAGAAGACAAATCAGGTCAGTTGATTCTTTCTCGTAAGTTAGCTAAAGTTATGACTGCTTGGAAAAACATTGAGGATGCTCTTGAACAAGATATTATCATTGATGGATTTGTGAAGCGTCGTACGAAAGGTGGTCTTATCGTGGATATTTATGGCGTAGAGGCTTTCTTGCCAGGTTCGCAAATTGATGTGAAACCAATCCGTGATTTCGACATCTTTGTTGGAAAGAAAATGGAAGTTAAAGTGGTTAAAATCAACCACGCTAACGATAACGTAGTAGTATCACACAAAGTATTGATTGAGAAAGACCTTGAACAACAACGTCAATCAATCCTTACTAACCTTGAAAAAGGACAAGTATTGGAAGGTGTTATCAAAAACATGACCAACTTCGGTGTATTCATCGACTTGGGTGGTGTTGATGGTTTACTTCACATTACTGATATTTCGTGGGGACGTATCAATCACCCACAAGAAATGCTTAAACTTGATCAGAAAATCCAAATTGTTGTTTTGGACTTCGACGAAAACAAGAAACGTATTTCATTAGGAATGAAGCAATTACAAGCTCACCCTTGGGATGCTTTAGCTGAAACAACTGAGATTGGTTCTAAGGTGAAAGGTAAAATCGTAAACGTAGCAGATTACGGTGCTTTCCTTGAAATCACTCAAGGTGTTGAAGGTTTAATTCACGTTTCAGAAATGTCTTGGTCGCAGCACTTGCGTAATCCACAAGACTTCTTGAAAGTTGGTGATATGATTGATGCCGTTGTTTTGACGCTTGACCGTTCAGAACGCAAAATGTCATTAGGTATCAAGCAATTAACTGAAGATCCTTGGACTAAGCAAGACTTATTGGCTCGTTATGCATTAGGTTCTAAGCACACAGGAACGGTTCGTAACTTGACTAACTTCGGTTTATTCCTTGAATTAGAAGAAGGTATTGACGGATTAGTTCACGTTTCAGATTTATCTTGGACTAAGAAAATCAAGCATCCATCTGAGTTTGTGAAAGTAGGTGATAAATTAGACGTTATTGTATTAGAATTAGATGCAGATAACCGTCGTTTAGCACTTGGACACAAGCAATTAGAGGAAAATCCTTGGGATACTTTTGAGTCAATCTTCACCGTAGGTTCAGTACATAAATCTACAATTACTGCGAAAAACGACAAAGGAGCAACTTTAGAATTGCCTTACGGAATTGAAGGTTCTTCAGCGTTGAAGCAAATTGTGAAAGAAGATGGTTCAGTAGCCGAGGTTGGTGAGCAATTAGATTTCAAAGTAACTGAGTTCAACAAAGAAGATCGTAAGATTCAATTGTCGCACGTTCGTACATACAACGATACGAAAGAAGAAGCACCAGCAGAGGAGAAGAAGAAAAACACGAAGGATTCAAACAAAGCGTCATCAGCCTCAACTGATACTGCCGAGAAATCAACGTTGGGAGACTTAGATGCTCTTACCAATTTGAAAGCTCAAATGGAAGATTCAGCTCGTGAAGAAGCGAAAAAGAAATTAGACAAGAAAGAGAAAGCAGCGAAAGTTGCTGATGCTGAATAATCTAATTTTAGAATAACGAAAATGTCCTGTTGACTTCGGTTGACAGGATATTTTTTTGTTTGAAGGATAGGGTTGTAACTCTTTGATAATCAGTTTTATATCTACAATTTTATATAAAATCAGTCATAAACTGAAGTAAATACTTTTTCAATTCCTTTGATTTTAAGCAAAACGGCATTACTTTTGCAATCCATTCAATTACATAAGATGGTCTTGTGGCCGAGTGGTTAGGCAGAGCTCTGCAAAAGCTTCCACAGCGGTTCGAATCCGCTCGAGACCTCCATAAAAAAAGCCTCCACCTTGGAGGCTTTTTTTGCCTTTAAATCTCAAAAAGTGTGAATGATATAAATTTTTCTAAAAATACTATAATAACAATCAAGTCAGTGGATTTTACCTTTGTATCGTAATAATTAGTAAAAGAATTGACATTGCGAAGAAGAGTTTTAACGCATTCTTCTATTCATATAAAAATAGTAAAAGGTAAATTAGTGGTTAGGTATTTCGGAAACGTTCTCTGGTTGCAGAGGACGTTTTTTGTTTTATAAGGTTTACATAATATACTGATAATATGGAAATTATGTAACGCTGATAGAAAATCATGTAATAATTGTTATGACATTCTATAGCAATTTTGTCTTGTAATATTTCAGTAATGAATTGTATATTATTTAGAACTAATGATTGAATTATTATAATTTATAAACCCATTAAATTTTAATTAATTTACATTTTTGATAAATCGCAAGATATTTTATTTCTAACCAAATACTGCATTAATTTCTTCTCAAATGTTCTTTTGCACACGTCAGAAAGTGAAATATCAATTCCTCTTTGATAGTAAAAAATTTGAGGCTAAATACCCCAATAAATTTTGTGCCATTCCTTATATAATCAGCAAAAACTTCCTGTTACCACATTACGTCTATTTATATCATATATTTTATTAAAAAATCACAAAGTAAATCCAAACAACCATTATAAACGTAAGTCAATCAGATTCTTGAAAAATAATCTGATTAGCCGATATTTTTTATGGATAAAGATTATTAACCTCAGTATTTTTTTTCACTTTTTTTCAAACTAATAAATTAAACCTTATGAACAGAAATGGTTTACCGTTGAGAAGATGGCTCCAGTGCCTCACCTTCTTCGTTTCTCTGTCAGTAGTCAATTTTGGCTACGCTTCCAGTCACAGAGAAGCCCCGTTGATTTCTATTGACCCATTGGCGGATAACACCGATGTGTATGCTTTCAGAAGCCCTGACGACCCAAACACGATTACAATTATTGCCAACTACATTCCGTTTGAATCACCCGAAGGTGGTCCAAATTTTTATACATTTGGCAGTAGAGTTCGCTACGAAATTCACGTGAAAAACAAGGCAAATACGCCTGGTGATGACATTACGTATCGTTTTACGTTTATGACAACCAACGAAGACCCTTCAACTTTCTTCAATATTCGTCTGGGTAAGCAAAACCAAAAGACTACGTATGTATGCGAGAAAAGTATGGACGGAGGAAGAACATTCAGAACAATTATTATGAATGGAACTGTGCCTCCAAACAACATTGGACCTCGTTCTATTGATAATCCTGTGCTTGGGTTGAATAGCTCTTATGAAAATTTAGCAAATAGTGCTATTGCTACAACAGCAGCGGGTGAAAAAGTATTCTGTGGACCCGTTGATGATCCTTTCTTTGTGGATTTAGCGGGTGCTTTTGATGTGGGTAATTTCCGTCCAGAGGGAAACAATGTTAATGCTCCTATTGATGGTTTGAACCGTTTTAATGTTCACACGATTGCGATTAAAGTGCCAATTAATTTATTACAGAAAGATGGCAAAATGGTTTCTCAAGCAGCCAATATTCTTGATGGAGATTTTGTGATTGGCGTTTGGGCTTCGGCAAGTCGTCAAAGAATTCAGACTTTATTCAAAGATGGTGACGTTGGAATGGATGGTGATTATGTACAAGTTTCACGTTTGGGAATGCCATTAGTAAACGAGGCAATTATTCCAATCGGAATGAAAGACCGTTGGAATGCAACAACGCCTTATGGTGGTGAAGATTTGCAGTTTGCCAAATATTTTACTAATCCAGAATTGGCTTTATACATGGATGATTCACAATTTGGTGGAGCCGTTCCTTCTTTAAATGCACTTCGTATTCAGCAAAAATCTTTGGGTGCCTTTGATTTCCGTAATGGAAAGCCTGGTTTAGCAGGTTTGAGAGGTAATGCTGCCTTGAATGGTACTGCCTTGGCTGATGCTGCCTTCGGTGCCATTTTATTACCAGATATGAAAAGTCCAAGAGCGGTTGATATCCTTCCAATCTTCTATACAGGTGTTCCAAATTTAGCTCCATACCAATTGGCTTCGGGCAAAGCAGGAAATCCATTAGCGGCAGGTAAACCATTCATTAACAACTTCTTGCCTACTTTGGGAGATATGTTGCGTTTGAATATGGCTGTGCCAGTGACACCACGTAATGACCCTAAATTCAGTCCAATGGGATTGTTGAATGCAGCGGTTTTAGGCTTAACTGACCCAACTTATAACGGAACAAAAGACTTACAGTTTATTCCAAATATGGACGGATTTCCGAACGGAAGACGCTTAGAGGATGACGTTACAACGATTGAATTACAAGCTGTTTCAGGCGTGGTTTTGGCTGCCGTTGGTTTGTGGTATGACGATTTCGTTCCAGGTACAACAGCAAGTCCAGTTACACCAAAATTGTTGAGTGTATTAGGATTTACTTCTGGACCAACTAAGAACGATGCTCAATTCAGAGCTGGTTTTCCATACATGGCAACGCCGTGGAGAGGATTTGATTATCCAGAAAAAGCACGTTTTTAGCTTTGAGCCGTGAGCAATAAGCATTGAGTTAAAAACTCACAGCTCACATCTCATTGCTTATAGCTAAATCAATTCATCAATTTTATTTAAAGATACTAATGAAAAAACTCATATATATGATTGGATTGCTGGCTTTGATATGCCAGTTCCCGTCGCAGTCTTTGGCATCCTCACATCGAGAAGCCCCTCTAATTTCAAATGACCCTCTGGCAGATAACACTGACGTGTATGCCTTCAAGAGTCCAACAAATCCAGAGAATATCGTTCTAATTGCCAACTATATTCCTTTTGAGCATCCTGCGGGAGGTCCAAACTGGTATTCTTTCGGTGAAAGAGTTCGTTATGAAGTTCACGTGGACAACAACGCTGGAACGCCAGGTGCGGACATCGTTTATCGTTTCACATTTATGAAAACGAACGAAGACCCTTCAACTTTCTTTTTGATTAGGTTAGGAAAAGAAAACTTGAAGACTACCTATAATTGCGAGCGTAGTATGGACGGTGGAAGAAGTTTCACTACCATTATTTCAAACGGAACGGTGCCTCCTCCAAATATTGGACCACGTTCAATCGAAAATACTACGGTTGGTTTGGGTGCAGCGTCTTATGACGAATTAGCGAAAAAGTCAATCATGACGGCTTCAACGGGAGAAAAAATCTTCTGTGGACCGGTTGATGATCCTTTCTTTGTGGATTTGGGTGGTATTTTTGATGTAGGAAATGTTCGTCCAAGCAGTGGAAGAGATGCAGTGGCAAAGTTTAACTGTCACTCAATCGTAATTGAAGTTCCAGTTTCAACTTTACAGAAAAACCGTAAGACCGTAGCAATGGCAAGTAATATTCTTGATGCTGACTATGTAATCGGGGTTTACGCTTCGGCAAGTCGTCAGAGAATCAGAACATTTTATAGTGGTGGTGATATCGGAATGGACGGGGATTATGTTCAAGTTTCACGTCTGGGAATGCCTTTGACAAACGAAGCGATTATTCCAATCGGTTTGAAAGATAAATGGAATTCAGTTAAACCAAGTGAAGATTTGCAGTTTGCTTCGTATTTCACAAATCCAGAATTGGCTTTGTATATGGATGATTCACAATTTGGTGGAGCAGTTCCAGGTTTATCAGCTTTGAGAATCCAGTCTAAATCATTGGGTGCATTTGACTTCCGCAATGGAAAAGCAGGTTTATTTAATTTGAAGGGAACAGCGGCATTGAACGGAACGGCTTTGGCTGAATCGGCTTTTGGTGGTATTTTATTACCAAATCCAACAAGTCCACGTGCTGTTGATATTCTGCCAATTTTCTATACAGGAGTTCCAAACTTAGCTCCATATCAATTAGCTACGGGTAAAGGTGGAAATCCATTGGCAGCAGGTAAGCCATTCATTAACAACTTTTTGCCAACTTTGGGAGACTTGTTGCGTTTGAATATGGCAGTTCCTGCAACGCCAAGAAATAGTGCAGATTTCAATTCATTAGGATTGGTTTATGCAGCAGTTTTGGGTTTAACTGACGGACGTTTCAATGGTTCAACAGCATTACAAATGATTCCAAACATGGATGGTTTTCCAAATGGTCGTCGTTTAGAAGATGATGTTACAACCATCGAATTGCAAGCAGTTGGTGGTGTTGTTCTGGCAGCCATTGGTTTATGGTATGATGATTTTACGCCAAATGTCACTGCAAGTCCAGTTACGCCTAAATTGTTGAGTACATTAGGATTCAACGCAGGTGTTACGAAGAATGATACAACTTTCAAGGCAATGTTCCCTTACGAGCAAACACCTTGGAGAGGTTTCCGTGGAAGAGAATTTGCGGGTGCAAAACAAAATTCAACGAACAAAGCTGAGCGTGTTTCATCTGAGCCAGTAGAAGGTAAATTATCAGTAAACGTATTGGGAAACCCAGTAAGTGGTGATGATGTTACCGTTGAAATTAACGGTGCAAGAGGGGAGAATCTTGAAATGGATTTAGTCAATATGAAAGGACAAATCATTGGTCATCAGTCAATTGACGAAGCGGGTAATGCTCAAAAAGCAACTTTCAAATTGGGTAAAGAAGTAGGAACTTATTTTTTAAGAACTGTTTCTCCAACTGAACGTAATACGGTGAAGATTATTCGTAATTAGTGATTAGCCACCAAGGCACGAAGACACCAAGTTTTTTTAATAAATAACTTAGAGACTTTGTGCCTTGGTGGCTAAATTATTTTCATACCTCTAAATCCAAAAACCTTCCGCTCTCGTATATTAATCAATTCAAAGTCAATTAACTATAACATTATTCAAACCATCATTCGTTATGAAAGCATTCATTACATTTCCTCAACAAACTATTAAATACTTTTTCATTTTAACGATTTTAGTCGCTCAAATTAGCTGTACTAAAACGCAAAAAACAGAAAGTTCAACTGCTGAAAACAGTTCATCAAACTTAGAAATTCCTGCTCTTTTTGAGCGTACGGGCGATTTAGCAAAAGCCCAAGAATGGCAAAAAACAAGGGAAAAAGTTGATGAATTAAAGAAAAAACTCGAAAAAGACCCTAACGATGTTAAGGTTCGTTTACAGATTGCAACCATCTATTTATCCGAAGCCAGAATTACAGGCGAACATCCTTATTATTATCCTGCGGTATTAAAAATCTTAGACGGCGTTTTGTATTTGAACCCCAATAATTTTGAGGCAACAACTTACAAATCGTCCGTAAAAATGTCTCAACATCAGTTTGCCGAAGCCCGTGATTTGGCAGAAGCGGCTCGCAAAATCAATCCAGATAACGCTTATGTTTATGGAGTATTGGTGGATGCTAATGTTGAGTTAGGTTACTATAAAGAAGCCGTTGCGATGTCCGATAAAATGCAAGCCATGAAACCGTCTTTGGAATCGTATTCAAGAGCCTCTTATTTACGTGAAATTTATGGTGATTTTCAAGGTTCAATCAGTGCCATGAAATTAGCCGTGGAGGCTGGAATGCCAGGTTCTGAGCCTTTTTGTTGGAGTAAGAAAACGCTTGGTCATCTATATGAATCAACGGGAGAATTGGAAAAGGCTCAACAGCAATACGATGATATTCTGGTGGTTCGTCCAAGTTATGCTTTTGCGTATGGTGGAAAAGCAACTATTCTAAAAGAGCAAAAACAGTATGATAAGGCTTTGGAGATGTTAGACAAAGCGGCGAAAATAATGCCTGAATTTTCATTCCATGAAGAAATGGCTGAAATTTACGACTTGCAAGGCAATCACGAAAAAGCCTTGAATAAATATGAAGAAGTGGCTTTGATGTTGGATGAAGATGCAAAATCTGGACACGCTGTTGATTTGGAATTGTGTAAACTTTATACCAAAGCGGGCAAAATGGATTTAGCTTTAAAACATGGCTTGATTGAATACAAAAAAAGACCGAGAAATATTGACGTAAATCACGCAATGGCAGTTGTAGCGTTTAAAAGTAATGATTTTAAAAAAGCAAAAGAGTATATCTCGGTGGCAATGAGTACTGGCAGCAAAGACCCAGAATTATTGATGAATGCTGGTAAAATTGATAGAAGTTTGGCGAATGGACAGTATGGTTATGAACCAATTGTTGTGGCGAAAAAATAGTTATTAATTCTGTCACGGAAGTCGTCCTTCAAAAGGACTACTTCCGTAAACAACCATACTTTATTACACTTACGGAATCATGAAAAAACTCTTACCTCTAATCTTATTTTTCATCACTACCCAAGCCTTTGCCCACTTAGGAAGCATTTCGGGAACGGTTTACGATGAAAAGACAAATATGCCCGTACAAGGCGTAAGCGTACAATTGACAGGTTTAAATAAGGCAATTTTAACCAATGAGTTAGGACAATTTCGCTTTGATAATTTAATTGCAGCACTATACAAAATAGAATTTTCACATCTTGGTTTTAAACCACAAGTTATCACAGCAATTGTTCAGGACGATAAAAATACGTTTGTAAAAATGTCATTGAGTTATCAATCCATTGAATTGTCTGAAATAGTTGTGCCTTCACAACGCCCTCACAATCAACAACTTATTAGTAGTTTAGATATTAAATTACGCCCAATTACCAACTCTCAAGAAGTCCTTAGAATAGTGCCAGGTTTATTTATCGGACAACACGCAGGCGGAGGAAAAGCCGAACAAATTTTCTTGCGTGGATTTGATATTGACCACGGAACGGATATTCGTTTGACCGTGGATGGAATGCCCGTAAACATGGTGTCGCACGCCCACGGACAAGGTTATGCAGATTTACACTTTGTGATTCCAGAATTAATTCAAGGGGTTGACTTCAAAAAAGGCACGTACAATGCCGAAAAAGGTAATTTTTCAACGGCTGGTTGGGCTGATTTTCGTACAAAAAATTCGATTGAAAACTCTTTTTTGAAAGTGGAAGGCGGTCAATATAATACCTATCGTGCCGTTGGTGGACTTGATTTATTAGGTCAAAGAGGTAAGGACAGAAATCAATCCGCTTATTTAGCTTCTGAATATTCGTTCAGTGATTCGTACTTCGATAATCCCCAGAATTTCAAGCGAGTAAATGTGGTTGGCAAATTTCATGGACACCTTACACAAAATACCAATCTTACTTTAACCGGTTCAACTTTTTGGAGTAAATGGAATCATTCAGGACAAATTCCTGACCGTGCCATTGCATCTGGTTTAACGGGTTTCTTCGGTTCAGTTGACCCAACCGAGGGCGGCGAAACGAGTAGAACAAATTTTAATGCTCAACTTGTGACGATTACGCCTAATAATCATATCATCAAAAATCAACTTTTTTACAGTAATTACAACTTTGACCTCTACTCAAATTTCACCTTTTTCAAGGAGGATTCTATCAATGGCGACCAAATTCGTCAGAAGGAGAGTCGTAATTTGTTTGGGTATAATGGGAGTTATGCTATCAATTCTTTCATCGGAAATAAGGAATTCAACACCACTTTTGGCGTTCAATATCGTCAGGATATTACCAACGGAACGGAGTTATCAAGAACAAAAGATAGAACTATTACTATCAATCCCTTGAAATTGGGGAATATAAACGAAAAAAATCTTGCCGTTTATGCCGATGAAGTGATTAAAGTTTCAGATGAATTTACCGTAAATGCAGGACTTAGATTTGACTATTTTCATAACAAATATGAAGATTTATTACTGAATCCAAACGAAAATATTGGCAGGGCGGAGGCAACAATTTTATCCCCCAAATTGAATTTTTATTACACCTTCAATCCAAGATTTCAACTGTATTTGAATACTGGAAAAGGCTTTCACTCGAATGATACACGTGCGGTGGTGCCACAGGGAGGATTGGAAATCTTACCAGCTGCTTATGGTTCAGACTTAGGATTTATCTATAAGCCATTTCCTAAATTATTGATAAACAGTGCTTTATGGTATTTGTGGTCGGAACAAGAATTTGTGTATGTCGGGGATGAAGGCGTTGTTGAACCAAGTGGGCGTTCACGCAGATATGGAATTGATGTTTCGATAAGATACCAATTAACAAAGACATTATTTGCTGATATTGACTTAAATACTGCCACCCCAAGAGCCGTTGATGCAGAGGCAGGAAACAACTTTTTGCCACTCGCTCCAACCTTCACAACCGTGGGTGGATTATCGTTACAAAGTCCTTCTGGTTTTAATGGTTCAATTAGATACAGATATATCGCTGACCGCCCAGCCAATGAAGACAATTCAGTGATTGCAAAGGGATATTTTGTGAATGATTTGCAGTTAAATTATACCAAAGGAAAATACAATGTAGGATTATCAGTCCAAAACCTCTTTGATGTGCGTTGGAAAGAAACGCAATTCAATACAGAAAGTAGATTGCAAAATGAGGCTGAAACGGTTGAAGAAATCCACTTCACGCCTGGAACACCATTTTTGGGAAGATTGAGTTTAGCTTATTCGTTTTGATAAATATTTATACTCAAAATAATAGAATCGTTTTGTATTGATAATTAATTAACTGTTTGATTATCAATACATAACGTTTTTAATTATTATAGAGTCTGACATAACTTGTTCAAATCTGAGGACTTTTACACGTCTGCCAATTCTAATATGTTTTGTCGTTTTCTATAACTCAGTCAATTAATTCAGCTTCCTCAAAAACATAATTCAACTCCTCAATATTATCAGGGTTCAACCGTAGTTTACCTTTGAAAGTATGAATTTCATCCGTTTTGAAGCGTTTTTCTTTTTTAAACGTAATTCAATCATACTTTCCGGACCCGCCCCACCACAAAAAAAACATTGTGCCATCGGAAATTGAGAAATCACGTAAGTTCCTTCTGTATTTATTGGAATTGTATAGCCTTTAATAATTAATTCCTTACCACTCAGCACCTTCACTTTTGCCCCAAAAGTTGGGTATAGAAACATCATTCCGACCTCAATATTCAACTTCTTTTTGAAACGTACATCCTTCAAATCTATCCACGTAATTGCTTGTGGAATTTGCTCTTCCCCAATACTCAATCCAAGCATCAGAATCAACATAATTGTTTTCAGCATAATCAATATTTTTCTCAAAGGTAGTAGTTTTTATTTACGCAACATTGTTGCATAAATAAAAAATGTTCGTATTTTTGCATCATTGTTGCATAAAATATGAAGAAACATTATTACGATTATTTAGGAATTGCGGGGTCAGGAATGTGCTTAATTCACTGTTTGGCAATGCCTATATTGTTTTTTATTCAAAACTCCTTTGCCAAAGATTTATTGAAAGGATTAGATTTAGAGAATATTTACCTTGATTATCTATTCATTTTGCTTTGTTTTTTTGCGGTTTTTTCAGTAACTGAATATGGTAAGTCATGGAAAATAACAGCTTCATTTTGGTTGTTCTTTCTTTTGTTTTCAATCTCAATTTTATTGGAAGAAGATTTTGAATACTTCAATTTCTTAGGTTACGGAGCTTCTTTGGGCTTAATTATTACCCACATTATCAACATCAACCATTATAAAAAATGTCAAATCGAAAACTCCCAGTCACCGTCCTAAGTGGATTTCTTGGGGCTGGTAAAACTACGCTTCTCAATCATATTTTACACAATAAAGAAGGGCTGAAAGTGGCAGTTATTGTGAACGATATGAGCGAAGTAAACATTGATGCTCAGTTAGTGGCGAAAGAAAATACCCTTTGCCGAACCGAAGAACGACTCGTTGAAATGTCGAACGGGTGTATTTGTTGTACCCTTCGGGAGGATTTAATGATTGAGGTAGAAAAATTAGCCAAAGAAAACCGTTTTGATTACCTCTTGATTGAGTCTACGGGGATTTCTGAACCCGTGCCGATAGCCCAAACATTCAGTTTTCAAGACGAAGAAAACGGCATTGACCTTTCCAAATGGTCGTACATTGACACGATGGTAACGGTGGTTGATGCCTTTAATTTCTCCAAAGATTTTGGTTCAATTGATACCGTTTGGACTCGTGAATTGAACAACGATGCCAGTGATGTAAGGACAATTGTGAACCTTTTGACCGACCAAATTGAGTTTGCCGATGTTATTATTTTAAATAAAACGGACTTAGTTTCAGAGCGAGATTTAGGGGAATTGAAAGCAATCATTACCTCTTTAAACCCCGTTGCCAAGATTGTTGATTCATTATTTAGTAAAGTAAATCCAGCCCAAATCCTCAACACAGGGCTTTTTGACTACGAAAAGGCGGAATCATCGGCGGGTTGGATTCAAGAATTGGATAATCGTAAGAAAGGAATTGAGCATCAACCCGAAACCGAAGAATACGGAATATCCTCTTTTGTTTTCAGAGATAAAAGACCGTTTCATCCCGAAAGATTTTGGCATTATTTGGGCAACGAATGGCACGCTGGAATCATCCGTTCGAAAGGACTTTTTTGGATTGCCTCCCGCCAAGACGAAGCCATGAATTGGAGCCAAGCGGGTGGTTCACTACGGGCAGATGGGGCAGGAGTTTGGTGGGCGAGTATGCCTTTTGACCAACGAATTGCTTACCCAGCCTATCAAGATAATATTCAAGAAATTGAATCTCGTTGGGACAAACGTTTTGGAGACCGTCAAAATGAATTGGTCATTATTGGTCAGGATTTGAGTGAAGATACCATTTGTTTTGAACTGCAAAAATGCCTTTGCACGGATAGTGAAATAAAGGACATGGAAAACGGTGGACTATTCAAAGACCCATTTCCACAAACGATGTAGCTTGGGCTGTCGGCTTCGGGCAAACGGCAGTCAGATTTTAATGTTAAAGTTTTTATTATCAGAAAATTACTTACTGTAAATAATCTGTGCACAAAATCTGATAGAAGACGGTCGTCGTCCTTCAAAAGGACGACGACCGTAAAATGCACAGTTTATTTACAGCATGTAATCTTTTGTTAGGTAATATTGATTTTAGTTTCGTTTTAATTTTCCTTTTCCCTTTATTGATTATTGCTTTCACCTACAATATTATTTCCGAAGAAAAGGAAAGTGGTACTTGGAAAATTGTGATTATTCAAAGTCAAAGTCCTTTCAAATTCATTTTTCAACTATTTACTGTTCGGTTTTTCATTGTTTTGTCAGTTTTAGTCATAACGCTTTTATTGGCAATTATTTTCTTGCAAATTCCCCTTGATATTGTTTTTTGGATGTATTCAATCGTTTCTATTTTGTATATTTTATTTTGGTTTAGC
>JAYVIV010000203.1:0-9264 GCA_043769985.1 Arcicella sp.
TGTCTGAATTTGGATTCGTCAGATTTATGGATTTTTAGGATTATACTCGACTAATAATCCAAAAAATCCTTTAATCTGGTGAATCCAAATTCAGACAAAATAACTACAATATTTCTACTAATCCGCTCTTTATTAAGCTATTACCTGTTGATTTTAATTTTGATAATTCGCCAGTTGTTTCATCAACCTTCGCTTCATAAACCTCATTTTTATCCTTACTTTTCACTTCCATCATCACATAGAACATACCTTTTGCCGTTGTTTTTGAATTAACGACAAAGTTTTCGTGTGGTGTTTCTTTTTCTGATAACGAAGACTTTACATTGGCTTTTGCTTGCCAAGTTGGGAGAGATGTTGGCTTGAAATCTGAAATGTCAAAATGTCCTTCGTTAGCTTCTTCTTCACTTTCTGGCATTTGTGCTTGTTTTGCGGGTAAGTAGAGATTCTCCACAAATTTATGGTCAGCATCTTCCACCCAAATTGCTACGATGGGTAATTCCGTTTCTTTATTTTTCTCAACCAAAATTCTTAAAGCAGTTCCTTTTAAATCCTGATTTGTTTTTACTTCTTCAAAAGTTAATTTTTCGGCTCTTGGGGGTCTTTTTGGAGCGAAAAATTTTCCAGCTTCTGCCACAGGTTCAAGGATTTCAGAGGCTGTTCCTGCCAATACCACACCAAAAACCAAAAACGCAATAATGAATTCTTTTTTGAATTTACTTGGTACTTTATCAGATGCTCGAGTTTTGGAATATCCCGTAATTGATGACCAGTTATTGAGAATATGAAAGACGGCAAAACCCACGAAAATTAAGCCAAAAATGGTATGCGTAATTTCAACGGCATGAGCTTTTTGCTTGATATACAACAAAATACCCGTGATGGACAAACTCAAAAAAGCAAATGCAACGGAGAGACTAATAATATTTTTACGTTTCATGGTAATTGGTTAAAGTGAAAATTAGCTACAAATTTAGGCAAGAAGTTAATCAAAAAGCACCGTTAAATCAAAAAAGTTACCGTTAAATAAGAACTTCTTAGATTTCAACTTTTCAATAGGTTCTTCGCTGTCGCTTAATTAAAGGTCTTATGTTTTGTGTATTACTCGACCTTAAAAATGCTCGTACCCAGGAGCCGTGATATTCACTAAATTCCCCGATTTCATCATCATTTTTGCCTCCATAACTTCGTTCGTCATGTAGCCAATGATGCTTATATCGTTCATATTTTTGATTTTTTCATAATCCTCTTGCTTCACCGTGAAGAGTAATTCATAATCTTCTCCACCGTTCAAAGCCGCTGTCATGGGACTAAAATTTAGTTCCGTAGAAGTCAAATATGTCTGGTCGTCAATTGGGATTTTATCTTCAAAAATAACTGCTCCAACATTTGAATTCTTTGAAATATGCAACAATTCAGAAGCCAATCCGTCCGAGACATCAATCATCGAAGTAGGTATAACCCCCAAGTCACGAAGTTCGTAAATGACATCCATTCTCGCCCGTGGTTTCAACTGTCTTCCAATCACATAATCCTTGTCTTTATCAATTTCAGGCTGCATATCAGGGTTTGCGAGGAAAACTTGTTTCTCTCTTTCCAATAATTGTAAGCCCATCAAAGCCGCTCCCAAATCGCCCGAAACACAAATAATATCGTTCACTTTTGCGGTATTTCTATACGCAATTCTCTGTTTTTCAGCCAATCCCAAAGCCGTAATTGAAATCACCAAACCCGACCGTGAAGCGGAGGTATCGCCACCCACCAAATCAACTTGATATTCATCGCAAGCAATTTTGATTCCTTCGTATAATTCCGTAATTGCTTCCACCGAAATACGATTACTTAACCCAACACTCACAGTAATTTGCTTGGGAATGGCATTCATGGCGGCAATGTCCGAGATATTGACGGCAACCGCTTTATAACCCAATAGTTTTAAAGGAGAATACGACAAATCAAAATGAATTCCTTCAATCAATAAATCGGTTGAAACGACCACTTCTTTACCCGCCGAATCAATCACAGCGGCATCATCACCAATTCCTTTGAGGGTTTCTATGTTATTGATTGGAAATTTAGATTTGATTAAATTAATTAACCCAAATTCACCAATCGTGCTAAGTTCTGTTCTCTGTTCCATGGTGCAAAGTTAATGATTGATTGAGTGAATGAGAGAATGAATGAATGTTATTTTGAACGCACAACAAAAAAGCCATCCTTTTCAGAACGGCCCTTCATAATTATTTATATTTGGTTTATGGATTCACTAATTGTAAATTCACGATTTTATTCCCAGCTTTCAAGTCTGCTGAGGCCGTTTCAAGCGTGACAGCCGTTGCCGTTATTGATGAAGTAATATTATAAACAATCGTTCCCGCAGGATTTGAACCCGTTGGTGTTACTCCTGCACTATTTTTTAAATTCGTTAAGGTAAGTGTTCTATTATCAGTTGATAATGCCCAATTACCCGTGAAATTAGTACCATCAACGGCAGTCAAAGTGGCAGCACCCGCAGCAAGAAGTCCTAAACGATAGCTTCCATAACCTGGGGCAGAATTTGTTGTTCCACCTTTTTTATACACTTGTGTTCCACCTTCTTTTACAACATCGACAGACCAAGTTTTAGTCATGTTTTCAATTGCTGTTGGTTCAGGGGTCGTTGTTTTACCACAACTGATTACTACCAACATAAAAGCAAGTAACATAGGTAAGTAAAGAAATGACTTTCTCATAATGATTGTTAGATTTTAATTTTGAAAGAATAAAAATGATAAAATTATTTGTAATCAGCAAGTTTAATTAAATATTTCATTGATTTGATGTCTCAAAATTTAATTTAACTAATTGATTATTAAAAGTTTGTAAAGATAAAAATATTTTGAAAGAATATACAAAATCTCAATTAGCTCTCCGCAACGGTCAAGACCGTGACGAAATTTGGGTTGCCTTTAAGGGGCAAATATACGATGTTTCCGCTTCAAGATTATGGCGAAATGGAAAACATTATGAACATTGGGCGGGTCAAGACCTCACCGATGAACTTTCTGATGCACCCCATACTGAAACGGTGTTTGAGAAATTTGAGGTGGTGGGAATTTTAGCTGTGAGCCATGAGCTGTGAGCCGTGAGCCGTGAGTTTTTCTGTTCTCATAGCTCAAAACTCACATCTAAACATAAGGACGGAATAAACCATTGAAAAGGTTGCACACTTGGCAATACTTTTTTTTGATTAAAACAAAAAACATGATTCTAATAGCTGAAAGTGGCTCAACAAAAACCGATTGGCGAATGATTGCCGAGGATGGACAGGTTTCTCAGTGCAAAACCATTGGGCTAAATCCCTATTACCAAAATCTTGATTCTATATCGGCGGAATTAACCAAAAACCTTCTTCCAAACGTACAGGGGCAGGTTTCTGAGATTTTTTATTATGGGACGGGTGTAACCAATGAAGAGAAATCAGAAGTGGTTCGTCAGGCGATTTTGTCCATTTTCCCGTCTGCTCAAAAAGTGGAGGTACACTCTGATATGCTTGCCGCTGCCCATGCTTTGTGTGGACATGAGGCGGGGATTGCGTGCATCTTGGGTACGGGATCAAATTCATGTTTTTATGATGGTGATAAAATTGCTTTTCAAATTCCCCCTTTAGGTTTTTGGTTAGGGGATGAAGGTTCAGGTGGGCATTTGGGTAAACAACTGATTTTGAGTTATTTACATAAAGAATTACCCGAAGATTTAAGAACAAAATTTGAAAAACGTTTTGGCGTAATTGACCGTTTAGAAATTATCGAAAATGGTTATCAAAAGCCCTTCCCAAATCGTTATTTTGCTTCATATTCAAAGTTTATTTTTGATAATAGAAACCATCCCTTTGCCTATCATTTGGTGAGTGATGCTTTCGGCTTATTTTTTGAAAAATACTTACTGAAATATCCTGATGTTAAGAGTTATAAAATCCATTTTACGGGTTCAGTAGCGTTTTATTATTCGGATATTCTGCGAAGTGTGGCAATGGAAAAAGGGTGTACAGTAGGCGTAATTATAGAAAGTCCCATTGCAGGATTGACTTTGTTTCATAAATCGAAATAGATGTATCTTTGAAAAATAATTTTACTATAAAAACCACTAAATGAAAAGAGACGATGCTTTATGGAAGGGGCTGATAGAAGACCTTGCCGAAGATTTCTTAAAATTCTTCTTTCCAAATGTCGAAGAAATTTTAGATTTGAATCGAAAAATAACCTTTTTGGATAAAGAATTAGAACAATTATTCCCAAGCAATCAAGATGACTTCAATCCTAAATACGTTGATAAACTGTTAAAAGTTTACACAAAAAAAGGAAAGGAAGAATGGATTTTGGTTCATATTGAAGTGCAAGGCAGCACTGATAAACAATTCGAGCGGCGAATGCTTACGTATTACTATCGGATTTTGGATAAATATGATAGAGATATTGCCAGTTTAGCCATTTTGACGGATAAACGCAAAAATTTTCGACCGAATAAATATGAGAGGGAGTTTTTAGACACATCCTTACATTTCAACTTTAAGACCTACAAAGTTTTAGATGCTGATACAGACGTACTTGAAGCGAGCAATAATCCTTTTGCATCCGTAATTTTAGTAGTTCAAACTGCCTTGAAAAAAGGAGCAATTTCAGATGAAACTTTGTTTGACTTGAAGATTGAGTTAGTAAAAAAATTACTTAAAAAGAACTTTCCAAAACCTAAAATAGATGCTTTATTTCGTTTTTTGAAGCTATATATTCGTTTTGAAAGTAAAGAATTAATTATTAAATTTGATGATGAATTAGACATCATTACAAAACGACCAAATACTATGGGCTTAAAAGAATTCGTATTAGACCGTGAAAGACGGATGGCAAGGAAAGAGGCACTTGTTGAAGGTAGGGTGGAAAAAGAACAAGTGGTCACAGAAAACCTTATTACACAAACTGATTTTTCAGACGAAAAGATAGCTATTTTAGCAAATGTAGCGTTAGAGTATGTTAAGAAAATGAGAATTTCTTTGAACTAATATTAATAAAAAATATGGGCATAAAAGAATTTGTATTAGACCGTGAACGACGTATAGGATTTAAAGAAGGTTTTGAACAAGCGAGATTACAAATTTTAGCCATGAAAGATAAAGAATATAAAACCACGTTCATCAAAAGCCTTTTTATACATACTGATTTTTCAGACGAAAAAATAGCTTCCGTAGCTTGCGTTGAAATAGCGTTTATTAAAGAAATAAGAACTTCGTTATAACAAAATAAAATACCGTTTGACAATCATCAGGCGGTATTTTTATTTGACATTGAAAATATAAAAAATATGCTTACATACGATAGAAACTTAGGAACAAAACAGAAGGCTCTTCGCATCAATCTCGACCGATTAATTTATGGCTCTTTTGCCGAAATTGGGGCTGGGCAGGACGTTGCAGCGAACTTTTTTAAAGCGGGAGGAGCATCAGGAACTATCGCTAAAACCATTTCAGCCTACGATATGGCGTTTTCAGATGCTATCTATGGAGAAGAACAGTCGGGTAGATATGTGGTGGAAGCACGACTGAATAAAATGCTTAATCGGGAGTATAAATTACTAAATGTTCGCCTTACGGAAATGGCTTCCGAGCGTACATTTTTTGCTTTTGCTGATACGGTCTCTGCCTTAAATTATCAAAAAACCAACGATCCGCACGGTTGGATTGGTTTACGTTTTCAACTTGAACCTAACGGAGAACCAAACGATGTTGTTATTCACGTTAGAATGAAAGATAACGACAACGTACTTCAACAACAAGCATTAGGAATTATTGGCGTAAACTTGATGTACGGCTGTTTTTATTACAATGAACAACCCGAAATTCTCTTACAGTCATTGATGGATGACCTTTCTTCAGACCGCATTGAGATTGATATGATTCGGTTTAGTGGGAGGGATTTTGATAATGTCGATGATCGGGTAATGTCTCTGCATTTAGTAAAAAACGGTTTTACAAATGCTGCTCTTTTTGGACCCGATGGCAACGTGATGCAACCTTCCGAAGCATTTTACAAAAAACACATCGTGGCAGTTCGTGGACGTTTCAGGCCCGTGACAAATGTTTCTTTGGACATGATTAAAAAAGGGTTGAAACAGTTTGAAAATGAGATGGATGTGGATGATGATAAAGTGGTTCTTTTGGCAGAATTAACCCTTAAAAACCTTCAAGCGGGTAATGAACAGATCAATGAAAAAGACTTCCTTGACCGTGTAGATATTCTTTGTTCATTGGGACAAACCGTTTTAATTTCTAATTTTCATGAATATTATCGCTTGGTTCAATACTTGGCAGATTTTACGAAATTACGAATGGGTCTAATTTTAGGAATGCCGAATCTGGAGTATATCTTTGAAGAAAAACACTACACAAACATATCAGGAGGGATTTTGGCGGCATTTTCAACGCTTTTTGCTCCCAAAATTAAGTTGTATTTGCACCCAACGATGGATGATAATGGAGAGATGGTTACCACCAAAGAATTTATTCCACCAACGCACTTAAAGGGTCTTTTTCAGTATTTGCAAGACAACGATAAGGTTACTGATATTCAAAATTATGATAAAAAATTATTGAGTATAAAAACGGATGATGTTTTGGCTCAAATTCAGTCAGGGGAAACAGGTTGGGAGGCGTTAGTGCCGCCCGTGGTCGTGAAATTAGTAAAAGATAAGTGTTTGTTTGGGTATCCTTGCGAGATTGAAACAATATAATTAAGTCGATATATTTCAAAATGATAGTATTAGGGCTGTTTCACTTTGTGTGGAACGGTCCTTTTTAATTTTTTTAATTCCAAGATTTCTACGAGAACATACTTATTCACCTTCAATATACAAACTTTCTTAGTTATCATTTTATAAGGAACTTCTAATTGGGTGTGTAATATTAAACAAACATTGTTTCGTAAATTGCAAGTCGTCTCACAACGAATTTTTAATTTTCATCATCAATTAATTTACTAACAAATGAACAGAAAACTACTAATGAGTTTTGTTCTTGTGCTATTATTCGTATTTCAAGTATCGGCACAAGACAGAATGATTTCGGGAAAAGTAACTTCTTCCGAAGATGGCTCTGCACTTCCAGGCGTATTTGCAGCTCTTTACACAAATAATCTATCAACAACTTATGTAATCAATGTAATTTAAACGACGTTTTTATTTGGAGTAAATATCTGATTATCAGTTAGTTATTTTCCAAATTTCGAACCGAAGCGTCGGACGCATCGAAATACGAATAACTACTTATGTTAGATTGACCGCTATTCCTTATGCTGATTTCAGATTTGTCTGGCCTTTGCCTGTTGAGGAAATTAATAACAACCCAACCTTGAAAACACAACAAAATCCAGGTTGGTAATCAAAGTAAATATTAGTTTAAAGGTCCTACTTCTTCTTCAGAGGTAGGACTTTTTTGTTGTTAAAATGGCTTATTTTGGGATGTTTCTTTCTTCATCATTTGATAACACTAAGGTAAACTCGCCCTAAAACAATGAAGGTAGTTTTGTGAAAATTATTCATCAAAATCATCTTTATCATGCAAACATTTACTCTCAACTTATCAAAGAATAAACTTTTAAAAAGTGCTTTCTTGCTGTTTTCAGTCTTATTTCTCAGTATTCAAGCCTTCGCTCAAGGCACTGATGCCACCATTACGGGTAAGGTTTTAGACGAAAAAGGGGAAGCCGTTCCAGGGGCTTCTATCAGAATTAAAAATGAATCTACGGGTTTTCAAACAGGAGCAATTTCCAACGTGCAAGGCGATTATCAATTTCAACAATTACCGTTGGGTAAACCTTACACTATTTCCATTTCTTTTGTGGGTTATCAAACGCAAATTTTCTCGGATTATGCTCTGAATCAAGGGGATAGATTGAAAATTAATGCCAAATTATTACCTGCTACTACGCAATTATCCGAAGTTGTAGTTTCTGCAAATTCCTTTGTAAATAAAGAAACTGAACGTGCAGGTGCTGCCATTGCGGTTACTTCTTTGCAAATGAAACAGCTCCCAATTGAAGGACGAAATTTTGCAGCTTTGACTGCTCTATCGCCCTTGCAAGGAAGAAGTGGCAGTTTTAGTGGTCAAAGACAATCTTCAACCAACGTGACCTTTGACGGAGCAAACGCTCGTAATATGTACACTACGGGAACGGTTGGAAATGGACCTTACACGATTTCACAAGAGGCAATTAGGGAGTTTCAAGTTTCTACTAATAATTATGACGTAACGCAGGGTCGTCAGGGTGGTGGTTCGGTTAATGCCGTTACTAAAAACGGAACGAATACCACGGAAGGTTCAGCATTTTTCTATCAAAGAGCCAGTAAAGCTACTTTTTTTGGTAATAATTTATTCCCTCTAAATAGTGAATTTAATGCCAACGGAACGCCAAGAACCACAAATATTGATCAAAAGCAATACGGGTTTTCATTGGGTGGTGCTTTAATAAAAGATAAGTTGCATTATTTTGTAGCTTTCGACCGTCAAAATGAAACAATTCCTTTTCAAATTGCTCCTGTTTTTAATACGTTACAAGAACAGAATTTTGGCATTACGAAGGCTAATTTAGAGCAATTAATTACCACAGCCAGAGAAAAATACGGTATGAAAAATACACCTCAATACGGAGATTTTTCGAGAGAAACCGTTGCAAATGCCATTTTTGCCCGTATTGATTGGCAAATTAATGAGAAGAATAAATTGACTTTTCGTAATAATTTAACCACTTGGAACAGTCCACAATCAGTAAATGATAACTCAAATGTGAACTTGTTGGAAAGTTGGGTAAGTTTCAAATCAATCGAAAATAGTTCATTGGTTTCATTGCGTTCAGAATTGTCTCCAAACCTTACCAATGAATTGAAATTCCAGTTTCAGACCGTGAATCGGGAATACGAATTAAGTCCAGATTTACCGAAAGAGAATATTCCAAGAGCCATCATTACGGTTCGCTCTGTTATTCCAACAGCAGCAAATCCAAATGCTACTCAAACCAGAACAGTGCAATTTGGCGGACAAAGATTTGGCACGGAATACGCTAAAGATATGACGCTTCAATTGGCTAATACGTCTTATTTGAGAAAGGGAAACTTGAATTTCAAATTTGGAACGGACAATATGCTCACGTTCTTGGATTCAAGAATTGTGAATGAAATGAATGGACGTTTTTTCTTCAATAGTTTGCAAGATTTTATTGATAAAAAACCAAGTCGCTACGC
>JAYVIV010000204.1:0-12811 GCA_043769985.1 Arcicella sp.
ACGTAAAAATCACGAAAAGGTTCTACATTTTTGCGATTTCGGGGTAATTTTGTTAAAATAAATTTTGGTTACCCGAATCATCATTAAAACGAATAAATATGAAAATCTTGTGTATTGGGCGAAATTATGCTGACCATATAAGTGAACTAAACAATGAACGTCCCTCTGAACCTGTTATCTTTTTGAAGCCAGATACAGCCATTTTGAAGGACAATGAGCCTTTTTATCATCCAGATTTTTCAAATGACATTCATCATGAAGTAGAAATTGTGTTAAAAATAAACAAAGTAGGAAAAAATATAGAAGCTAAATTTGCCCATAAATATTACGAAGAAATCGGAGTTGGTATTGATTTCACGGCAAGAGATATTCAGTCAAAGTTAAAAGAAAAGGGTTTACCCTGGGAAAAAGCAAAAGCCTTTAATGGCTCCGCTCCTATTTCTGGATTTGTTTCAAAAACAAAATTTGCAGATTTGCAACATCTTAATTTTTCTCTCGATGTAAATGGAGAGGTTCGTCAGAAAGGAAATACAGAAATGATGCTTTGGAATTTTGATGAAATTATTGCAGAAATTTCTAAGTATTTTACCCTAAAAACTGGCGATTTGATTTTTACAGGTACACCAGCTGGTGTTGGAAAAGTTGCAGTAGGGGATAAATTGACGGCATTTATTGAAGGTGAGGAGATGCTTAGTTTTGAGGTGAAGTAGTTATATTTGAATTAAATTTTAAACAACTGACAATCATGGGATTAGTATATGCTGAAATAGAGTTAATTAATGCTGAAGATATAGCATTAGCACGTAGATATTTTATTGGTGAAGATGAAATTAAAAGAATGAGTATAAATGCACTTGTTGATACTGGTTCATATATGTTATGTATTAATGAATCAATTCAAGAACAACTTCAATTTCCAATAGTTGAAAAACGTAAAGGTCAATTAGCAGATGGTTCAATTCAAGAATTTGATGTCGTAACGGGTGTTGAATTAAAGTTTAAAAACAGACGAACGAGTTGTAGTGCAATGGTTTTACCAGGCGATAGTGAAGTACTTTTAGGAGCAATTCCCTTAGAGGATATGGACGTTCTCATCCATCCACTAAGGCAAGAATTAATTGTTAATCCAGACCACCCTTATTTTGCTCAAATGAAATTGAAAGGTTTGAGAAAAGTGAAAAATAAATTATTACTTTGAAAAAAATATTAATAACAACATTTCTAAGCCTAATATTTCTTAATCTTGAAGCCCAGAAAACGCAATTAGATTACCCAAAAGGCTATTTTTTATTCCCGATTAATCCTAATCAACAAAATTATTTGTCGGGGGGAATGGGTGATTTACGTTCAGACCATTTTCATGCTGGCATTGATATAAAAACGCAAGGAAAAGAAGGATTGCCTGTATATGCCACTGGAGATGGCTACATTTCAGAAGTTCGTGTACAGACAAGTGGATATGGAAATGTTATTTTCATCACACATCCGAATGGTTTTGTTTCCGTTTATGGTCACTTGAAAACCTTTGCCGAACCTTTGGCGAGTTTTGTCAAAAAGAAACGGATAGAAAGCCAGACCTTTGAGATTCGGTTAAAGCCCTCACCCGAAGAATTTGAAGTTGCCAGAGGACAAGTTATCGGACTTTCTGGGAATACTGGAGGGTCAGGGGGTCCGCATTTACATTTTGAAATTAGGGATACTCGAAATGTTATTTTAAATCCATTGAATTTTGGTTTTGCAGAAATCCGTGATAATCTCCCCCCTGTTTTTCAGCAATTGATAATCAAAACATTAACAACAGATTCGAGAGTAAATGGTGAGTTTGGGAAGAAGTTATTTTATCCCATAAAATTAGCTGATGGCTCATATTCTATCAATCAACCCATCAATGCCAATGGAGAAATCGGGCTTGAAATGCTTTCAGTAGATAAAATGAACGGGACAAATAATTCAAACGGAATTACTTGTGCTGAATTATTTGTCGATAACGTGGAAGTATATTATTCACATCTTGAGCAATTCCCGAACGAAATTTCAAATGATATAAATGTGCATAACGATTATGAAATCGAACAAACTCGTGGAAGCCGTTTTCAAAAACTCTTCCAAAATGATGGAAACGTTGATTTGCCAATTTATAAGCCTTCTTTTTCAAAAGGGAAAATATCCATAAATGATGGAAAATTGCATCAAATAAGAATTAAAATTTGGGACGCTTATGAGAATGGAAGTACCCTAAATTTTACTATTATTGGAGGAATCGTTGAACCTTCAAAAACAGTGAGTCCTAACGCTTTACCAGTCATTATTTCACAGTCGATTGATGAAAACTCATTTGTAATAAAAGCTCGAAATCTAAAAACAATAAATTCGATTGCGATTTTAAAATTTGCAAATTCAACCACAGATTTACCTATTAATTACGTAAAAAATAATGAAGCGGTGTATCTTTGGGACTTGAAAAAAGGGTTACCTGATTCTGTTATTATAGATGGCTTAGCCATAACCACTAAATTCAAAAAATCGGTTGTTCCACGTAAATATGATACATTTGAATCAAGAAATTTAATAGTAAATTTTGATGAAAAATCTTTGTATGATACGCTCTATTTACAAACTGAACTGAACGCAAATTTTTTAAAAATTGGAGAAAACACAGTTCCTTTGAAAGGGAAAATTTTGGTTAAAGTTTCACCAGATTTTCAAATCAATAATCCTAATAAAACATCTGTTTATTACAAAGTTAAAAATAATCGAAATTTCATAAAAACTACTTGGAACAATAATCAAGCACAATTTGAGGCAAAGAGATTAGGCAATTTTGAAATATTGACCGACACAATTCCACCCAAAGCAAGTCTTATTCGTAAAAATTCACAAGAATTTTCTGTACGAATTGGTGATAATTTATCGGGAGTGAAAAGTTTTAAAGCATTTGTAAATAACCAATTTGTTTTGACCGAATATGATTCAAAACAATCGAAATTATGGTCAGTAAAAACAGATTCTGTTCAAAAATTTTACGGCGATTTAAGGTTAGAATTAGAAGATAATCAAGGCAATAAAATAAGATTTGAAAGTAGAATTGATAGTACAAAAATTGCTCCTCCAGTAGTTCCCAAAAAAACTAAAAAATCGAAAAATGAATTTAAAAATAGGCGACAAAGCTCCCCAGTTCGAGCAAAAAGACCAAAACGGAAACATCGTTAAACTCTCTGACTTCGTTGGGAAGAAAGTGGTTTTATATTTTTATCCAAAAGACGATACACCAGGTTGTACGGCACAGGCTTGTAATTTGAATGAGAATTTACCAGCAATGAATGCCAAAGGTTTTGAAATTATTGGCGTAAGTGTTGATGGTGAAAAAGCTCATCAAAAATTCATCAAGAAGTATGATTTAAAATTTACTTTACTTTCTGATGAAGACCATCAAGTGGTTGAGTATTATGGTGTTTGGGTTGAAAAATCAATGTACGGCAAAACGTATATGGGAACAGCAAGAACCACTTTTTTGATTGATGAGCAAGGAATAATTACGGACATCATTAGTAAAGTCGATACAAAAAATCATGCAGAACAGATTTTAGGGTAAATTTGTAAAAAGATAAAAATCATGGAAAAGACAAAAGAGATAAGAAATACAGACGAAATAATCCATCGCTTAATTGCAGATAAATTAGAAATGGAACGTCAAGCTCGTGAGAATTACAAAAAACCTCACATTCAGAAAATTATCAGAGAACTTAAAGAAAGTAATAAACTTTATGGAAATAGACTTTAATCCATATACATACAAGGCTTTGGATGAAAATGGATTAAATTTCGTCTTTCAAACAGATTTTGAACTTCTCTATGAAATAAGTTTCAAACCAACTCCATATCTTTTTTCACCCGAAAAACCATATTCAAGTAATACTTACGAGTTTTCAAAACGATAAATAAAGATTCTTAATAATTAATTATATATAATGCAAATTACTGAATTACAGAGCGTTGCGTCGCAAGTTAGACGTGACATTGTCAGACAAGTACACGCTTGTCAGTCAGGTCACCCAGGAGGCTCCTTGGGTTGTGCCGATTTATTAGTTGGTCTATACTTCGACCAAATGAACCTCAAATCTAATGCTGACGGTACAAAACCCTTTGATATGAATGGAATTGGTGAAGACCTTTTCTTTTTGTCTAATGGACATATTTCACCCGTACTTTATTCAGTTTTAGCCCGTGCAGGTTATTTTGCTCCTTCAGAATTAGCAACATTTCGTAAGTTAAATTCTCGTTTACAAGGTCACCCAACTCCTCACGAACACCTTGAAGGAATTCGTATTGCTTCGGGTTCTTTAGGACAAGGGATGTCTGTTGCCATTGGTGCTGCCCAAGCCAAAAAATTAAACGAGGATGACTCAATGGTTTTCGTATTAATGGGTGATGGCGAGCAAAATGAAGGTCAAGTTTGGGAGGCTGCCATGTATGCTCCTCATCATAAAGTAGATAATTTAGTGGCAATCATTGACTTCAACGGTCAGCAAATTGATGGTTCAACTGATAAAGTAATGAACAATCGTGATTTAGGAGCAAAATATGCAGCCTTCGGTTGGAATATCATGAAAATGAATGGCAATGATATGGCTGATGTCGTAAAAGTTTTAGGGGAAGCAAGAGCATTTTCTGGAAATGGACAACCAACCATGATTATTATGGCAACCGAGATGGGTGCTGGCGTTGATTTCATGATGGGTTCGCACAAATGGCATGGCGTTGCTCCAAACGATGAACAATTAGCCGCAGCCTTAGCACAATTACCTGAGACAATGGGGGATTATTAAACCATCAAAACCATGACAATTACCAGTTTAGACCAACTCGATTTATCGAAACAATATACTTTTGCTGATTATCTTAAATGGAAAATAACAGACCGTTTAGAGTTAATTCGTGGGTATGTACGCCAAATGGCAACACCTTCACGAGAGCATCAAGATATTTCTCGAAACTTGAACCACTTTATTGATATGCACTTTTGGGGCAAATCATGTTCTTATTATACTGCACCTTTTGATGTCCGTTTTCCAAGGTTTGATACGGTCTTACAAAAGGAAATAATTACAATTGTTCAACCAGATATTTGTGTAATTTGTGATGAGAAAAAGTTAGACAAAAAAGGTTGTTTGGGAGCCCCTGATTTGATTATAGAAATTCTTTCGCCTGGCAATAGTAAAAAAGAAATGCGAGAAAAATTTGAAATATATGAAGAATCAGGCGTGAAAGAATACTGGATTGTGAATGTCATGGACAAAAATGTGTTGATTTATACCCTCAACGAAGTAGGTAAATTTATCGGGCAACGTCCTTATGTAGAAGACGAAATAATGAATTCTTTTGCCTTCCCAGAACTAAGTGTTGATTTAAACCAAGTTTTTGTTTAAAATATATCATCTTGAAAATCAAAAAGTTACATATCAAAAATTTTAAATCTATTGCAGATTTAGAAATCATTGAACCCAATCCATTCACGGTCTTTGTTGGACCAAATGGTTCTGGGAAAAGTAATATTTTTGAGGCTTTGGAGTTTTTAAGTCTATCTCTTAGACTGGGTAGATACCATTTGTCAGGGTTATTTGGGGGAGAGGAAAGTTTTATTAATTTTAAATTGCTTCACGAAAATTTAGATATTTCGCTACATTCACAAACATCCTTCTTGCGAATTTATTCTCTTTTTAAATTAGCAGAAAGAGATTATTTAACTGATAATGACGGAGATTATGATGCAGATTTACAAATATTTTCAGATTTTTCAAGGATATTTATCAATAAAATAAGTTTGCAAAAACTAAACTACAAGGATAATACAAAATTAACATTATCAACTGATAATTTTGAGAGAGTATTAAAACGTCTTCTGGAAGATGAAAATCTAAATGAAGAAATTACTGAATGGCTTGAATTATTCATTCCAGGATTTGAAAAAGTTGAAGTTATTTCAAGTGCTTTGAGTGTTACAGATACTTTACTGATATATGAGAGGGGAATTGAAAAACCTTTTACCAAAGAATTAATTTCAGATGGTACGTATAACATTCTTGTTTTAATAACTGCAATTTTACAATCTGACGAACCACAATTTTTATGCATAGAAGAACCTGAAAATGGACTTAATCCCAAGGTAGTTAAAGAATTAGTTCATTTTTGCAGAAATGCTTGTGAGGAAAAAGGTCATTATATTTGGCTTAATACTCATTCTCAAACTTTGCTTTCAGAATTAAAAGAAGAAGAGTTAATCGTTGTTGATAAAAAGAAAGGAGAAACACAAATAAAACAATTCAAAAAAGGTGATTTTTATGGTTTAAGAGCGGATGAAGCCCTTTTGACTAATGTCCTCGGAGGTGGAATTCCGTGGTAAAAATTGGTTTTATTTGTGAAGGAGATACCGATAAAATGGTCTTAGAATCTCCTAATTTTCAAGCTATTCTTACTAAACTCAACTTAGAATGTGTAAGAGTTGAAGATGCTGATGGGAATGGAAATTTATTACCTCAACATATTGAAAAATATCGTGACTCCCTTCAGAATTTTGGAGCAACCAGAATTATTATTTTAACAGATTTAGATGAAGACACTTGTATCACTCTTACGAAAAAAAGGCTAAAAGTCTTACCCGATGAAATAGTTATCATCTCTGTCAAAACGTTAGAATCTTGGTTTTTAGCTGATAGTCAAGTAATGAGTCAATTAATCGGTAAAGATTTCAACTTTGAATTTCCTGAAAGAGAAAATAATCCTTTTGAAAAGATTAAGAGTATTTTTCAAGAACATACATCAAGAGGTGTCGGTACAAAAAGGATTTTGACAAGAAGAGTTTTAAAATACGGCTTCTCTATCCAAAATGCCGCAAACCACCCCAATTGCCCAAGTGCAAAATATTTTTTAACTAAATTACAGCAATGTACCTCGGTTTAATTTACTGAGTAAAAATAGAATAATGAAAAAATATACATTTACAGAAAAAAAAGATACTCGTTCTGGCTTCGGTGCTGGAATGCAGATTTTAGGTCAAACTAACCCAAATGTTGTGGCTCTTTGTGCCGACTTAATCGGTTCATTGAAATTGGACGCATTTATCAAAGAAAATCCTGAAAGATTTTTCCAAACGGGTATCGCCGAAGCAAACATGATTTGTATTGCGGCTGGTTTGACAATCGGCGGAAAAATTCCTTTTGCCACCACTTTTGCTAATTTCGGAACGGGTCGTGTGTATGACCAAATCCGTCAATCAGTGGCTTATTCGGGCAAAAATGTTAAAATTGCTTGTTCTCACGCAGGTTTGACTTTGGGCGAAGATGGGGCAACTCACCAAATTTTAGAAGATTTAGGATTAATGAAAATGCTTCCAGGCATGACCGTTATCAATCCTTGCGACTATAACCAAACGAAAGCAGCAACGATTGCAGTGGCTGAACACGTTGGACCCGTTTATTTACGTTTCGGTCGTCCAGTAGTACCCATTTTTACTGACCCTGACCAAAAATTTATCATTGGAAAAGCTTGGACAGTAAATGAAGGAAAAGATGTAAGTATCTTTGCCACAGGACACTTAGTTTGGGAAGCCATCTTAGCAGGTGAAATTTTAGCCGAAAAAGGCATTGATGCTGAAATAATAAATATCCACACGATTAAACCTTTGGACGAAGAAGCTATCTTAGCTTCAGTGCGTAAAACGGGTTGTGCGGTTTCGGCCGAGGAACACCAAATTGCGGGTGGCTTAGGAGATTCAATTGCCCAAGTGCTTATCAAAAATCATTTAGCTCCATTGGAATATGTGGGTGTAAATGATTCCTTCGGGGAATCTGGAACTCCAGCACAATTAATGGAAAAATATGGTTTGAATGCTGCCGCAATTGTTGAAAAAGCATTGAAATCAATTGCACGTAAGAATTCTTAGATGAGTTAATAGTTATTGGGATGTTAATACCGATTAGTGTGGCAATAACAGCTAAATATTAAAACTCTGCAAGAATGTTATTTTTGCGGAGTTTTTTTATTTTCTATTCATCAATAGCGACTAACCAATATCTAATGTTTGAAAAACAATATTGTGTCGGATGTTTCGTAAGATACCTTCTTTGGGTTAACGGTCTGACTATCGTCTGACCGAATATTGTAAACTCGGTCAGACGATAGTCAGACCGCTATCAACACGTCAAATTAGAGTTTTTCGACCACAAATCTTAATGATTGAAAATAAAATAAATGATTCAGACATATTAGCTAAGTTCGCAGTCCCCGAAACTCGAAATTTTGCCTTCAATCAACTGGTAAGAACTTATCAGCAAAAAGTCTATTGGCATATTCGTAAGATGGTGATTGACCACGACGATGCCGATGATTTGACGCAAGAGACATTTATAAAAGTCTGGAAAGCCTTAGATAACTTCAAAGGAGATTCCCAGCTATTTACTTGGATTTATCGTATTGCCACCAATGAATGCCTAAATCATTTAGCTAAAAAGAAAAGAAGATTTTTCCTTCCTCTGAATGATATATCTGAAGAATTATCCAACAAATTAGAGGATTCTGATATGATTTCGGGTGATGAAATACAGTTGAAATTGCAAAAAGCTCTTTTGACTTTACCCGACAAACAACGATTAGTGTTTAATATGAAATACTATGATGAATTGAAATACGAAGAAATTTCGGAAATTACTGGCACTTCAGTTGGTGCTTTGAAAGCATCCTATCATTTAGCCGTCAAAAAAGTAGAAGAACACCTTAAAAATGCACCTTTTTAAATGTTTACATTAAACCTTCACCAAAAATAATTATCAAAGAATAAAAGAGCATTTAATGAAACTCATAATGACCTGATTCATAATTTATGATTGTACGAGATGAAAAACGAAAGAATTGATATAGAAAACTTACGAAAAGAAAATATTTTTAAAGTACCCGAAAACTATTTTAATGACCTTCCTATGCGAATACAGGCACAAACTTCTGGTAAAACAAAGATTGTACCGCTTATTTCATGGTCGAAGAAACGAACTTGGGCGAGCATTGCCGCTTGTTCTGTTATCGGAATTTTAGGCTATTTTACACTTATGCCCAAACAGGATTCTTTAGGGAATGAATCATTGGCAGGCGTACAAAATCAAGAAATTATTAATTATTTAATTCAAGAAAATATCAATCAAGCCGATGTAGCCGAACAGATTGATAATACCAAAACGCTTAAATTTCAAGATTCTGAATTATTGGATAATTTAAAAGTAACAGATAAAGAAATTTTGCAAAGCGTTGATTATGAAAACATTGACATCGAAATTTAATCACCTTAAAAATTGCAATCATGAAAAAAATAACTTTTTTAATAACCTTTCTTTTTATTTCTTTTTCAACTGTTTTGAAAGCACAAGATGAATTCCCGAGAGGAAAAGAAAAAATTAGAGCCGCAAAAGTGGGTTTAATTACCAACCGCTTAAATCTCTCAGAAGAACAAGCCAAAACTTTTTGGATTGTTTATGAAGAATTTGACAAAAAACGTTCAGAAATCAGAAAAACGATTCGCCAAATGACTTCGGAAAGTAGAAATATTACGACTTCTGATGATAAAATTTTATCGGATTTAAAAGAATTACTGAATCTAAAACAGAAAGAAGTAGATTTAGAAAAAGACTATTTGCCAAAATTCTTAAAGTCAATCAACGTTCGTCAACTTTCTGAGTTATTTAAAACGGAGCAACTTTTTAATCAAATGTTGGTAAAGAAGTTGAATCGTGCAGAAGGGAAAATGGGAAAAGAATAACAAAATGTTTATAATTGTTTCCATTTTGAGAATTAGCCTTGCCAAAATTTGGTAAGGCTTTTATTTTTTCAAATTTCTTCCAAACACCGCAAGTTTTATTTTTACTTTCCTTCTAAGCAAGATTCTCCTCTTATAGTGCCATTATTCAACAGAAAAGAGTCTCCACATCCAAATAAACGAAATGAAAGGAAATAATTCTTAAAGCATGAAAATAATTTACTGATACTATTATCAAAATATTCATTATAAAACAGCATTAAATATGAAAAAGACAATTCTAATTACGGCGGCATTTGCAACAATTTGCTGTTTGGCTTGTAAGGAAAGTACAGTTACCCCAACCACAAATGTTACTACCCCATCTGGCACAAATTACGGTACAGTAATGCAAAAAGCATTTACCGATTACGGAGCAAAAAATGTAACAGCAAACATTGATGGAAATTATTTGGTCGTTAACACAACGACCGTTCCTGACCATAAAAGCCCATATTTTGCCAGCACAAATGCTCAATATGAAGCATACAATGGCAAGAGTACATTTGCAAAAGCACCCAATACTATTGCCGTTGGCAATATTACTTTTAAAATTCCCATTATTCCAACCAAAGCAACAACTACCCAAGCGACACCAATGGGCCCAATTGGCGTTGCCCTAAATGGTGTTCCTTTTTTTAATCAATATGCAGCAGGTGGTTCTCCTTTGACCAACGAAATTTTGGGTTTTGATCAATACGGTGGACATCCACAGCAACAAGGGCAATACCATTACCATGTCGAACCGCTTTATCTGACCGCTCAAAAAGGGAAAGGTATTTTATTAGGATTTTTGACCGATGGGTTTCCTGTTTATGGCCCCTTAGAAAATGGAAAAACGGTGGTTACCAAAGATTTAGATGCCTATCACGGCCATACAACCATAACTACTGAATATCCAAATGGCATATATCATTATCATATTACGTCCGACGACCCTTACATAAACGGTAGCGGTTTTTATGGAACACCTGGAACGGTAAGTAAATAATGAAAGAAATCTTAATTTATATTTTAGTAATTTTCAGTCTTTGTTCTTGTGAAAAAAAGACTACTGAAATTGAGCAAATCTTTGTCGAAATTCCTGAAAACATTGTAGTATTGGCGGATACTATGCTTTCGAAACGACAAGGGATTTTGTTCTATGCCCAAAAACCATTTTCTGGTTTTGTGATTGATAAATATCCCAATGAAAAATTGGCTACCCAAAATGGCTACTTAAACGGGAAATTAGAAGGGAGACAAGAAAAGTGGTATCCTGGTGGCTTAAAAATGGAAATCCGTTTTTATCATGACAATCGAAAAGTAGGGAAACACACAGGTTGGTGGGAAAATGGGAAAATGAAATTTGAGTATTTTATAAAAAATGATATTCCCATAAAAACGCATCGAGAATGGTATCCAAACGGGCAATTATTTTCCCTTTCAAATTATAATAACGCAGGACAACCCGACGGTACGCATAAGATGTGGTTTGAAACAGGGCAAATAAAAGCAAATTACGTTATCGTAAACGGTCGTAGATTTGGGTTTCTTGGAGCAAAGGGTTGTATGGGTGAAAACGAGAAAAAACAAACGAGATTAAATCTCAAGAAATGATGAAAGGAATAATCACATTAAGTTTATGGATTTTAGCTATTTCATGTACTAAAAAGCAAGACAAAAGCCTTCCATTCTATCATACAGCAGATTTTACCCCCCAATGGATTGAAGATAAATCTCAGTTAGATACTATTCATACGCTCGCAAATTTTGAATTTACTAACCAAAATAATCAAAAGATTACGCAGGAAAATCTGAGAGAAAAAATTCATGTAGCTTGTTTTTTCTTTACAATTTGCCCGAGTCTATGTCCTAAAATAATGGGGAATATGAAGGTGGTACAAGATTCTTTGCAACATAATAAAAACTTTCTGATTGCGTCATACAGCGTGATGCCTGAACGGGACAGTGTATCAGCATTACGCAAATACGCCACCGAAAATCAAATCATTGATAATAAATGGCATTTGCTTACGGGCGATAAAAAGCAGATTTATCAATTGGCTCGTAAATCCTATTTTGCCGATGAAAACTTGGGCGTTCAGAAAGGCGTAAATGATTTTTTACACACCGAAAACTTTATTCTGATTGATAAAAAGCTTCACATCAGAGGAATTTACAACGGGACTTTAGGATTAGAAATTGAGCAATTGATTAAGGATATTCGAGCGTTAGAAATGGAGTAACTACAAAATTTTCACTCCTAATCCCTGATAATCAACTAATTGACTTTCAGAAATTGTATCATCAGTCAGCATTACATCAATTTGTTGATAAGAACAGACCACATAATTTTCGGCAGTATTTAGTTTATCAGCCGTTACCAAAGCGATTACTTTTTCAGAGATTTCAGTCATTTTACGTTTCACAATACTCTCGTCCCAATCGGGCATGGTTATTCCAATTTTATGGTGCATTCCACATACGCCCAACAAGAAAATATCCGCTCTTATTTTATTCAACAGCTCAATAACTTCCGTTCCGTAGGTATTGTGAGCGTCTTTAAAAACCCTACCACCTAACATAAATAGCTCAATATTAGGATGTTCGCACAGAATTTGAGCAATGGGAATACTGGTCGTGAAAACGGTGGCTTTCAAATCAGGCGACATCAATCTGGCTACTTCCATATTTGTAGAACCATTATCCAAAATTATCACTTGACCGTCTTTGAAAAATTGTTGGGCTTTTTGGGCCAACACAATTTTTTCTTCGTGTAGAATATTAATCCGCTCGGTTAATTTATAAGGACTTGGAGATTTTGGAATTGCTCCGCCATGAACTTTTTTGAGGAGACCGTTTTCAGCCAGTTCATTCAAATCTCTCCTAATGGTATCATCCGACACATTCAAGATTTCGGATAACTGCACAGAAGAAACTCGTTGGTTGGTATCCAACATTTTTAAAATAATTTGCAAACGTTCTTCTCTG
>JAYVIV010000205.1:0-43332 GCA_043769985.1 Arcicella sp.
TATCAGATAACTCACTCCAATTAACCCAGCACTCACACCAGCGATTGTTGGGTTAATTTTCACCGTAGGATTTTTTAATTGATTCAGTATATCAAACGTAAACAGCATCACACCAGCAGGCTTTAATATTCCTGTACTCTTCATCAGGAATGAGCTTCTATTATCCTGCAAATACACTTTTTTAATATCCCTAAACTTCAATTCTTTCAAATCAAAAATAGTATTAGTTTCATTATATGGCGAATAGAAAAATGAACTATCCGTCATTCTTAGTATTTGGAAATCATGCTTTTTACGGTCTAAAAAGGTTTTAACAATGATATTATCGCCCTCAAAGAAATACACATTCTTCTTTTTGCCAGTCATTTGGAGTGAAAGACAACGCACAAAAGGCTCAGTTTTTGGAAGAATTTGCGAAAATGCTGTGATTGAATTTAGTAAGATTAGAATCGGTATAAGTTTGAATTTCATAGCTTATGTTGTCTGAGTTTTTCTTTCAAACGGTAAATTTTACCCTATATTTTTATAAGCCCAAGCAATTAACATTAATTAACGTTAATACTGAAAATGCCCTTTATCGTTCGTATATTTGCACGATGAAAAGTGGCTTAAATATCTATAATATTTGGAAAATACAATTTTATCAAAATATTATTCTGTTAAACTCTAAAAAACAAATTTTTATATTTATTTGCTCCGCTAATATCCAAAGAATTAATCAAGACAATTTTTAACAAGAGCAAATAATTATGTCAAGTCTATCTTCCCAAAAAGGAGTTTTATACGGAGATGCCGTTCAAGAACTTTTTGAAATCGCCAAGAAAAAACAATTCGCTTTGCCAGCCGTAAACGTTACGGGAACTGATACTGTAAACGGAGTTTTGGAAGCAGCCAAAGCCGTGAATTCACCCGTAATTGTTCAATTCTCGAACGGTGGAGCTCAGTTTTATGCAGGTAAATCGTTGCCAAATGGAAATCAAGAAGCCTCAATTGCAGGTGGTATTTCGGGTGCTCATCACGTTCACCAAATGGCAGATGCTTATGGCGTGCAGGTGATTCTTCACACAGACCATTGTGCAAAGAAATTATTGCCGTGGTTAGACGGTCTTTTGGATGCGGGTGAGGCGTTTTATGCACAACACGGGAAGCCATTATTTTCGTCGCACATGATAGATTTATCGGAAGAACCAATCGAAGAAAACATCGAAATCTGTAAGCATTATTTAGAAAGAATGTCTAAAATCGGCATGACATTAGAAATTGAATTGGGCGTTACGGGTGGCGAAGAAGACGGTGTGGACAACTCAGATATTGATTCATCAAAATTATATACGCAACCTTCGGAAGTAGCTTATGCATACGAAGAGTTGAGCAAAATTTCTCATCGTTTCACCATCGCTGCGGCTTTCGGAAACGTACACGGCGTTTACAAATCAGGAAATGTTAAGTTGTCTCCCATCATTTTGCACAATTCTCAGGAATTCGTAAAAGAGAAATTTGGTTTGACGGCAGAGAAACCAATCAATTTCGTATTCCACGGAGGTTCGGGTTCATCACGTGAGGAAATCCGTGAGGCACTTTCTTACGGAGCAATCAAAATGAACATCGACACCGATTTGCAATGGGCATTCTGGGAAGGAATTTTGAATTTTTACAAAGAAAAAGAAGGATTTTTGCAGGGACAAATCGGAAACCCAACGGGCGAAGATTCACCAAATAAAAAATTCTATGACCCACGGGTATGGTTACGCAAAGGCGAAGAAACTTTCGTAAGCCGTTTAAAATTGGCTTTTGAAGATTTGAATGCTTCGAATGCCAATCAGTATTTGTAAAATGGACAGCCTTGTCCGTTAAGGAAAAAAGCGTCTCTAATGATTTCAGAGACGCTTTTTTTATGATAATGACACTTTTACTTTTCTAACAAATTCAATATCTACGCCTACCAAACTTGCTATTTTTTCTTCTGAAAAATCCGTTTGAGTAAGAAGGCTTTGCGTAAAAGCTAAATCCTTTTCATAAGTTGTAATCTCCTTTCCCTGTTCGAGACCCTGTTCGAGACCCTGTTCGAGTCCCTGTTCGAGTCCCTGTTCGAGACCCTGTTTCAAGCCCATTCTTTTGGCTCGGTCTAATACAAATTCTTCGATGCCCATGGTTGTTTGTCGGTTTGTTATTTGTTCAACTTCTGTGTCAAATTTATTAATTAATTCTTGATTATCAAAACGAATATATAGTTTCAAAAATTGAAGTAAACTTCTAATTCTTTCTTTGGTGAATTTCTTCTTTAAAAGTTCTCGAGCCAATTCTATTTTCAAGTCAAATAACTGATTTTCAGAAAGTTTCTCTTTTTTCAAGGCGGTCTGTACAACCCTTACCACAACGGCAAAAGGGTTTTCGCTTTGTTTTAGTTCTTTCTCATTTGCTTCTAAAACTTTATAGACATTGAATTGATAGCGTAATTTACTACCCATGAATTCATATTCATAGGCATTTGGCTTGAAAGATTTGGTTTTATCCGTCAAAATTGCCAAAGAAGTTATGGGCTTATCGTACTTATTGAAAATCCTACTGTGATAGGTGTACATACGTTTAGCAAAGGATTTATCCCTCGAACCTTGTACTTCAATGTGTATCAAAATCCATTCTTCTTGCCCTTTTTTCGTAAAAACCTTGACTAATTTATCAACGTACTTAGGATTAAAATCGTCTTGTGAAGTAGGAAATAATTGTTCAAGTTCTTTATCTAAAAAGATAAATTTACGGTTAAAGTCAAGTAAATCAATTGATTCTGGGAAATAGAATTTTAGAAAATCGTCAAATAAATCTTCCAGTATTCCCTTCCAAAGGGCATCATCTCGTTTCATTGAGACAAAAATAGTTTATAATATTCATTTTTAAAAGTAAAACTATATATTCTAAGATACACCCAGTATTGTAATTATCTTCAATACCGATAAGTAAAGTATTCTCAGATTTTGGAGTTCAATTGGTTGGCGTTATAATAATCATTCCGTACCTTTGCAATCCCAAACAAAAATCATTATGTGGCTGGGCAGTCTTTTTTCAGTAATTTATTGCTAATCAGACCTTTAAGGCTACCGCTGGTAATTTTTTCGGAAAATAAATCAAAATTTTCAACAGTAAAAAAAACAAAAAATGAACGATTTAATTAAGTTCGTAGAGGCTGAAAATGCTGCACGCCGTGCAGATTTGCCCGAGTTTTCAGCAGGTGATACCATTAATGTACACGTAAAAATTCGTGAAGGTGCAAAGGAGCGTATTCAGGTTTTCCAAGGAACAGTAATCCAAAGACGTAATGCAGGTGCAGGTGAGACTTTCACAGTACGTAAAATCTCAAACGGCATTGGTGTAGAAAGAATTTTCCCATTGCTTTCACCAAACGTAGATAAAATAGAAGTATTACGTAGAGGTAAAGTTCGTCGTGCAAGATTATTCTACTTACGTGGTAAGCAAGGTAGAGCCGCTAAGGTTAAAGAATTAATCAAAAAGAAAGTTAAGTAATCATTTGATTATTAGATATATAACAAAAAAGTCGCTTCTTATGGAGCGACTTTTTTGTTGGTATCAACTCACAAAAAAAGAGGCAGAATATCCGCCTCTTTTGTTTTCTAAACCAAAATTGTATTTTAAAACAAGTAACCGTTTTTCTCGATTGATGCCTCTGCAATACGTCTGCGGGCATCTTTCAAGTTCATTGGTTCTATTTTTGTAAAGCGTTTCAAACCCATCAACATCACTCTCAACTCGTCTCCTTCGGCAAAACTTGTGATGGCTGTTTTTCCTGCTGTGTTTACTTTATCAACGGCAGTGTGTAAATAAATCATGGCAGCATCTTTCTGTAATTCGCAAGCCACTTCTCCACGCACGCCAATTAATTTTTCAACTCTCAATAAGGCTGATTCCGCCACGTAAAGCTCAATCATCATATCCGCCAAGTTCATGATAATTTCTTGCTCACGTTCAAAAGTCATCATAAATTTTTGCAAAGCCGCCCCTGCAATCATCAAAGTAGCTTTCTTCAAATTCTTAATAACTTTCTTTTCAGCCATCAAAATTCCGTCCTCTTCTTCCGAACTAAAATCAGGAATTGCCATAATTTCTTTGCCAACAGCCATTGCTGCGGGCATCAAATTCAATTCGCCTTTCATCGCACGTTTCACGATTGTCCCAACCGAAAGTAAACGATTAATTTCATTCGTACCTTCAAAAATACGGTTAATTCTTGCATCACGATAGGCTCTGTCCATCGGTGCTTCCGCTGAGAATCCCATTCCACCGTAAATCTGTACGCCTTCATCCGTCACAAAATCCAACACTTCCGAACCGTGGACTTTTAACATGGCACATTCAATCGCAAACTGCTCAACACCTTTCAACTTTGCTTGTGCCGAATCCATACCACTCGATAAAAGATCTTCAATAGCATCGTCAATATTTTGTCCTGCACGATAACACGCTGATTCTGAGGCAAATACTTTAACCGTCATCTCAGCAATTTTATGCTTAATTGCTCCAAAATTGCTAATGGCTGTATTGAATTGTTTACGCTCGTTTGAATAATTTACTGACAGTCCAATTACTCCTTTACAAGCACCCAAAACGGCCGAAGCCAATTTTATACGACCAATATTCAAAATATTTACCGCAATTTTGAAACCTCCTTCACGAGTAAATAATTGATTTTCAACGGGAACAACACAATCCGTAAAAAACACCTGACGAGTCGAAGAACCTTTGATTCCCATCTTGCGTTCCTCTTCGTTCATGGTGATGCCGCCAAAAGTTTTTTCAACGATAAATGCGGTCAATGATTTGTCTGAATCAATCTTAGCAAAAACGATAAATAAGTCAGCAAAACCAGCGTTTGTTATCCACATTTTTTGCCCGTTGATGATAAAGTTCTTTCCATCTTCCGACAAAACCGCCTTCGTTTTTCCAGAGTTTGCATCTGAACCAGAATCTGGTTCTGTCAAGCAATAGGCCGCTTTCCACTCACCAGAGGCAAGTTTTGGCAAATATTTTGATTTTTGCTCTTCGTTTCCGTAGTATAAAATTGGCAAAGTTCCAATACCCGTGTGGGCTGAATACGCTACTGAGAACGAATGTCCACCACCGCAAGCCTCGGCCACCAGCATGGAAGTATTGAAGTTCATTCCGAATCCACCATATTCTTCTGGAATGGCAGTTCCCAACAAACCCAATTCACCCGCTTTGTCCATCAATTCCACCATCAAATCCGTATTTTTGGCATAATCAATATCATCTAAACGAGGGTGAACTTCCGTGCGAAGAAAATCCAAACAAGTCTGAGAAATCATCTGTTGTTCTTCCGTAAATTCTTCTGGAATAAAAACCTGTGAAGCGTCAATATCTTTGATTAAAAATTCGCCTCCTTTAATGGAAGTTTTGTTTTCTGTAATTGTCATATTTTTGTAATTTAAAGTACTGATTATGAGATGCTTGCTAATAAAAATATAACAAAATAATAAAATATTGTTATGCAAGCATACTAATTTTTTGTAAAGATACACAAATAAAAAAATGCTATGCAAGCATAACATTTAAAATATTTTTGAAACCCAAGAAATTTGTATTTTTAATCAGCTAATGACTCTTCCAGTAAATTGTCAGCTTTATAGGTCGCCGTGTCATTATTCACAATCTCATTAATATTTTGCATTACTTCAAAGAAAATGTTCAGCTTTTCTTCACCAATTTTTTCATAAATGGCATCATTAAACAAAATCACTCCCTGTCGGGCAAAATCTCTTTTTCGCTTACCTTCTTCGGTCAGAAATACATTTACAACTCGACGGTCATCTTCATCTATTTCTCGGCGAATCCACTTTTTGTCTTCCAGAGATTTCAACATTCTGGTAAGGCTTCTCGCTTCTAAACCTAATGCAGGGGCAATTTTAGTGGCAGGAGTACCTTTCTTTTTATCAATATTCAATAAAACATAACCAATTGCCATGGTCATATCAAAGGGTGCGGCATACGAATTATACATTCGACTGATGGCGTGCCAACCAGATTTTATATGGTAATCAACGGTTTTGTCTGCTTTCATGAAATTATTCTAATCAATATAAAATTTATTATGCACTGCATAACAATACAAAATTGATGAATAATAATTTGTTATGCAAGCATACCAAAAAAAAAGAGAATAGTTAATGGAGAATAAGTAATCAACGTAATTTAAACGATATTTTTATTTGGAGTAAATGTTTGATTATCAGTTAGTTATTTTCCGAATATCGAACCGAAGCGTCAGATACATCGAAATTTGAACAACTACTTAAAATAACCTATTAAACTTTTTGAACTAAATTTCATAGTATTTTTCGTCTTTTATGGCTCTGATTTTTACAACATATTCACCTGAGTAGGCTGTTTAGGCAATGTTATTGTTGCCAACGATATAGACGTAATTCCCAGACCCAAGATGTGCTTGTGAAGGTTTTTTATGAAGATTTATGGTTGACTTACGATTAACTATTTGACTTTATTCCCTTTCATTCTACGAACCTTAATTTTTAAATTATTCAGAACACTTTTAGAAAGCATAATTCTGACACGAGGTTTTTTATAAATCACCAAATACTTATTTCCTTCAAAATCTAACCTCGAAAAGGCTGGATTTCCTTGTGAATCAACCAATTGATAGTAAAATTCACCTTTTTCACCGGCAACAGGTCCAAAATGAAGGGAATTGTCTTCTTTGCTATTTTCAAAAGATAATAATAAATGTCCAGCATCTTCTTTCTGTAACTTACCGGGCGTTCCTTTTTCTAAAGAAATACGATTGATATAACGCCCATTCTTAAAAATAACTTTTCCAGATTTAATATTAGCATCCGAAGACGGAACTTCTCGTTCGAGATAGAGAGGATTATCATTATAATATTGAATTCGGGTTAAATTGAGTTCATTTTCTTGGAGTTGGTGCATCAACGAACCCGTTAAGTACACATTTTTCTGACAACTTGCCAGCGAAAAAACGCCGATGATAAGCAAGATTCTTTTCATGATTTTCAAGTAAGGATTTGGGAGTATATTAGAAAGCGAATCAGCGATAAGTATTATAAGTCAGTGACTTAAGTCTTGATAATCAACAAATAATTCAGACTTCTAATGATAAAATACTCAAAATAATATTAAAATTCCAAATTTTAAGCGTTTTATCAATCTTTAAACGCATTTATTTTAATAAAATTTTTATTTTTATTATACTTGAGCCAAAGACTATGCCACTTTTATTTTATTAGTTCCCAAAACCAACTCACAAGAATAATTATTATAAAAGGTCTTTCAAAAAATTTTGAAAGAACAAAACTATTTCTTACTTTGATTCTGTAAATCAATCATCGCCACCATTAATCTATTTAAAAACTAACGTATAACGCTTGATGAAGCAAAGCAACATCTAATCCAAGCATGGGGAAAAATGGGGTCAAGTTGGGGTGTTAGCCGAACAATGGCACAAGTAAACGCACTCCTATTAGTATCACCAGCTCCGATGACAACTGAAGATATTATGGAAGCCTCACAAATTTCAAGAGGCAACGTTGATATGAGTGTGCGAGATTTGATGGATTGGGATCTTTTGGGGCAGTTTTTTAAAGTTATTCAAATAATTTGGTTTTTCCCGAAAGGGAATAAAATATTCAATACAAGTTACTATTAAATTAATCCTTACTTTGCGACGTATCAAATAGAAGACTCATTTTGGGTCTTCTATTTATTTGAAGATATTTCAATAATTATTGAAATATCAATTTGTATCATCTTAGATTATCGTAAAATTTCACTTTGTTTATTTTATTCTCTGAATCAAACAAATTAATATTTAATTATATGTTGAGGCATAAATTTTAGTTAGTTTTGTTCTATTTCGGACTTTAAAACATTAATCATAGAAATAAAACATCTTATTGATACAATTCTGCGATGATGAAATAAATAGTTTTCTACACGGCTTCTTATGATTAAGTAAGTACATTTATAAAACTTACATACTGCTAAATTATGAAAAGAAATAAAATCTACTGGACTATTCAACTATCTGGTTGGGGATTATACCTATTTTACATGGTAATGAGAATACCAAATCTAAGTGTTGATGCAAAGATTCAGCCTTTACCAAAAGTCTGGTTATTAAATTTTATCATTTTTGTTTTAACCACACATACGTATCGTCAATTAATAAGAAAGATGAACATTGAAGTTATGCAGCTCCATAAATTTCTCTTGTATCCAATTGTTGCTATTTTTACAATTTCTTTTATTGTGCAAGTTTTTAATATTGAAATTTTAGATTTTAAGCGGGTTTTTTGGGAAAACTATCAGGATAGTGTCAGAGGGTATCTATTCCTAAGCGTTGATACTTTTAGATTTGTAATGCCATGGTTTATTTTTTATCATGGTATCAGATTTGCTGAATTGGCTATTAAGAATGAGCGAGCCAATTTGGAGGCACAAATGCAATTAAAAATTGCCGAATTAGAAAATTTAAAAAATCAATTGAATCCCCACTTTTTATTTAACTCGCTCAACAGTATTCGTTCCTTGACCCTTACAGATCCTTTGATTGCTCGTGATGCTGTAACGAAATTATCAGATTTATTACGCATTTCTCTGAGTTATAAAAATTTGCAAAATATTGCCTTTGAAGAAGAATTGAGTTTAGTAAAGGACTATTTGTCTCTTGAAAAAATCAGATTTGAGCATAGACTTAATTATAATTTTGAGATTTCCTCAGGAATAATGCAGGTTCTTGTTCCGCCAATGTCGTTGCAATTATTAGTAGAAAATGCCGTTAAACATGGGATAAGTAAAAATAAAATGGGAGGCGAAGTATTTATTTTTGCTCGTAAAGTAGAAGAAAATTTAGTTTTTGGGGTAAGTAATACAGGAAATTTACAAGATGATGAAGCTGATAAAAATAAGCGTAAAGGCATTGGTTTGGAGAATTTAAAAAGGCGTTTAAAATTGAATTACGGAATAGAGGACGGCGTTAAAATTTTCGAAAAAGATAAAATGGTTACTTCTGAAGTTTATATTCCATTAAGGACTAAAGAAAAGAAAATTAGGTAGTAATTGTGGAAAATTGCACCATAGATGAACAAGCAATAATACTTTCGTTCATTTACCGTTTAATAAAAAAATAAAATATAAGTAGATAATTAGTGAAAAATATTATAGAATTTGCTACATTAGCGGAGAAATGATTAAAAAGAGACTTTTTTATGCAATTAAGGTAATATTATAAAATTTGTGCATCATTTTTGTATAAACATTTACTACGTAAATTAGATAAATTCAAAATACTATACCCTGATTGATTCACAGGTGTTGAATCAGATTGTTAAATTTTTGAAAAACGTAAGTTAGGCAGATATGGCAAATAGAAAACCCTATTCCCCCCGAGCTGGTAACCGCCCCTATCAAGACTTGTCCCCTGTAAAGCAAATGAGTAAGAAAATTAAAACGATCTTGGTAGATGACGAGAGGTTAGCTCGCCAAGAATTGAAGTATTTGTTGCAAGAATATCCAGATATTCAGATTATTGACGAAGCAGAAAACGTTGATGAAGCTCTGGAGAAAATTCACCGTTTGCAACCTGATTTGATATTTCTCGATATTGAGATGCCAGAGAAAAATGGCTTTGATTTGTTGAGTGATCTCGAATATGTTCCAAAAGTGGTTTTTGTGACCGCATATAATCAATATGCTATTCAGGCTTTTGAGTCTGAGGCGATGGATTATTTGTTGAAACCGATGAAATCTGAGCGATTAGCGAGAACGATTGAGAAAGTTCGTTCTGATATTCAGCAACACAGAATTACGGAGGCTGTTTCAGAAGGGAGACTCCCTGCCCAAAAACGTATTTTCTTGAAAGACGGTGAGAAGTGTTACTTTGTTCGTTTGACGGAGATTTATATGATCGAATCGGTAGGTAATTATTGTCGATTCCATTTTGGGGCTGACCGTCCGATGATTCACCGTTCATTGAATAAAATTCAAGAGCGTTTAGATCCGCACATTTTTTTCCGTGCTAATCGTCAGCAGATTATTAACACAGAATATATCGCCAATATTGAATCCTATTATAAAGGAGGGATGAAAGTTGCTTTGAACAATGGAATTGAGTTGGAAATTTCGACTCGTAATTCTGTGGCATTTAAAGAAATGATGGGGATGTAGAATTAATTTTATATTCTAATTTTAGAAAGCCTTCAAGCCTTTAACTTGAAGGCTTTTTTATTGTTTATTTTTATCTCATTTTAATTTTTAGTAAGATTCTTTGATGTATTTTAAATAAATATCTCTGAAAACATAAGTAATCAATACCATTTAAACGACGTTGTATTTTGTCGTAAAGTGATGATTTTCAAGAAATTAAGCTCCGAATAACGAACCGAAGCATCGGACGTATCGAAATACGAACAACTACTTCATACCCCTTTTTATCATAGCCTAATCATTTCCTTTCAGCAAATATGTATTTTTTCTTTTTCTTCTACCACTTTCTGGTTAATATTGTTTGCAAAAAATATCTGCACGGATATTCTTTTGGGGTTAACAGTGGCGGCTGTTAACCTTTTTTATTTTGTGTCACTTCGAATTAACCTGAAACCTATTATCTTTACTTTATGCGTATTTTAACATTCATTTATACTGCCTGGTCAACCTTTTGGTTTATCTTTCTTTTTATATTATTATTTCCTCTTTTCTGGTTATTCCTGCAAAAAAATGAGTGGAAACCCAAAGCTCATTACCTAAATAGATTTTGGGGTAAATTATTTTTTCCGATTGCAGGAATTCCTATTAAAGTTCAATATGATTTTGAGCCTGACGTAAATAAAACGTACGTTTTTTGTGCAAACCATTTTTCATATCTGGACATTGCCTTGATGGGAATGATTATTAAAAACTATTTTGCTTTTGTTGGTAAAGCCTCTTTGAAAGGCGTACCTTTATTTGGGTATATGTTTGCTAAATTACATATACAGGTGGATAGGAGTGATAAAAATAGTAGAGTTACTTCAATGACCCGTTCTATCAAAGCGTTAAAGGGTGGACGAAGTGTGATGATTTTTCCAGAAGGCGGGATATGGTCGAAAAACTTCCCAAAGATGTCTTTACCGTTGAAAGATGGAGGTTTTGCTATGGCAATTCAACAGCAACTTCCAATTGTTCCGATAAGTCTTTTGAATAATTATAAGATTATGCCAGATGGACATTTTGCGATTTACCCACAAACAATCAGAGCAATAGTTCATCAACCTATAGAGACTACTGGCATGACAAATGAGGATATTGAAGTCTTGAAAACACGGTTTTATAATGTTGTTCAAGGGGCTTTGGACAGTTATCAGTTGGCAGTTATCAGTAAACAGTGAGCAATTTGCGATGGAAAATATCAATTAGAATATAAGAGAAGATATTTGTTAAGATATTAAAGACCCCACATTAATAAGGAACGTGTAAACAATAAGTTATAACGGTTTCTAAGTTTCTTTTGCTGATATTTCGATGGTATTTTTCGGTAAATAGCGTTGCTATTCTCCTCAAAATGCCATCAAACTATCAACAAAATAATTCATAACAACCATTACAACTTATAATTTACCCATTCCTAACTTAAAACTGCCAACTCATGCAACCGTTTAATAGTTATTTGAACCAATCAACTACTTATTATTTTACTGATTGATTTCATACTCATTAATTTGCATAAAAATTTAAACTGAAAAGACAATGAATTCACATGAGATTGATTACAAAATTATTGGCGAGGACATTCAACTCGTAGAAATTGAACTTGACCCAAATGAAACTGTGATTGCTGAGGCAGGTTCGATGTGTTATGTGGAAGATGGTATTACATTTGAAACCAGAATGGGGGATGGTTCAAGTGGTGATAATTCGGTTATGGGAAAATTACTCCAAGCGGGTTCTCGTTTATTGACGGGCGAATCTTTGTTTATGACACATTTCACAAATCGTGGCGTAGTCAAGCGAAAAGTGGCTTTTGCAGCACCATATCCAGGAACTATTATTCCCATTAACTTAGCAAATTTGCCTGGTAACACACTAATTGCTCAAAAAGACAGTTTTCTATGTGCCGCTTTGGGAACAAAAGTTTCAATCACGTTCAATCAGAAAATTGGTGCGGGCTTCTTTGGTGGTGAGGGATTTATTCTTGAAAAGTTACAAGGAGATGGATTGGCGTTCGTTCATGCAGGAGGAACAATTATTGAAAAACAATTGAATAACGAAACGCTCAGAATCGACACGGGCTGTGTGGTGGCTTTTGAGCAAACTTTGAGTTACGATATTCAACGGTCGGGAAGTTTGAAATCAATGATTTTTGGAGGTGAAGGAATCTTCTTAGCAACCATGCGGGGAACTGGAAAAGTTTGGATTCAATCAATGCCTATTTCAAAGTTGATTCGTGCGGTGAGTCCGCATGGGGGCAATTCATCGAAAGAAGGTGGTTCTGTTTTAGGTGGACTGGGTGGATTGTTGAGAGACTGATTTTCAGTGAACAGTTATCAGTAAGTCAGTAAGCAGTTAAAAGTAAATAGATATTGGTCACCATTAAGTAATTAATATCACAAACATTATTTTAGATTATGATAGATGTCAAAAATTATTTTATTGAAGGAAGGTTTTTTATTCGCTTAAATCTGTTTACTAATTATTGTTCACTATCAACTTCTACCTGTTTACTGATAACTGTTTACTGTTCGCTGTTAATGGGTTGCCGTCAAAAAAGTGATAATTCAGATTTTGTCCCAAAGCCAAAAGGATATAATAGGATAGATTTACCTGTGGTTCAATATCAGCGAATGACTGAAAATCATCCCTTTAGCTTTCAATATTCAACCCAAGCTGTTTTGAAACCCGATACAGTTCGTTGGGCTGAGCCACATTGGATGTATGTTTATTATCCGAAGCTGGATGCCATGATTCAATTGACTTATAAACCCTTGGGTGGTGACAAAAATAAGATGGCGAAGTTGATTGATGATGCTCATAAATTAGCAGCAAAACATGGTCAAAAGGCCTATTCAATTCAAGATTTTGTGTTGAAAATGCCTTCGGGACAAAAAGCAATGTTGATGGAATTGGAAGGTGAAGTGCCAACGTATTTGCAATTCTACACGACTGATTCAACTAAACATTATTTGCGTGGTGCATTGTATTTTAACACAGCTCTGAAAAGTGATTCCCTTGCTCCTGTAATTGATTATTTGAAAAAAGATGTAATAAAATTATTGAATACTTTGGAATGGAAGAAATGATATTCTATGGATACACAAAAGAAAGTCAGAGGTTTATAGCCCCTGGCTTTTTTATTTTTTTCTACATATTAATTTTAGAAAGAACTAATCACTAAATTTTGAAATTATAACATTGCAACTTATCAATAGAAACATGAAAAAAATATTTTTTTTATTACTATTTTTTGTCTCATCTGGACAATTTTTAACAGCACAAACTACCCGTTATCGTGCTTCTATCAACATAGAAACTGGCGTTTTGCCTTTTGGCTTGGAACTTCAAAAAAAGGGTAATAATACATATCAAGCCTATATATTAAATGCTTCTGAAAAACTTCAGACTGATGATGCTTCCATTTCTGACGATTCATTACGAATCCCAATCTCCCTTTTTGATGCAGAAATAGTGGCTAAAATGACGGATAAAGGTTTAGTAGGCATCTTCCGAAAAAATAAAGGAAGGAAGTCTTTTGTTCAAGTACCATTCAAAGCTACTTTGGGTTATAATTATCGGTTTGTGCCAACCCTTAAAACTGCCCCAAAAACGGATTTACAAGGAAAATGGTCAACTAATTTCGTGAATACGACTACCCAAAAAAAGAGTTTTGCCGTTGGTATTTTTGAGCAAAAAGGTAATATCGTGACAGGAACATTTTTGACCACAACGGGTGACTATCGTTACATGGATGGCAATCGGGTTGGTGATAGCTTATTCCTTTCAACCTTTGACGGCTCACATACCTTTTTGTTGAAAGCAAAAATTAAAGGGAATAAAATGACTGGAAAATTTAGTGACTCTGTACTTGGATTCAGAAATATTGAAGCCACAAAAGACGACAAAGCCGAGTTGCCAGATGTCAAGAAAATTACCTATTTAAAAGAAGGGTACGACAAACTAAACTTCACTTTTTTGAATGAAAAAGGAGAGAAGGTCTCATTGTCAGATGATGCTTTTAAAGGCAAGGTGACGGTTGTTCAGATTTTAGGTTCATGGTGTCCTAATTGTATGGATGAGAGTACATATCTGGCTCCATTCTATAAAAAAAACAAAATTAAAGGCTTAGAGATTATTGGTTTAGCTTACGAGAAAAACTTAGACTTAGAATTCTTTAAAACGAAAATGAATTTAATTCGTAAGCGTTTCGGTATTGAATATCCTTTATTGCAAGCGGGAATAAACAATTCAGAAAGTGCTACGGAAAGTTTACCGATGTTGAACAAAGTAATGGGTTTTCCGACAACAATAATCATTGATAAAAACGGGAAAATTCGTGAAACCCATACAGGATTCTCAGGACCAGGAACGGGAAAATATTATACGGAATGGGTAAACGATTTTGAACGATTAATTGATAAACTTTTGGCAGAATAGTCATCGCATACTTGTTGTTAGTTATACGAACTGAGAGGTTTAAAACTAATAATCAACTATTTTACCAATTACTAATAACCACCCCAAATGACTAAAGACCAAAAAATAATCTTATACTTACTGGCTTGCGTACAGTTCACCAACATCATGGACTTTATGATTATGATGCCTATGGGACCAATTTTAATGAAAGCCTTTGATATAACTGCTCGAGAATATAGTTTTTTGGTTTCAGCGTATTCAATCAGTGCGGGAATTTGTGGATTTATAGCTGCCTTTTTTGTTGATAAATTTGACCGCAAGAATGTATTGACGATTGCCTATATTGGCTTTTTGATTGGCACATTTGCCTGTGCTATCGCACCCACCTATACAATGCTCATGATTGCACGTATAGTGGCGGGCGTATTCGGTGGTGTTTTAGGTTCGCAAGTGGTGGCAATTGTAGGTGATACCGTCAAATATGAACATCGTGCAGAGGGAATGGCAATCATTATGGCTGCCTTTTCAACGGCTTCTGTTTTGGGTGTTCCAATTGGGATGTATTTAGCCTCAACCATCAGTTGGCACGTCCCATTTATGTTTGTTGTGGCGGTTGGATTTGTAAATTTATTGCTGATTTACAGATACTTACCTAATCTGCGTAGTCATATTCAAGTGTCTGAAACCAAGCCAAGCCCCTTTGCTGTTTTAACAAATATTGGTAAAGATTCGAATCAATTAAGAGCATTGGCGTTGTCTGTTATCGTAATATTTGGGCATTTTTGTACGATTCCATCCTTAAGTCCTTATCTAACGTTGAACGTTGGAATGTCGGTTGATAATATTTCATTAATCTATTTAGTGGGTGGCGCAATCACCATTTTCAGTGCCAGAATTGTGGGCAAAATCGCTGACCAAAAAGGTAAATATCTCATCTTTGCAACTTGTGGAACGCTCTTTTTAATACCTGTTTTTCTGATGACTCATTTGCAATCGGGAGCAAGTCTGACGGTTATTTTGTTGATTACCTCTATGTTTTTCTTGTTCGCCAACGGACGCACCATCACGATGCAAGCCATCGTGTCGGGTGTGGTGAATAATGAACAAAGAGGAGGATTTACCAGTATTAATTCATCGATGATTCAGTTAGGTTCGGGTGCGGCGTCTTTTGTAGGAGGATTAATAGTAGAAAAAGCCTCTGATGGCACTTTGTTGCATTATAATTGGGTTGGATATATGTCAATCTTCTTCATGATTATTGGAATAATTCTGGGTAAATACGTAAAAGCGGTCGAAAGCTAAAAGGAAATAAAACCAATATGTGCAGGTTTTTCTACGTTTAGAAAAAAAAATTCTTAATAGCTTCATAATCCTCTTTTGTTCTTTTTTTATCGCTAATTTTACTGTTTAATAAAAAACATATAAATAATTCATAGAAAATTTATATGTTTTTAAAACTATTTATAAAGTTTTATAGTCAAATATTCACGCCCCTTTTATTTGTCCGCCAATTGAATAAATTGAATATTTGATTTCTATTAGCTGTTTAAAATTGTGAATGAAATCCATATAAAAAAAATATCATGAAAATATCCCTTTCTTTTGCTGTGGCGGCAGTTATTTGTTTTTTAATTCAAAACTCCTCAGTTGCTCAAACAATCAAGAATCTTCCCAATAAACAGATTTCGATGGAAGTTTCTATTAATACTGATAATAAGGCTTTGATAAAATGGATTAGTCAATCCGACCATCAAGCCACTCGATTTATTGTTCAGCGAAGTAAAGACAATGAAACCTTTTTTGATATTAGAGAAATCGAAGTCAAGCATGAGGCTGTTGAGGCAGGACAACAACTACAATTTGCATTCACAGATTCCAAATTTTTACGAGGTGCTGAGTATTATCGAATTATGGAATATGAAGTTAACGGAAATTCGCATATTTATTCTCCACTATCATTAAAGCCAATTAGTCCTGTTTCAATTGTTAGAAACGGTGAGAGAAGTTTAGTGAGAGTTATGGTTGAGGATAGCAAAAACTTATTAGCTTTAGTCAGTACAGAAACAGGTTTAGGAGTACCCTGCGAATTTGAAATATCCGACTCAAATGATGTAATTCTGAAGCCAGCATATTCTTTGAATGGAGGAAATTATTTAGTAAAACTACGTTCAGCATCGGGAGAGAAACAGTTTAAATTTACGGTTAAAAGTGATGATATTTTGTGAGAAGGAGTTAGTAAGTACCTGCACATAATTAGTTTGAACGAAACTCATGGCATGACTGATAGTAATTTGTTCATTATCAATGGTCTGTGAGATTAGTCATACCTTGAGTAATTATGTTCAGATACTTAGATTTTACAACTTAAAATTATATTATCAAAATAAAAACACAACAAAAAGCCCTTTTCTTATTCAGGAAAAGGGCTTTTTGCCCATTTAATGGAGTAAAGCAAAAATCAGTAAGTATGCAATAACCCCCGCAAAGTACCCAATCAGAGCCATGAAGCTTATTTTGCGAAGATACCACAGAAAATCAATCTTTTCCATGCCCATGACCGCAACTCCTGCCGCTGAACCAATGATTAAAATACTTCCGCCTGTACCCGCACAATAAGCCAAGAATTCCCAAATCTTTGAATCCGCTGGAAAAGTATTCAAATCATACATTCCCATTGAAGCTGCCACCAAAGGAACATTATCAATCACGGCGGAAGCTAAGCCAATTACTACCACGATAATATCCTGATTTCCAATCGTTTTATCCATCCATTGAGCCAATCCTGAGAGTAAATGCGTGGATTCTAAAGCCCCAATTGCCACTAAAATACCTAAGAAAAAGAGAATACTGGACGTGTCAATCTTACTCAAAGCATGAGAAACCGTGAAAGGCTTACGTTCTTCTTCGTCTTTATCAGCATGAAGAATTTCGGAAGTAATCCACACAATTCCTAAGCCCAAAAGTATGCCCATATACGGAGGCAAATGAGTAACTGTTTTGAAAATTGGAACAAATAATAAAGTACCTATTCCCATCAACAGCATGATGACAGAGTTCTGCGTTTTTATAACTAAACTATGTACTTCTTCTTTTGCAACTTCATCATCTTCATTTCTTTTGACAGAACCTTTTAGCTTGAAAGTCAGGTAGATAAGAGGGATTATCAAGGAAATTAGACTTGGAATTAAAAGCGATTTCATAATATTGATAGGCGTAATTTGCCCGCCAATCCAGAGCATCGTGGTGGTGACATCTCCAATGGGTGACCACGCTCCACCAGCATTTGCTGCAATGATAACTACCCCCGCAAAGAGTTTACGAGATTCGGAATCTTTGATGAGTTTTCTCAAGACCGAAACCATCACAATTGCGGTGGTAAGATTATCCAAAATTGATGATAAAAAGAAGGTAATCATGGCAATTAGCCAAAGTAAATTAACCTTATTTTTACTGGTAATTCTGTCGGTGATTAATTTAAAACCATCATGAGCATCAATCAATTCAACGATGGTCATAGCCCCCAATAGAAAGAAAAGAATTTCGGAAACACTGGCTAAATGATGGGATAATTCGCCAAGAACGATGTCAGAATTATTTTCAGAAACGATGTAAACCGTCCAACATAATACGCCGGTGAGCAACGCAGTGGCGGTTTTATTGATTTTTATGGGATGTTCAAAGGCAATGGCGATATAGCCGATTACGAAAATTAGGATTAAGAGGGTTTGCATGGGGTTGGTAATTAGTTATTCGTTATCAGTTATTAGAATTGACGTAGGAGTTTAATAGGTTTTAAGATTAATACATATCCATTTTTAACAATCAATTGAATTGTATCATAGCAAAATTAAATTATGTTATGTGATTTATCGCAAATAACCGTTAATTGATATTTGCCAAAACTAATAACAAATAACCACTAACTGATATCCAAAACCCAAACAAATCACCTTTTTTTCTTTCCGTTCCCACTATACAGTCCTAACTTTACACAATTTTTAAAACCAGTATTATTTCAAAATTTTAAAGAAAATGAGTTTAACAGTATCGCTCGCCGACCGCATTAATGCACTTGAAGAGTCTGCAACCCTCGGGATGACAAAAAAAGCCCGTGAACTTGCCGCTCTGGGACACAAAGTTATTAGCCTATCCGTAGGTGAACCCGATTTCAAAACCCCAAAGCATATTTGTGATGCCGCAAAGAAAGCAATTGACGATGGTTTTCATGGGTATTCGCCTGTTGCTGGATATCCTGACCTTCGTAAAGCGATTGCCGATAAACTTAAACGTGATAATAATTTAGCTTGGAATCCTGAAAATATTGTGGTTTCAACGGGAGCAAAGCATACCCTTGCCAACGTGATTGCGACTTTGGTGAACCCTGGCGAAGAGGTTTTAATTTTTGCTCCGTATTGGGTTTCATATTCCGAAATGGTGAAATTAGCCGAAGGTACAACTGTAATTTTGGATGGTGCTTTTGATAATAATTTCAAAGTTACGCCAGAGCAATTTGAGGCGGCAATTACCCCAAAAACTAAATTAGTGATGTTTGCATCGCCCAATAATCCAACGGGTTCGGTTTACACAGAAGCTGAATTGAGAGCTATCGGAGCAGTGGTGGCTAAGAATCCACATATTTTTATCATGGCGGATGAGATTTACGAATATATTAATTTTACAGAGGAAGGACATTTTTCAATTGGTTCAATTCCTGAAATTAAAGACCAAGTAATCACGGTGAACGGTGTGGCAAAAGGACACGCCATGACGGGTTGGAGAATCGGATTTATGGCAGGGGCAAAATGGATTGCCGAAGGCGTTGAAAAATTGCAAGGACAAGTAACATCAGGTACAAATTCAATTGCTCAAAAAGCTGCTGTTGTGGCTTTTAATGGACCTTTGGATGAGGCATATAAAATGAAAGAAGCCTATGACCGTCGTCGTAAATTGGTGGTTGGGATGTTGCGTGAAATTCCAGGATTCAAGGTAAATATGCCCGACGGAGCGTTTTATGCTTTTCCAGATATTGGTTATTACTTCGGTAAATCTGATGGCAAAACGGTAATTAAAGATTCAGATGATTTCTGTATGTGGTTGTTGGAAGGCTCGTTTGTGGCAACGGTGGCAGGTTCAAGTTTTGGAGCTCCAAATTGTATGCGTATCTCAACGGCGGCTTCTGATGAGCAATTGGTAGAGGCTTGTGAGCGGATTAAGGCTGCGGTGGCTACTTTGAAATAGGTATGAGGTCGTAGGTATGAGGTAAAAAACGGGAGCTTGACATTTCAAGTTCCCGTTTTTGTATTTTGAATTAACGAACTATAACATTTCATACCTATGACCTCATACCTACTACCTCATAATTCATACCTAAAATTTATCTGAACAACATAAAAGTACCTTTATATTGAAAATCTGGGCGGTCGGGGAAGGGGTTGATTTTATATACGTACATACCCTCTGGAAGAGCTTTATTACTGTCAGTTCCATCAAAAGGGACATAACTCCCTTTGGAATAGAAAACCATATTCCCCCAACGATTAAAAATTTGTACTTCTGGATTTGGATAAACTTCTAATCCACGCAATTCCCAAATGTCATTCATCCCGTCTGAATTAGGGGTAAAAGCAGTGGGAATATAGACCGGTTGATATACAACAATACTTACTTTTCCTTCCCCTTCACAGCCATTACTGGACAATACTTTCACGATATATTCTTGCGATTGTGAAGGACTTGCCACAGGATTTGCTACCGTTGGATTATCCAAACCCGTTGCAGGCGACCACGTATAACTTACGCCCCCTTCAACTGCCCCTTTCAAGGTTACGCTATTGCCTTTACCTAACAAAATATCGGGTCCTAAATCTGGTTTGGGGAAATCTTGAATTAAAACATCTTGCGTTGCTAAACCTTGCAAACACGGCAAAGAACCATTTAAAGTATAAGCAACTTTATGTTTTCCGAAACCTAATTTTTTATAATCAAAAGTGGTGGCAAAAACCCCATTTATCGTAAAAGCACCGCCCGAGGGAGTTCCTTTCAATGGAACAGGCGTAAATTCAAGACCACAAACAAAAGGAATTAGGTCAACGGCAACCGAGGACGGAGTAAAAAATTCAATATTTACGTCGGGCGATGTGGCTTGGCAAAGTGTTTCTTTTTCGAGAATTGCAACGTTGAATTTCCCAGAGCCAGTAACAATAAATGTGGATGAAGAACCCATTGGCGTAGGATTTCCAACTTGATACCACGCATAGTTTTTCATATTTGGCAACACAGAAAGTAAGACATTATCTCCATTGCAAAATTGCGTTTTGCCTGTGTTAGTGGTGATGATAGGTTTTAGGTCTGAGACTGAGATTGTGTCTATATCGGATATACTTGGGCAACTTCCATTTTGAGCAACCTCATAAGTGATTTCGTGTTTTCCTACGCCTGCAACAGAAGGACTGAAAGTTCCATTATTGGCATCAGTTATGCCTTTTCCTTTAAATCTGCCTCCTGTGGGTGTTGCAGTAAGGTTTATGGGGGTATCTGTCAATTTACAAAATGTAGAAACTGAATTGAGTTTCACAGTAACAGAAGAAGTGTAATCTATTTTGTAAGGTAATGAAGTAGAACTACAACCATTTGTAGGCGATTGATCCGTAATTTTTAAAGTATATGTCCCCTCTTTTTTAGCAACCCAAGTTACAGTTTGAAGTTGATTTAAGATATTTGGGTCATTATCGAAATACCAAAAAAACTGAAACCCCGTCTGAAAAGTTGTTCTTAGAATTAAAGAATCGCCTTGGCAAATTTGGTTTACAGCACGATTTGGTGTAATAATGGGTACAGGTGGAGGAGTTAATAAAACAATATCAAAAAAGTTAGATTCTAAGTAATTCCCAAGATTATCATTTGCTGTCAGTCTGAACCTTCCCGCTTTGCCTGTAAAAAAGTTTGGTGAGTTTGAGTTAGGTACATCGTTCCAAGACCCCATTATAAACTCTTGCCATTTGTAAGTAGCTATATTAGGTTCATTACAAGATAAAGTAATGCTTCCACCTGGACAGATGCCAGGTCCATTTTTGATAATAATAATTGGCATTGCAAATGTCGTCCAAGAAAAACATAAGCAAAGTAAAGCGATAAGAAGTTGTTTATGGGGTATATATTTAGGCACAATCCTTATATTTTTCTTTTAAAAACGTAATGTTTTAAAGGTTGGTGGGTAGAACAACATTTGTAAATATACCAAAATCAACGGTTTTTGTCAAATGATATTGTATAAAAAAATAATCCTCAATTGTGTGATTGAGCAAAACAAATAGACCATAGATTCTACGGATTAGACTGATTTACACGGATTAAATTAAAAAAGTCCGTATGAATCATTTCAATCTGTGGTCTAAGTAAACAATGTTATTTAAACGACGTTTTTATTTGGAGTGAATATCTGATTATCAGTTAGTTATTTTTCGAATATCTAACCGAAGCGTCGGATGCATCGAAATACGAACAACTACTTATTATGCAGGAGATAAACAAAAAAAGACTTCAATTTTAATGAAGCCCTTTTTCTTAGTAATTTAAGGGTAAAATCACCCAAATAAATCACTCGATAAATATCTATCTCCTCTATCACAAATAATACAAACGATGATTCCAGATTCTAATTCCTCGGCTAATCTGACTGCTGCTGCCGCTGAGCCTCCGCTGCTCATTCCACCAAAAACTGCCTCTTCTTTTGCCAAACGATTTGCCATTACACGAGCTTCAGCTTCTGATATATCCATGATTCTGTCCACCCGTGATGAATCAAAAATTATCGGTAAATATTCCTTCGACCAACGTCTAATCCCTGGAATTTTTGAACCTTCCGTCGGCTGACAACCCACAATCTGTACACTTGGATTTTGCTCTTTCAGATACATGGAAGTTCCCATAATCGTCCCTGTTGTTCCCATCGAACTCACGAAGTGCGTAATTTCTCCATTAGTATCTTTCCAAATTTCAGGACCTGTGGAACGATAATGAGCCAAGAAATTATCAGGATTTCCAAACTGGTCGAGCATGAAATATCCCCCTTTCTTCAACTGTGCCTCCGCATAATCACGTGAGCCTTCAATGCCATCTTCCGAGGGAGTGAGAATAACTTTTGCTCCAAATGCTTCCATCGTAAGTACACGTTCACGAGTAGAGTTTTCGGGCATAACTAACTCAATTTCAAGATTATACAACCGTGCAATCATGGCTAAGGCGATGCCCGTATTCCCCGAAGTGGCTTCGATGAGCTTCATGTCAGGCTCAATCTCTCCACGTTCCACGGCACCCTTAATCATGCCCAAAGCCGCACGGTCTTTCACAGAACCACCTGGATTATGTCCTTCTAATTTTCCGTAAATCTTAACGTTTGGATTCGGATTAATACGGTTTAATTCAACGATGGGCGTGTTGCCTACTAAGTCTAATATTGTCATTTGCTATGGTTTACTGCACACGGATGTCACGGATTTGACACGGATTAAAAGTTCTATTTATCAAAAAAATATTGAATTTTAATTTTAAAAAAGGAAGTATATAATTCCGTTTAAAAATAAAATTTCATCCGTGTCCAATCCGTTAAATCCGTGTGCAATCACTATGATATTTACTGTAAAATCTTAACCTGTTCTTGATGATAAATCTTGGTATTTTCAGGCACACTACGAGTGAGCCAAACGTTGCCACCAATCACTGAATTTGCTCCAACAACCGTCTCTCCACCCAAAATTGTAGCTCCCGAATATATCACCACATTGTCTTCAATCGTGGGGTGGCGTTTCATCGAAGCCATTGATTTACTGACCGATAATGCCCCTAACGTTACACCTTGATAGATTTTTACGTGTTTGCCGATGTATGTCGTTTCGCCAATCACTACGCCCGTGCCGTGGTCAATCATGAAATATTCATCAATTTCTGCCCCAGGGTGAATGTCGATGCCCGTTTTTGAATGAGCGTATTCCGTCAGTACTCTTGGTACAATGGGAACGTCTAATTTCAACAACGCATGAGCCAAACGATACAAGGTGATGGCATAAAAACCAGGGTATGCTCTAATGACTTCATATTCACTTTGAGCCGCTGGGTCGCCCGCCATAATTGCCTGAATATCAGTGAGAAGGACGTTATAAATTTTGGGAATCTCCTGAACATAATCACTGGCAATTCCTTTTGCATCACGTTCCAAATGTTGTTGCATCGAACGCAGAATGCGAGTCAAGCGTAATTCTATTTGATCAAAAGCCTCTTGAATTTCGTCCATGCAGCCAAAATGCCGCTGAGTTTGTTCTGGAAAAAGCGTAAACACAATATCCGTAAACAACTCCTTCACCACCGACGTTGCAGGGAAGGTATTAGGTTTTGAGTGCTTTTGGCAAAGATTTTCTAAAAACGGTTTTGGTAGCGTCATAATGGTCGGATGGTCTGTTAAGGACGACATTTCAAATTTAACGATAAATTTTGTGGAATAATTCGTGAGTAGGTGAAAAAGAGGATTTTGTAAATTTATTTTAGGAATTATTATTTCTGGATACAACCCTTTCAAGATTCGATACGTCTAATAAAACAATCGTCATTTTACAGGCCCAATTATTTACGGTTTAATAAATGGGCTTGTGGAGTTGATGTATTTTTGTTTTATTTGTATTAAACTATTTTCCATAATTTAAGATAACTCCTACTATGATAAATCGTCTATTATTCAGTGTATTAGCTACACTTTTGTGTCATTTGGCAACCGCTCAAAGTATTTCCTCAAATTCTCCTTTGTGTGTCGATAATCGATCTACTTTACAACTTAAAGCTTCGGGCGGAACAACCTACCAATGGTCTGGACCTAATAATTTTTTCTCCAACGAGCAAAACCCTTCTGTCACAAACGCAACTTACAGCAATGCAGGCACTTATACCTGTGTGATTGATGGAAAGTTCAGTTTATCGCTCGTTGCAAAAATTGGGAAATTAGAAGGTCTTTGGTATATTTCTTCGGGCGTTAATGGAGCAAGACTCAATCTTAATGCTTATTCAAGTCTCGGTTATAGTGGCAGTGGCTTCACTTTCAATTGGTCAGGACCCAATGGCTTCACCAGTAAGAATCAACAAAATACCCTTTCTGAAATCAATAAAAATATGGAGGGTTTTTATGCAGTTACGGTCAAAGATGAATTTGGGTGTACTAATAATTATACTTCTGGTCAAGTTAAATTTAATAATTCAGATTGCCCTTACATCCCCATAATTTATGTTGAATCTAACACAAACTCGAATAGTTGGAGTAATTCAGGACAAGGAAGTATAAATATTGATGCTTGTGAAGGAACAAATCTAACCCTAAGAACCGACACTACGGGTTGGGGAAAAACCTCAATTCAGTGGTATAAAGACAATAAAGTAATTCCAAATGCCAATGGAATATCCACTATCACCAAGGCAGAAGGAGCTTATTATGCAAATCTTACTAAAGGAGGGTGTTCTTATAATACCTATAAAATACTGGTTAAATACAATACCAATTTTATGCCCTTGATTGTTTCTTCACCTGTTGCAGATGTTTTAAAAACAGAAAGATTAATTTGTAAAAATGGGGGCTATACAACTTTTAATTTTAATGGTTACGATAGAACTTTTCATTCCAATTCAGAGACTAAACAATGGTATAAAGATGGCGTTCCAGTGGAAGAGAGCAATCAACATAGTTTTAAAGCAACCGATGCGGGGGTTTATCAATTAAAAGTGAAAAGAGGGCAATGTGAAGGTCTTTCTTATCCAGTTACGGTAAAAAAAGCGGATAAAATTGAAACTAAATTTTACTTTGATAACTACACCCTAAACACCAAATCTATTAAATTATGTAGCGAAAATCAACAAGGTGTTTATATTTATGCCGAAGGAGCGGGGGATAAAAAAATATTTAAGAATGGACAATTATATCTTAACGTTCAAGATAATGGTTACATAAATTCTTACAACATAACGCAACAGTCAGGCACGTATGTTTTGCAAACTACACAAGGCGGTTGCACAGCCAATGATACCCTCAAATTGGAATACGGAAAGACCAATTCGTTGCCATTACAGACAGGAAACTATTTTTTATCATGTAGTAATCCATCTTCTCCTTATTTTTATGTACCTAATTTTGCGGGTACAAACAATAGCTACACACGGTGGGAAAAAGACGGAACCTTGTTCAATGTTGGGTCAAGTTATGTGTATCCCAACAACAGCACTGGCGTTTATCAAGCCAAATATGATAATCCAAATACGGGTTGTACGGGGGTTTCTGAAAAAATTACGTTTAATATTCCTGCTAATCCTTCAAAACAAATTATCAAAATTGTCAATTCTCCCAAGAAAATTAAACTCTGCAAAAACCTAAAAGCATCTGCATTGCTTCAAACAAATAGCTCTTGGAGCAATGCCACTTGGAAGAAAGATGGGAAAACCTACGATGCAGGTAATGTTGCTCAAACTGTGGTTACGGAGGCGGGTAAATATTGGTACGAACTTAATACGGGTTCATGTATTATATATTCAGACACGGTGGAGGTTGCAGTTCAAGAAAACCCAAATCTTACATTAATCCAAAGTTGCAACGCCACTAATAATACCGTAACACTTTCGGCGACTAAACTATCAGGGGTTCAGTATAATTGGTTCAGAAATGGAACGGTTTTGAAGGATGTGAAAGACACTGTTTTCACGGCGGCTCAAAGTGGAACGTATCAAGTTGAAGCCTTTCAAAATGGTTGTTTTGTGTCTTCAAATGAGTTGAATTTGGGTGTTGTAATTCCAGAAACTCAAAAAATCTGTAATGGCGATTCTTTAACGTTAAAATCAACTGGAGATTTGCAACAATCTTATTCTTGGACGGGTCCTAATAATTTTAAGAGTAGTTTGCAAAATGCCATTGTAAGTAAGACTTCCAAGAAAAATCAAGGAATATACAGTGTTCAAACAACTGATAAAAGTGGTTGTTCTTTCAAAACGCAGACCAATGTAGTTATCAATGATTATCCAGTTTTCGTACTCCCCAAAACATTTACGGCTTGTGCAGGAACAGATTTTGAAATTAGTAATTCAAATCCTCTGCCCTTGACTGATTCAACTGAAACAGTCACTTATTTTGCGGTAACGACTCCTGCCAGACAACTTTTTTCTGGACCATTATTTCTCTCTAATATTACAGCCAAAGATGCGGGTGTTTATTCGCTCGTAATTTATCCAAGTCAGGGTAATTGTATTGCCAAAGCAAGCACCGAACTGATTGTTGATGCCTCTGCAAACTGCAAAACTATTATTGTTGATAATACTGTCAGCATTAATAAGTGCGTGGATGCTCCTTTGTTAATTCCATTCAAAACTACGGGTAATTTTAGCTCAGGAACGACTTTTAAGGCTTTTTATGAGCAAATAGTTGCTACTACGGATGGCACAAAAACGCAAAAAATAATTGTTGGGACTGGTCAGAGAAGCCCTATTGTTGTAGATACTAAGAAGGTTAGCCCAGGATATGCTTTTTTGATCAAAGTAGAAGCAGAAGATGGCACAGTTTCAAGGGGAAAGTATTTTTCAACCAGATATCCTGACTATAACTCAATTGCTGATGCACAGAACTATAACCGATTTAGTGACTGTTCAAGTCAATCTTTAAGGCTCAGTAATGGAGTTCGTATTGGCACAAAATTGCAATGGTTTTTAGATGGTGATACGTTGAAAAATGCCAATACACTAAATTTTACAGCTACAAAATCTGGAACTTATAGTGTCAAAACCCTTGATACGTCTGGTTGTGTGGCAATTTTTAGTCAAAAAATATCCATCGGAAAATTGGATAAACCCATCATCAATTCATATTCAAATGTATATGGAAAAGACTTGAATGTAAGCGAAATTGGCTGTTTTTCGGGAGATTTATCATTATATACCAACTATTATTCACCCGTAAAATATACGTGGAAACGCAACGGAATTGTACAGACTTCTAATAGCACGGGCATACTCACAAAGTTGGCGGGAAAATACACCGTTGAAATTGAACAAGCATCCTGCAAGGCGGTTTCAGATACCTTCACCGTAACGGTTAATGCTAATAAAAAAGTTAGTCTGATTGCTGCACAATACGGCAACGACACTTTGTCTGCGTATATATATGCAACAGGACTAAACACAACAAATAATAATGTTTACCAGATTTTTAAAGAAAATAAACTTTTTGCGGAAGGTACAAATGGAGCTATTTACGTAAAAGAATCAGGAAAATACTTTTATAAAGTAGTTGATGGCGACTGCGAGGCAGTATCTAATGTATTGGATGTCAAGCTGATACCTCCTTCTTCGCTTTTGAGTGGAGCGAAAATGTATTTCAACGGACAGTCGGGTGGTATGGCTGAGGTTTGTGATACAATATCAACAAAGGCTATTTATGGAAGTTCATTTTACGCCAACTCTCCTAAGCAAGTAGTACAGCGTAAATATACCGCTACACGTAACGGTGTGGTATTACCCAATCTTACTTATGATAATGGAAATTATACTTATGCAAAGTTGATTGATTATAACCAATATTTTTATCTGTATTTTAATAAGTTAGGTAAATATAAAGTTGTTGAGGAAGTTATTTTTAAGGATAGTTCCAGAGCCATTACTCGCTTTGATAGCCTTGTTGTCACTTTGGGGTCACCCATTAAATTAGGCTCACAAATTGCCTCTGACGTTGTTTCTTGTTTAGATTCTGTGGCACTATACGGCAATAGTTCTTTTTTAAGTGAACGACCAATAACATATACTTGGAAAAAAGATGGGACTATTTTTAAAAAGACGGCCGCAACGAATAATACGAATGTTTTAATAACAAAATCTTCGGGTTTATACGTTTTGGAAACAACTTACAAAGGAGGATGCGTTGCCATTTCTTCTCCTTATAAAGTTGAATTGGGAACAATCAAAATTCTGACCGATACCTCCACCAAAACGCTGTGTGATGGAGCGATTTTACCTCTAAGAATCAATAGTCTTTTGGGTACACTCAATGATACATCTAAGATTTATACACAGTGGCAAAAAGATGGAAAAGATTATATAAAATTGGCGGCTAATAGTTCTTATAATACTATAATTGCCAGAGAATCAGGAGTTTATACCATGAAAATTCAACAAGGAAAATGTCAAGGAACTTCCCCTGCGATGGTTGTGAAATACGATAAAATTCCCAATTCAATTAATATTTCTGACTCTACTGTTTTTTGCAAAGGCAATACTTTGACCCTTAAAACCAATGAAGAATCAACGCTTTTGTATCTGTGGGAACGTAACGGAACTTTCATTCAAGATGCCAATAAAGCCATGCTTGACACCAAGCAAGACGGCACATACAGAGCCTTGAACCGCCGAGGAAGTTGCTGGAATTATACCCCAACTGCGAAAGCCAAACTCTTAGAAAACATTCTACCAACGGCAATTATCACGGGCGATAAAGACATCAATTATGCCGATACCGCAAAAGTATCAATCGCCTTCACCTCTTATGCACCGTGGACTTTCAAACTTTCCGATGGTAAGGAATATACCGCCACAAAATCACCTTTTGAGGTTTCGTTAAGACCTCAATTTTCAACGAATTATACTTTAACCGAAGTAAAAAATGTTTGTGGAGCGGGTACTATTTCGGGAACTGCCAACATCAAAGTGTTGGTTCTTTCAAGTGAACTGGAGCAAGGAATTGACCTCAATGTTTTTCCTGTGCCAAGTAAAGAAGATGTGAATATTCAGTTAGTTTTGGATAAACCCGAAACCATGGAATGGACTTTGAATAATACTTTTGGTAATGTTTTGGCAAATGAATTACAAGCCAATAAGAGTTCAAAACATGAAAGTAGTGTTTCGTTGAAATCGCTACCAGAAGGTATGTATTTTCTAAGAATACAAGTTGGAGAGAAGTCCTTAATTCGCAAGATTATTAAAACGAATTAACATAAACAAAAAGCCCTCTGAAATCATTCAGAGGGCTTTTTGTTTATGTTAATGAAGATTTTACTTGTTTAACAAACTCTATTTCTACGCCAACTAACGAAGCTATTTTTTCTTCATCAAAATCGGTTTGCATAAAAAGATTTTTTGTAAAGTTTGTTTTGTCTTCTATTTCTTTAATGCTCATTCCTTCTTCTCTTCCTTCTTCTCTTCCTTCTTCTCTTCCTTCTTCTCTTCCTTCTTCTCTTCCTTCGGCAAGTCCTTCGGCACGTGCTTCTTTTCTTGCCATCCGCCTTTCTCGGTCTAATACAAATTCTTTTAAGCCCATGGTATTTGGTCGGTTTGTAATGTTATCTAATTCTTCATCAAATTTACTAATTAATTCTTTACTTTCAAATCGTACATATAATTTTAAAAACCTAAAAAGTGCAGTAATTTTTTCTCTTGAAAAATTCTTTGCATAAAGTTTTCTGAGCAAATTCATTTTTAAATTATACAGGGATTTTTCCGAAATTTTACCTTTCTGCAAAGCTAACAAAACTACTTCAATAACAGATGCGAAGGGATTGTTACTTTTTTCAAGGTCTTCAATTTTTGCATCTAAGACTTTATAAACATTGAATTTATAGGTTATTGACGCTCCTAAAAAATCCTTTTCATACATATTCGGACGAAAAGATTTACGCTTATCTGTTAATATTGCCAAACTCGTAATTTCTCTGTCATATTTATCCAAAATACGGTAATAGTAGGTAAACATTCGTTTCTCGAAAAGTTTATCTGTACTTCCTTGAACTTCTATGTGAATCAAAATCCATTCTTCACGTCCTGATTTTAGGTAAACTTTCAATAATTTATCTACGTATTTTGGATTGAAGTCATCCTGTGCTTGTGGGAATAGTTGTTCAAGTTCCTTATCCAAAAAAGAGATTTTACGGTTAAAGTCAAAAATTTCTTCGGCATTTGGAAAAAAGAATTTCAAGAAATCATCAGCAAGGTCTTCAATCAGTCCCTTCCAAAGGGCATCATCTCGTTTCATAAAGTGGTTAAATTAATTGATTAAAATATATACTAAGAATTCAATATCAAATCCGCTGCCTTTTCTGCCACCGCAATCGTAGGTGCATTGGTGTTTCCAGAAATAACCATGGGAATAACCGAAGCATCCACCACTCTCAAGCCAAGTAAACCTCTGACTTTCAAGGATTCAGGTGATACCACTGCCATCTCATCCACGCCCATTTTGCACGTTCCGCAAGGGTGATAAACCGTTTCACAACTTCTTAAAATGTGTTGGATTAGTTCCTCGTCCGTATTGGCATTCCTTGGAAAATTCAATTCATTTTCAGTTCTGAATGGAGCAAAAGCCTCAGATAAAAGCACTTCTTTTGCCTTTTTTACACCCCGTAACATCGTCGCTAAATCTTCACCGTTCACATCCGAAAAATATTGTGGGTCAATCAAAGGGGCATCGGTTGCTTTGTTGGAATGTAGTCCCACATATCCACGACTTCTTGGGTTAATTATCGTTGGTAAAATCGTAAACCCTTCCGTTTTAGGCAGATTTTCTAAATCGTGAATATCTTCGCCCATCACAGGGGCAAAGTGAAATTGCATATCTGGTCGGTCGAGGTTGGGCAAGGTTTTGAAAAATGAACAGGCTTCCAAAGGACTTGATGTCAGAGGTCCTTGTTTTTGAACAAAATATTTGAAGGCATTTCCCAATACCCAAGGAAAACGCTCGGCATTATTGTAGGTCAATCGTTGGTTACAAAACACATTCATATTGACAAAGAGATGGTCGGAGAGATTTTGCCCAACTCCTTTTAAGTTCAATTTTGATTCTATATCAAAACCTTTCAAATAATCAGCATCACCAATCCCCGAAAGCATTAAAATCTGGGGACTTTGGAATGCTCCTGCCGATACAATTACTTCTTTCTCTGCATAAACTTTCTCCGTATTTCCCGATGAATCTTTGATAAATTCAACCCCAATTACTCGGTCATTTTCTATTAATAATTGCTTCGTTAACGAGTTTGTCAAAACTTTTAAATTAGGTCTCGACAAAGCAGGTACTAAAAAAGCCGAAGCCGTTGAATGTCTTTTGGCATCTTTAATCGTAAACTGAAACTTACCGGCACCTTCTTGATATTGTCCGTTAAAATCCTGATTTTCAGGTATTCCACATTCAATATTCCCTTTGACGAAAGCCTCTGCCAGAGGTGTGATATTACGATTGATAGTGACATTCAACAAACCCCCACGACCATGAAAATCGTTTTCGTATTGCTCATTATGTTCCGATTTTTTGAAATAGGGCAACATTAAATCATATCCCCAGCCCTTGTTTCCCCAACGTTCCCAATCGTTATAATCTTCTTTGTTTCCACGGATATAAGCCATGCAGTTTATGGAACTACTTCCCCCCAATGTTTTGCCTCTGGGTTGGTACATTCTGCGGTTCAACACGTGCTTTTGGGGTTCGGTAAAGAAATCCCAATTCAAGGTTTTGTCATAATTTAGTTTTGAATACGCCGCAGGAATATGAATATTCATGCTCTTATCTTTTCCACCTGCTTCAATCAAAAGTACATTGATTTTGGGATTTTCAGAAAGACGATTCGCCAGTACGCAACCAGCCGAACCTGCACCTATGATGATATAATCGGGTTTCATTTTGTGGATTTTTATATTATGAAATTATTTTAATGGCTTAAAAAGAATTTTCATTAAATCACTCTTATTTTTATTCATTTTGTTCTTTACCTCACTAATATCATCAGTTGATGTTTTCTTCAACCCTAAATTTTCAATAAAAATATCTGCTAATGCTATCATACAATTATTAATTGGATGCTGTAAATTTTCATTTGATGAAGTCATTATTGAAATAACCTCGGATTCAAATTTATCTTTCAAATCTTGAAAAGCTTTACCCTGCTGTGATTCAGCAAAAACATCTCTCTGTTTTCTTAACAAAATAGACGATTCTTCATATTGATCGCAAATTTTGGTGTAAAACTCATCTATTTTATTCAAATTTCTTTCAACCAAAAACTTTGTGTACCAATCTCTTCTAATCTGACTCTTACGAATTCTATGATTAATAATTCTATCAATTATAAAAGTGAATATAACGACAATAGCCCCAATAAATGGAGCTATTGCTTTATTTTCGTCTAAATACTTTATTACTTCTTTCACATGAATATTATTTTGACTACGTTCTAAGATTTTTTAGAAACACACTTATTCCTGTTCTTTGATTCAAAGCATTTTCTGCATATTTTAATCCATCAGAAATATTACGTTGAAGTAGTTTTTTTATTTCTTCATTTGTATCATCTAAAATGATTTTATATCTGGTATTAAAATTATCTAATCCTAACGATTTTATACTATCATATAATAATCCTAAGAAAAAGGAAGGGTTAAAAGAAGTTGTACCTTCTGGAATATGAATATGAACTTCCGTATCTTCTTCTTTATCGTATTTGTTTAAGTCAATTACTTTCCTTACATCCTCACCTTGAGGACGACCTGTGAAAACAGTACTTTGACTAACCTTAAACCCTCTAAGGTCGATGTCAATCTTTTCCTTCTCCATTATCATTGTGTTTGTTTGTTAAATGCTGCTCATTAAGATATACCTTTATAAATAACATAGTTCCAGGGAAATCTCCTGTTTGATGTTTTAAATATGTTGGATCAGGTAAATACTTCAAGCTTTTTTGGGAATTCAAAGATAGACAATAAACTCCATCTTCTTGATATGGCTGATACTTTTTATCACATTTCAAAGATGTATGTCCACTGATTATCTGCATTTTAGGTACATACCCCTTTATTTTGTCCTCATAGTCACCTATATCGAAAAACGATTTAATAAAGTTTATTGTTCCAGTACCTCTACTTTCTCTTTCAAATTTCAATCTACTAATACCCTCTTGTAGCGAATATAATGTAATTAAGTTTTCTTCTGTAAACCCTTTCCTTTCTTTTAATGATTTGTGATATATTAGTAATTCTTGTAAATCATTGTAGGCGTTGAAATTTTGTTCCTTTGTTGCTTGAAATGCTTGAAATATAGAATCGCCAAAGTTTAGAAAACAGATATTGACCTCTCCAACAGCTTTTAGAGAATCATTATTTGATTCTTTCAAATAACTTGCACCAATGTACCATTTATTAAATGTCCCGTGGTCCTCTGCATTATTTAATATTTCCGATATCATGCCATCAAACTTATTTCTACCTTCATCACTTAATTCAAAATTATGTTGCTTTAGACACTGTTCACTAATGTAATTACTTATTTTAGTTGTGTGAATTCCTTTCTTATTTTCATTATAATTTCTTTGTCTTCTTTTGCCAGTTAAATAAATACACGAATAAGGTTTAAGACTTTCATCATCATCACTTTTTTCAAAGGGAATTCCGAAAACGACAAATAATAGATTATTAACCTTTTCAGACTTTTCAGATTTCAAAATTTTAAAATTTGTTTCTAACTGAATTGCTTGTAATTGACTATTTAACGAATCTTTAATTCCTTCGATTTCGAACATTAAAGTCTTAAACAAAAATAATGCAGGAAAATCAATATTTATAGTGTTTGAAAAATCTATAACAATTTCGTCATTATGTGCATATACGGCTGAAATAATTTCTCGAGTGGTTCTCAAAACGTAATCGAAGTTATTTTCTAAGGTAAAATCATTTCCAATTACAAAATACTTTTCAGGTTTTACTTCTTGAAAAAAATCTTTTGATGTTAAAAAATCAATTAATGAAGTGTGATATTTCTTTATCAATTCTAAATCAATAGTTGTTCTAATTCTTTGAATTTTATCAAATACTGACTCTTTTCCACTAAAATATTTATTTTTATTATTTCTTCTTTCGTCTTTTCTAAATCGTTTTTCAGAAATATTACTGAATTGTAGATTATTTGGTTTCTTCATTTGAAAGGATTAGTCGCATCAACTCTTATAAATTTTCTATATTTTATACTAAATTAGGTGATATTTTTGTAATATATAGAGTTTCATACATAAATTATTCCTTACAAATTAAAACCCAACCTAACGTCCCAAATGTCCGATTTTGAAATTTATTTACCCCTTGGTTTTCAACACATTACCGATATTCAGGGTTACGATCACATTCTTTTCGTTATTGCTCTTTGTGCCATTTATCGTTTGAAAGATTGGAAAAAAGTTGCTCTTTTAATAACAGCTTTCACCATTGGTCACTCAATAACGTTGGCTTTAGCAACCTTAAATCTTATCACCTACAGCACAAAATTGATTGAATTATTGATTCCAATAACCATCGTTTTTACTTGTTTGATTAACTTTTTCCACAAATCTGCTGAATATTCTTTAGATGTAGAGAAGCCTTCTTTTTTTCGATATCCTGTGGCAATGACTTTTGGATTAATTCACGGAATGGGTTTTTCTAATTATCTCAGAAGTCTGTTGGGAAGCGAACAAAGTATTTGGCAACCATTGCTTGCTTTTAATATCGGCCTGGAATTGGGGCAGTTAGTTATTGTAGTTATTATGCTGATAATCAGTTCATTACTATTAGAAATTTTTAGAGTAAAGAAACACAATTGGAACTTAATTCTTTCTGGAATTGTGTTGGGAATTGCCTTGACGTTGATACGTGATGCGGAGTTTTGGAAATGATGTTCCCATAAAAAACGTTACCTTTGTCCTAATTAATTCTTCAAAATAATGGCTCAAAAGTATCCCGTCGGTATTCAAGATTTCTCCGAAGTTCGTACTCGTGGTTATGTCTATGTGGACAAGACTCCCTTTATCGACACTTTGGTTAATCAAAGTAAGTTTTACTTTTTGTCTCGCCCACGCAGATTTGGTAAATCATTGTTTGTTAGCACCTTAGAGTATCTTTTTAAAGGGAGAGAAGACCTTTTTAAAGGACTTTTTATTGAGGATAAATGGGATTGGTCGGTTACGAACCCTGTCATTAAGATTTCTTTTAGTAATATTGGACATAAGGATAAAGGACTCAAAAATGCGATAAATGATTCTCTGAATAATACCGCTCGAAGTTATGGTATTGAATTAAAAGAAGAATTCAATAGTACCAAATTCAAAGAATTAATCGAAAAACTGGATGCTCAATATGGGCAAGTAGTAGTTCTGATAGATGAATACGATAAACCTGTTATTGATTATTTAGGGACAAATACACCTAAAGCCATTGAAAACAGAGACGTTTTGAAAGGCTTTTATTCGATTCTAAAAGATGCTGACCCTTATTTGAAATTAGTATTCATTACAGGGGTTTCTAAGTTCTCGAAAGTAAGTATTTTTTCTGATTTGAATAATTTATTTGATTTGTCGATTGACCCAAATTTTGAAGGCTGTTGTGGTATTACGCAAACAGAATTAGATGCGTATTTTGCCGATGAACTAAAAACACTTGATACCGAAAAAGTGAAAAAATGGTATAATGGTTATCATTGGGGCGAAGGAGTAAGTGTTTATAATCCGTTTTCGTTGCTTAATTTTTTTACGAAAAAAGTATTTCAAAACTATTGGTTTGAAACAGGTACGCCTACGTTTTTGATAAATCTAAACATGGAGTATCAGCGTTATGATTTTGAAAATGTAAAAATCCCCGCAACTCAGTTAAGTACCTATGATATTGAAAAATTGCAGATTATTCCTTTAATGTTTCAGACGGGCTATTTGACTATTAAAAATTATAATGAAGAAGATGATTTGTATGAGTTGAGTTACCCGAATGAGGAAGTTCGTCGCTCGTATATAAGTTTGTTGGCGGATGCCTATACACACAGCACTAATGAGCCTATCCAAGTGATGGCAACTGAGATTCGGAACGCTCTTAGAATAGCCGATATAAAAAAAGTAGAGAGCATTTTAAATAGTGTTTTCAAGAGTCTTCCCTACGAAGTTTGGCAAAAGGAAAATGAGCACTTTTACCACGCCATCATTCACCTAACATTCAGATTATTAGGTATTTATGTAGAAAGCCAAGTCCAGACCTCCGATGGACGGATTGATGCTTTGGTGAAAGTGAATGAATATATTTATGCTTTTGAGTTTAAATTAGATGGTTCAGCTTCACAGGCATTACAACAAATTAAGGACAAAGGCTATCTACAACCTTATCAAAATATAAATAAGACTTGTATTGGGATTGGAGTGAATTTTTCAAGAAAATTGAAAAAAGTAGAGGAAATTTTATGGGAGGAGATAAAGGAATAATCCTAAATTCGTCCTCTCTCAATCGCCCTCACCGCCATTTTTGATAACTCATGAATTCCATAAATTAATCCACCAAAACGGGGGTCTTTCGTTAATCCTGCCTTCCATCTGAAATAGATTTGTTGCATGATTACAATATTCTTGTATAGCCCGAAAACATAGTAAAAAAGTATATCTGAAACATCCCTTCCTGTCTTGTTGGAGTACCTTTCCACGACTTCGTTTCGGGTTAAATTACCTACTAACCACGTGATATTGAATGATTTAAGAAAATCTCCATCGCCTAATTCACACCAATAAGCAAGGCTTGCTCCCAAGTCCATTAGTGGGTCACCAACGGTGGACATTTCCCAGTCCAACACGCCCAAAATCTCCGTTAAATTTTCTGGATTTAAGAGTACATTATCATATTTGTAGTCGTTATGCAAAAACGCAGGAACTTGTGGGCGAGGCATATTTGCCCGTAACCATTCAGCAGTTTGTACCATCGCAGGAATCTCGTCAGTCTTAGATTTTTCATATCTTCCAATCCAACCTTCTACCTGTCGCTGAACATAACCTTCAGGTTTTCCGAGATTAATTAGACCCGTTTTTTCAATATCTAATAAATGCAAATCCGCTAAGTTATCAATCAGATTTTCAGATAGTTGACGCATTTGTGCTTCCGAAATTTGCAGTTTCATGGCATCTTTCCCTCTGAAAATTACGCCCTTTACTCGTTCCATCATATAGAATTGAGAACCCATTATAGACTCATCTTCACAGAAAATTAGGGGTTGTGGCACTTTCGGATAATGTGGTTTCAACAAAGATAAAACCTTATATTCACGTCCCATATCGTGGGCAGATTTGATATTTGCACCAAACGGTGGACGACGCAAAACGTACTCTTTCGAGATAGTTTTTACCAAATAAGTTAGATTTGAATAACCACCAGAAAATTGAGTTATTTCTGTAATAGTATCAAAATCAGATAGTTGCGATTTTAAATAATCATTCAGAACTTCACGATTTAGTTCTTCGCCTTGACGAATTTGAGTAGCTTGGTCAATAGTTACTTGCATTTTTATGGCACCGCAGCGGCGGACCGCACGGATTAAACGGATTTGACACGGATAATATTTTAAAATTTAATCAAATATAAGATAAATCCGTGTCAAATCCCTCAAATCCGTGTGCTATTACTTCAAAATATCGCCAGCAGTTCTCAAAGCCTCCATTGCCCAAAGCCTGTGCAGTTTTCCAGCATAATGTAAACCATCACTTGCAAACATTGAAGCATCGGCATTCTTTCGAGTAATTTCTGTAATATCAATAAAAATTATATTTGCTTTCTTACATTCTTCTTTCGCAACGTTGTTAAACATATTTATTTCAGAGGCAATTTTCTGGGTATCCTGTCCTCTGGAAAAAGGCGTTTTCCCCCAATCTGGAATTGATAAAACGATTACTTTTTTTGCATCATTTTTTGCAAATTTTATACTGATATTCAACAACTCCTTGAACTCAACTCGGTAATTATCAAGACTTTGTCCACGATATTGATTATTTACACCAATCAATAACGACACCAGGTCGTACTGCTCATTCAGCTTTCGAGCTTCAATGGCTTGAGTCAATTCTGAGGTTGTCCAACCTGTGCGAGCAACGATGTCGTGTTTTGTAAAATTGAAATCAGTTTTTAGTAAATCAATCAGTTGCATACTCCAACGGTCTTTCTCTTCAACATCTTCGCCGATGGTATAAGAGTCACCGAGTGCCAAAAAAGTGCGTTTGGGATTGTTTATATTCATGTTATCGGGGGTAATACTATTTTGAATTTCGGTTGCACTGCAAGATAATATCAATATATATAATATCAGAGATTTTATGTATTTTTCCATTTTGTAGGTCGTTTGATATTTTAAAATTTAAGACTAATAATTGAATAAAATTGTTTTATTCGATTCTCAGGCGATTCATGTATTGAAAATATTTACGTAAAATGTTGATTTTGAGATTGTTAGAATATGTTTTTTTAGATATAAACCTGCCTCATTCATTTCAATTTATTAACAATTCGTCCAATTCTTTTCCCTTGCTCCAAACCAACCTCACAAGCCTGACGAAAATGGATGCCACCGTAAATTCGAGATATGGATGCTTCTTGAGCAGCCTCTTCAAAACTCTTGAATTGTCTGGGGACTAATTTATCTCTTAAATAATCAGTCTGGTCAGTAAAAGCATATTCATTCCCAAAAATTGAAGTCAAAATCTCTGCCTAAGCACTCCATTGTGTTGAATGTCCAGAGGTATATTCTGGAAATTGAGGCGTAAAAAATGAAGGTTTGAAACGTTTGTCGATTATTTCTTGAATATACGTTATCGGATGAATGCAGTTAGTATAATATTTTGTTTCCCAACAGCAAATAAACGCATCATTGAGTGCAATGCCCGTTTTTGCGTAGGCGTATGCAAATTTATCCAACGAAGCCTTCTCTTTTTCAAGGGAATTCACCAAAATATGAATAGTATGCCCTGCGGGTGTGTAGGTCACCGTTGCATCATCTTTCCAATATTCAGCAATAAGATGTTTTTCAAAATTCAAATCACGAGAGATTTCATATACTTCCATTGCCTGTTTATAAAAATCAGATTTAGGGTCTTTCGAGAACGCTAATACGTGCAGTATTTGTTGGAGCAATGCTGGTAGGGTCGTTAAGCAAACTTAGCTAAACAGCATATTTATTTTTTTAGAATTATAAATTTTAAGCGATGGTCGTTAAATAGTTCCTTCACAGTTTAGTGAAAATTTTAAAAAATAATACACTTCGTTCTTCTAAAAGTAGTGCAATTTTGGCTTTAAAACCTTGATTTTATTTAGTTAGATTGGTGCAAAAATTACTCCAAAAAAAAATCAAAAAAATAAAAATGACTTTAAATGTATAATTTGGCATGATTTTGGCTCTATTTCTAATGAAATTCTTACGTCAACGCAGACTAAGAATTAGAATAAAAACAATTGTGAAAAATTTTGTTTATTAAAAACAATCTGTTTCAATTTATGGAATCAATACGGAGTACGTCTTATCATTTATCCACTTTTTCGCCTAAGAGATAAAGGTAACGTAGAGCCAATTCCCTAATTTAAAAAGCCAAGTAGTTATAATTTAAAATTCGCCAATTTTCTGTATTTCCGCCAAATGAAGTACTAAGGTAGGTTTTACCATTCAATTCACCGCCCTTGTGAGTTAAATGGATTTCGTGTTTTTCGTGCTTTTTTTCGAAAAACAGGAGAAGATTACTATTCTGGATACATTGTGAAGTTTCCTTGCTTCAACAATTCATCTTATAATCAATAATTTAGAGAATTTTGAATGGTCACCGCCTTATCCGACTGTTCTTTTTTAATTCCTTACAGACACACATTAAACATTTGTATTCGCTATCCTGAGCGTCAGGGTATTTCATGTTTGCTTTGAAAATTTTTCAATTTTCTTTGCTCATGTCATTCCTATGTCCTCACGCTACGCCATGCCCATGTTTACTGTTTTTGAATCGAATTTATTTTAATCACTTCTCGTGATTACTTGAAGATAATTTACTAACAATCCGCCCAACAAAAACTAATAAAGTTTCTAATATGAAAAACTTTACTGTTGCTTTACTCTCATTTTATGAGAATGAAGTTTCCTATTCGTCACAGTCTCAGACTGGTAAAAATTCGGAACATAATAGCATTACCAACAACCGTGCCAATTTTTTTAAGAATATTTCTTCAAAAAAATTTATGCGGAGATTTTATGGTGCTTTTGGGGTCTTATTCAAGTCTCTCGGAGGGCGAGTTTTGTCTAATCTGATAGGCTTTGATAATTCCGAGAAATTTAAGAACTATTTAAACTTAGTCACGGGCAAGAGGATTTACTCGAACATCGGAAAACCTTTTATTTTAAGTAGAAGCCTTCTCGGCGTTCTCGTTGCTTCATTGACGTTAAACTCCAATATTGCGAATGCTCAATGCTCTGACTTAGGAGATGCCAAAGGTTTTGCTGTGTTCACATTTGGAGATTTTAAATCAAGTAATGATCAAGTTTGGGGACGAGTTGCTGTGGGAGGAAACTTCACAGTGAGCAACTGGGGAATTGGTGCTCAAAATTGTTTAACTAATGATCCAAATAGAAACGATTTAATTGTTGCTGGAAATTTGAGTTACAACTCAGGACAGGTCAATAATGGTAGTGTTAGATATGGAGGGACTTTGATTTCTGCACCCACTGTTGTGGTAGGTACTATTGCTCAGGGTAGTTTAGGAATCACGTTTTCAAATTCAGAAATTGATCTAAAAAATAAATCTACCTTTTGGTCTGGACTCTCTCAGACAGGTACAGTTAGTAATAATGGTTTTGGTGAAATAACATTTACAGGTACATCATCGAGCTTGAATGTCTTCAATCTAACGGCTGCAGAGGTTCAAGCATTTTCATTTTTGAACGTAAATATAAACGCTCCAAGTGGTTCAACTGTGTTAATTAATGTTTCTGGTTCACTAACAAATATGCCACAAACGACAGTTTCTTACAACGGAAGCCAGATAAGTACTGGTACAATTGGTAGTAATTACCAAACTTCTCCACAAGCGTTTATTCTTTGGAATTTTGGAAGCGGTACAACTGCCTTTACCATGAATCAAGTTGGTTTTCAAGGTAGTATTCTTGCTCCTTGGGCAAATGTCACTTCTTCGGGTGGCGAGATGAATGGTAGTTTTGTAGCAAACTCTATTGTTAATAACAATAATTCCAATGTAGTCCAAATTCACTGTACTACTTTTCAAGGCTGTTTACCGCCTGCAAATCCAACTACTTGTAATGTGCTATCTCCCACGAATGTGTCGGCAAATAAGTCCACTATTTGTTTAGGAGAGAGTGCAATATTGAGTGCGACTTGTTTAACCAATGAGACCGCACAGTGGTATGAGGGAAACACGACAACTTCCATTGGCACTGGAGCGATTTTGACTTACACTCCAAATAGCGTTGGGACAAAGATTTACACGGTAGGATGTCGTAATAACACAACTAATTGTGAGACTAAGGATATTGATAGAAAATCAGTAACAATAACAGTAAACTCCGTACCGACACAACCAACGATTAGTGGTGGTGACGTGACGATATGTTCAGGAACGAGTGCTACTTTAACGGCTTCGGCTTGTTCGGGCGGCACCTATTTATGGTCAAATAACGCCACTACGAATTCAATTACAGTAACAGTAACAGGAACCTTCACAGTGACTTGTACGCAATCAAGTTGTACGAGTTCGGCTTCTGCGGGGGTTAGTGTGACGGTGAATCCAATTCCAGCGGCACCAACAAACATTTCCGGTGGTGGGACATTCTGCAAAACGGCAGCAAATAGTTCATTTCCATTAACGGCAACGTGTGCCACAAACACAACACCAGTTTGGTATGCTTCACCAAGTGCAACAACAACTTTCTTTATTGGTGATACTTACAATGTAACGACAACGGGGACTTTTACTTACTACGTAGCTTGTAGAGGTACAACAGCACCAAATTGTGAGACAATAGCCACTGATCGCAAGCCAGTTACCATTGCAATTAATGATACACCCAATGCTCCAACGGTTTCAGTTGAAGGCGGGAGCAATACAGTTTGTGGAACATCGGCAACTTTGAATGGTGCTTGTGCGGCAGGTAGTGGATTGATTCCAACATGGTCAAATGGTGTAACCGCAACATCAATAGTCGTAACTGTTTCTGGGACTTACACGGCAAAATGTATTTCTGCTTCTCCTAGTAATTGTCCAAGTCCAAATTCAGCGAATTTAGAGGTAGGAATTAACTCAAATACAAGTACACCGACAATCAGCGGTGGAAATTTATCCGTATGTAAAGATGTGGCAACCAGCTTAACGGCAACAGGTTGTTCGGGAACCTATAATTGGTCAAATGGGGGCGTAGGAAGTACAATTTCAGTACCAACTGATATTGTCAGAACCATTACTTACACCGTAACATGTACGGTTGGGAGTTGTACGAGTTCGGCTTCTGCGGGGGTTAGTGTGACGGTCAATCCCGCACCGACACAACCAACCATCAGCGGTGAAAATTTATCCGTATGTAAAGATGTGGCAACCAGCTTAACGGCAACAGGTTGTTCGGGAACTTATAATTGGTCAAATGGCGGTGTAGGAAGTACAATCTCAGTACCAACTGATATTGTCGGAACCATTACTTACACCGTAACATGTACGGTTGGGACTTGTACGAGTAATCCTTCTGCGGGGGTTAGTGTGACGGTCAATCCAAATCCAACGGTAACTATTACGGGAGCAACCACGGTTTGTCAGGGCGGTAAAACAACCTTGACCGTCTCTGGAATTGGAACATACGCTTGGTCACAAACC
>JAYVIV010000206.1:0-6843 GCA_043769985.1 Arcicella sp.
TTAGCAAAAAAACCCGTTCCAGACATTGTAAACTTAGCTTACAACGAAAAAAACCTAACTTTTGGGCGTACTTATATCATTCCAAAACCCGTTGACCCACGACTCATTACTACGGTTGCTCCAGCCGTTGCTCGTGCCGCCATGGAATCTGGATTGGCTCAAAATCCTATTCAAGATTGGGATGCTTATGAATTGGAATTGAGTAAAAGGTTAGGCTTGGATAACCAAATGATGAAATATATCGTCAATCGTGCCAAACGTTCACCAAAACGAGTTGTTTTTGCCGATGCAGAGAATTTGAAAGTGTTAAAAGCCGTTCAACAATCGAAGGATGAAGGCATTTGTACGCCAATTTTATTAGGAGATATTAAAAAAATTAAAGGTATAATTGCCTCTCATAGTTTAGATTTAGGTGATGTAGAAATTATTGATACTCGTTCGCCCGAAATGACAGAACGGCTAAAAACTTATGGGGATTTATTTTTCGAGAAACGAAAACGCAAAGGATATAATCAATACGAAGCTCACAAACAGATGCAGGTGCGAAGTTATTTTGGCTCAATGATGGTTGAAACGGGTGATGCTGATTGTGTAATTTCGGGTTTAACTCGTAATTATCCAGATGCTATTCGTCCAGCTTTGCAAATTATTGGTCGTGAAGAGGGTGTAAAAAAAGTATCGGGTATGTATATTTTACTTACCAAAAAAGGACCTGTATTTTTCTCTGATACAACGGTGAATTTCAATCCGACAGTTGAAGATATTGTTGAAATAACAGAACTTACTGCCAAAGCCGTTGAACAATTCAACTTGAAACCAAGAATTGCTTTATTGACGTATTCAAACTTCGGAACTGCCAATGGTGAGGATGCCTTAAAGATGCGTGAGGCAACGGCAATTTTACAGAAAAAACACCCTGAAATGATTGTGGAAGGCGAAATGCAAGCACATTTGGCTTTTGATAATGAGTTAATTAAAGAAAACTATCCTTTCTCAAAACTCGCCGAAGAAGGAGCAAATACGTTGATTTTCCCAAATCTTTCTGCTGCAAATATTGCCTATAACTTACTGAAAGAAACGTCTGATATTGAATACATTGGACCGATTTTATTGGGGCTAAAAAAGCCAGTTTATGTACTTCAATTAGGGTCTTCCGTTCGTGAGATTGTGAATATGGTGGCAATTGCAGTTGTGGAGGCACAGGGGAAGTAATTTAGTTGTGATTTAGTGAGTTGTGAATTAGTGATTATTGCCAATAGAGAAGCCCAATGGAAATTTACGTTTCGTTGGGCTTCTTTATATAATTACAAATATCTATTTCAATAAAATATTAATCGCAGTTTCAACTTTTTCAAAATTAAATCTACTCAAAACTTCTTGCATCATCTTGGTAATCTGCGGGTTACATAAATTTCCAATGCTTCCTTCGTGCGTATGATTGAGATTTCGATTGGGTGAATATGTGCCTGAGTTTATTTCATTTCCAATAATTTTATAAGCCTCACGGAATGGTATTCCTTGCAAAACTAATTCATTTACTCGTTCTACTGAAAACAACATATCGTACTTCTCATCCGTTAAAATGTTCTCTTTTACTTCAATATTTGAAAGCATGAAATAAGTCATATCCAAACAATTCAGAATCTCATCAAAAGCGGGAATTAGAATTTCTTTCAAAATCTGCATTTCACGATGATAACCCGACGGAAGATTACCCATAACTAACTGAATTTCAATGGGTAATCCTTTCAATCGATTGGTTTTTCCTCTTAATAATTCCGCCACATCTGGGTTCTTTTTGTGGGGCATTATTGAACTTCCCGTAGTCATTTCATCGGGTAATTTGATGAAACCAAAGTTTTGGGAATTGTACAAACAAATGTCCATTGCTAAACGTGAAAGCGTTGAAGCGATTTGGGCAATGGCAGTTGTGGCGAACAATTCTGTCTTACCACGAGACATTTGTGCATAGACTACATTGTAGTGAAGTTCCTGAAAACCAAGGAGTTCCGTAGTCATTGTGCGGTTTAATGGAAATGATGAACCATACCCCGCACCCGAACCTAAGGGGTTTTTATTGGCAATTTTGTATGCCGTTTGGAGCATTTCCATATCGTCCACCAAACTTTCAGCATACGCCCCAAACCATAAACCAAAACTGGAAGGCATGGCAATTTGAAGGTGCGTATAACCTGGTAAAAGTACCTCTTTAAACTTATCACTTAATGAAATTAAAAGTTCAAAAAGATTATTACTCGCCTCTGCTACCTCCTGCAAACGTGAACGAGTGAAGAGTTTTAAATCCACCAAAACTTGGTCATTTCTTGAGCGACCAGAATGAATCTTCTTGCCCGCTTCACCCAATTTACGAGTCAAAAGTAATTCTACTTGTGAATGTACATCTTCGATTCCTTCTTCAATTTCAAAGTTTCCAGCTTGAATTTCAGCATAAATATGTTGAAGTTCTGCCTGAATATCAGCGAGTTCCGATTTTTCTAATAGTCCAATGCTTTCGAGCATACGGGTATGTGCCAATGAGCCTTGCACGTCAAATTGTGCGAGGAGCATATCAAATTCGGGGTCACGCCCGACGGTAAATTTTTCTATTTTTTCGTTTACCGAAACGTTATCTTTTTGCCAGAGCTTGCTCAATTTTTTTGGGTTTTAAATATCAGCAAAAATATCTTCTGCTTTTAGGTTTAAATCAGGAAAAATTGTGGTTTTTAATTCGCCATTTTCTACGGCAAAACTATCCAAATCATAGTCTCCATCACGATAAACGTAGATTTCTACTGATTGACTTTTTGGGTCAATTATCCAATACTCTGCAACGGCATGACGTTTATAAACTCGCATTTTACCTCCTCTATCATACCTACCTGTACTTGGAGACATAATTTCAACCACTACTGTCGGAACGCCCTCAATTCCATTGGAAGTTATTATATGCTTTTTTTCGTTGGCAATAAATATCAGATCTGGCTGTAATTGATTATTTGCATCTAAGAATACATCAATTGGTGCAAACAAAACTGTTCCTAATTTCTTAGATTTCACATGAGTTCTTAAAATATCATTGAGATTTCCTAAAATAGCTTGATGCTGGGGAGTTGGGGCATTTTTTTTCACAATTTCGCCTTCTACAAGTTCGTAATAATGGTTTTCGTCCAAATTTTCCATTTTGCGGAAATCTTCGACGGTATATTTTTCTTCTTCGATTAATAATTCCATGATTTTAATCTATTTAAATTTTATTCAAAGATAATATGCTTTGAGTTATCAGCTTTGAGCAATGAATATTTTATTAACAGAATGGCAAAATCCCATGGCTCAAAATTACAAAATCACCTTACCCAACATCTTAATATATAAATCAATTCCCTCCTCTATTTCGCTCAAATAAATAAACTCATCAGCCGTATGTGAGCGTTCTGAATGCCCTGGACCCATTTTTAGAGATTGACAATCCAAAACCGCTTGGTCAGAAGTGGTGGGTGAGCCGTAGGTTATTCTGCCCATTGAAAGTCCTGCCTGCACGATGGGATGAGTCTCAGAAATGGACGAAGGTTTCAGACGAATAGAGCGTGCATCTGCCTCAGAATCAATGTTTTGACGAATAATCTCGAGGGTTTCTTCCAAGGTATATTGCTCCGTTACTCGGCAGTCAATCGTGAACGTGCAAGTGTCAGGCACAACGTTGTGTTGCTTGCCCGCATTGATAATAGTTACCGACATTTTCATTTTGCCCAACACAGGCGACAGCTTTGGAAACTCATAATTTTGAATCCAATTGATGTCTTTGATGGCTTTATAAATGGCGTTATCTCCTTCTTCACGAGCGGCGTGTCCTGCCTTCCCATGAGCTGTGCAATCAACTACCATTAATCCCTTTTCAGCAATTGCCAAGTGCATTTGGGTGGGTTCTCCAACAATGGCGAAATTTATTTCTGGCAAATCATTTTCTTTAATTAATAACTCTAAACCATTTGCTCCCGAGATTTCCTCTTCTGCTGAAGCCACAAATAATATATTGAATTTCAAATCGCTACGATTATAAAAGTAATAAAAAGTAGCCAATAAACTAACTAAACAACCACCCGCATCGTTGCTACCCAAACCGTACAGTTTTCCATCTTTCACCAGAGGCTCAAATGGGTTCAAGGTCCATGAAGGATTGGGTTTTACGGTGTCGTGGTGGGAATTTAATAATACCGTTGGAAGCTCGGAATTGAAGTATTTATTTCTTGACCAAAGATTATTAATCTTTCTTCGGAACGGCAAATTTCTTTCTCTGAAAAATTCTTCGAGAACATCACCCGTTAGATTTTCCTCACGGCTAAACGACTGTGTAGCAATGAGTTGTTTTAATAAGACAATTCCGTCTTCTGTTACTTGTTGTTGTAAAGTCATGTTTTTAAATATGAGGTTATAGGTACAAATTGAGGTCTAAAATCCCTGCGACCTCATAATTCATACCTACGACTTAACTCTTCAATATCTTCCTTTCTTGCTAATTGATTTATCCATTCTTCTGGAATCTGCTCGAATCCGTAAAATAGCCCTGCCATACCGCCCGTTAATGAGCCAATTGTATCGGCATCATCTCCTAAATTGACAGCTTTTAAAATGGCATCTTTAAAAGTATTCGTTGTCAAAAATGCCCAAAGACTTGCTTCCAAAGTATGCAAAACGTAACCTGATGAATAAATATCTTGTGCTGGAATTCTGGAAATATCATCGAAAAGAATCCTGTTGTAAAGTTCTATTTCAGAGGATTTTATGTCGATTAAATGGAGATAATCACGAACGATATTTTGGGCTTCGGAATAGGCTATACATTTATCTTTTCCAGCTAATAACTGTATCACAAACTCAACGGCAAAGAAGCATCCAATCACCGAACGGATGTGTGAATGCGTAATGCCAGAAACTTCTTTTGTGATGCAAAAACGTTGGTCGATTGATTTATTTTGAAGGTAAATAGCCAAGGGTAAAATCCGCATCAATGAGCCGTTCCCATTAGAATAATCATCACATTCACCTGATTCTAAGGCAGATACACCTTTGGCAATTTTATCCATGGCATTACGAGTAGCAACACCCATATCAAAAATATCACCGTGTGGAGTCCAATAATTATACTGATACCATTGACAAAATTTCTTACCTAATCCTTCGATATCATAGCCTTCAATCAGTTGTTCGACCAATAAAAATGACATCGCAGAATCATCCGACCACGTACCAGCAGGTTGGTGATGCGTACCAAATTCACGCATACCGACCACGGGATTCGCCTGCAAGTGTTTGCGACTCATAAATTCAACAGGAACGCCCAAAGCGTCGCCGATTGCTATGCCAAAAAGTAAACCTTTGGTGTGCATTTGTGGGGATTTTATTCGTTATTGGTTTAAATGATTTTACGTAAAATAGCTATCAATTTCTGGTTTATGGTAATCTACTATCCATTTATTCCGTTTGACGTAAATATTTCTAATTTTGTCGGCATTGTCGCTCCAAACAAAACAACCTCTATCGTCGTACATTTGAAATGCTTTATCGGTTAAAGAATCAATGAAAAATATTTGTTGATTAATCTTTGGCTCAAATCCCATTTCCGTATTTGCAATGGCGTTTAATATATTCTTAATTTCAATGTCCTTAACTGGTAGCTTACCAATAATTATCCTCTTTTGTGTCTCGTCTTCATCTGCCTGTTCCAATTGATTGTAAAATTCATTGAATAATTCTGAGGGAAATTGTTGGTGCAAATATTCATTGGTAACTTTATAAAAATTAGGCTCTGGATATTCATAAATTAATACCCAAATCTCATTGTCTTGATTGGTAAATGTGTCATTAAAAAGCGTTACTGCTCTGTCAGTTGCTTGTTTTACTCTTTTGGAAGTTCCATTTTTATGGTTACCACCGAGGTCAAATCTGATATGAATTTGTCTTTCAATTGTATGTTCTGACTCAATTTTAGCGAAGGGATAAACGCTGTTAAAGTATAATTGTAAATTTTGTCTTAACAACAATGTATGTATTTTATTCTCCATTTTTAATTAAAATGATAACCTTAAACAATCCTCGTCCCCGCCACCCCTTCATTCACCGCCAACCTCACCTCCACCGCATGGCAAATCGTTACTTGCAAAACCCCTTCTTCAATCGCTTTAAAAGCATTATCCAACTTCGGAATCATGCCTGTATGGATTTTTTTCTCAGATTTTAATTGTTTGTAATACTCTTTTTTCAGAATAGGAATTACTGAATTATCATCGTCCACATCGGTCAAAACGCCTTTTTTCTCGAAACAATAAACCAAATTTACTTCATAATTTTTAGACATCGCAATTGCCAGAGCCTGAGCAATAGTATCAGCATTGGTATTGAGCATATTGCCCTCTTTGTCGTAGGTCAGTGGAGCAAAAATTGGCACAAGATTTTGTTGTAAAAGGCTGTCAATAAATTCGTTATCTACCTTTTCAATATCGCCCACAAAACCATAATCAATTGCTGCAACGGGGCGTTTTTTGGATAAAATCACGCCTGCGTCTGCCCCTGTGAGTCCGATGGTGTTCACTTCTCGGCTTTGGAGTTGAGCGACTAAGGTTTTATTGACTAAACCACCGTAAACCATCGTAACCACGTCAAGCATGGCTTTGTCGGTAATGCGTCTTCCTTCTACCATAACGGTTTCAACGTCCATTTTCACGGCTACTTGGGTGGCAATTTTGCCACCGCCATGTACTAATATTTTGGGTGAAGGAATCTGGGCGAAATCGTTTAAGAAATTTTCTCTTAAAGTCGGATTATCAACAACGTTTCCGCCTATTTTTA
>JAYVIV010000207.1:0-32013 GCA_043769985.1 Arcicella sp.
CCCCTCTCCATCGGAGAGGGGTCGGAGGTGAGGTTTTGCGTCAAATAGTAGATAGTTCCGTTTTTTTTACTGCCTACTACCCACTGCCAACTATTTAACTTGCCCATTCACTAAGTCTTGAAAAAATTGCTCTAATTTTGGCATAATTATGATTTCAATTCTACGATTTTGCTTTTTATTTGACTCCGTTCCGCTATATTCCTTGGATGAGAATTCTGCACGCCCACCTGCCAAAATCCTATCAGGTTGTACTCCAAAACGAGTTTGTAATAATCTTGCAATGGCAGTAGCACGTTTGGTACTCAAATCCCAATTGTCTTTGATTCCGTCCGTAAAAATGGGTGAATTATCCGTATGACTTTCTATTAAAATATCTAAGTCTGGGTGGGCATTGAGGGCTTTGGCAATTTTTTCAAGCGTATTTTCTCCTTTTTGGTTTAGGTTAGCATTATTGGAAGAAAAAAATATTTTATCAGAAACTGAGATACAAACCAATCCTTTTCGAGCTTTTATACTGAAATCTTCGTCGGAAATTTCGTAATTAATCATTCTTTTTAGCGTCACAATAAATGAGATATTCAATGAATCTTTTCGTTGAATAGCAGCCGTGATATTTTCAATATATTGACTTTGTTCATTGATGGTTTCCATTGATACTCTCATACTATCTGCACCCGCCTTACTCATGAGGGTAAGGTTTGTCATTTTATCTAACAATTTCGAATTAGTCTTTTTCAAAAAATCAATCTGTTCGTCCAAACTTTTGATATGTTTTGAACGAATGTCTAATTCTTTATTACGAGTTTTCGTGGCAGATTCATAGGCAAAAAGCTGTTTATCTTTATCTTTTAGCTCATTTTTAACTTTGGAAATATTATCTCTTGAAGTGGCTTTGAAAGTTGTGTATTCGTCTTGCATTTCCACAAATTTTTTTTTACTCACGCATGAATTTGTCAGAATTATCAATAGGTAAAACACGGTAATTTTGTTCATAATATTATGATTGTTTGATAGGTTGAATCAAAGTAATGGTAGCTTTGAAACAAATTGAGCAATTAGTTATTTTGAAAAGAACAAAAACCGTGCAATTATTCCTGTAGAAAACAAAAGATACACAAAAAAACGGAAAGAGTGTTGGGAGGTATGAATTATGAGTAAAAATCAAAATTCCGATTTAGAACTATGAAAAAAAGGTAGTCTGTTACCTTTAAACACAATTCATACCTCATAATTCATACATAGTCCCCTATTTCTGTCCATTTGCCAACATCTGGAAGAATTGATCAAGTTTTGGCAAGACAATAATTTCAGTTCTGCGATTCACTTTACGCCCTGAATCATTTGAATTTGACACTTTTGGAACATACTCTGAACGTCCACCTGCCGTCATACGTTCGGGTGAAATACTAAATTTTGACTGCAAAAGTCTCACTACTGAAGTTGCTCTTTTTGCCGATAAATCCCAATTATCCGTTAAACAATTCGTCGAAATTGGTACGTTATCTGTATGGCCTTCAACCAAAATATCTAATTCTTTGTGGTCATTCACCACCCTTGAAACTTTTTCCAAAACGACCTCCGCCCTTGGATTAATCATGGCACTTCCTGATTGAAAAAGCATTTTATCAGAAATTGAAATATATACCACTCCTTTTTTCACTTCAACCGTCACGTCATCATCATTGATATCTGCCAATGAGCGTTTTAATGTCATCACCAAAGCTAAATTTAAAGAATCTTTCCGCTGAACTGACGAATTCAAATCTTTGATATATTTACTTTGGTCATTTAAAGTTTCCAAAGATTTTTTAATAGATTCTGCCCCCGACTTACTCACAATCGAAAGATCAGACATTCTATCTAAAAGATTAGTATTAGTCTTTTTCAGATAATCAATTTGGTCTTCCAGAGCTTTATTTTGTACCACCCATTGTTTTGATTTCATATCTAATTCATTAGTCTTTGACTTCAATTCGGATTCTACGCTTGATTTTGATTTGTCACAATCTCGCAATTCAGTTCTGATTTTATTCAAACTATTTTCTGAACTCGCTTTGAAAGTGGAATATTCTGCTTGAGTTTCCGCCAATTTTTTCTTGCTCACACAAGCCGTCATCACAATAAAGGATGTAAGTAATATCAATGCTTTTTTCATGTTTATTTGGTTGTTAAATTATGTTCTATCGTTTTGAAAGATAAGAATTTGAATGATTAATTGAACAGATAAATTTTAAGCCCAAAAGATTAACTTAAACAATTTCTTAATCTAAAACCATACCATTTTGGGATGATTTTACTTCAAATATGGAGAAAATATTTGTTGATATTATCAATCACGAAAATGAAATCTTTTAAAATTGGATTTGGAATTTACTAATTTGAAAAATAAGACAATAAAATCAAATAAAAAACTGTATGACAAAATAAAGGAATTTTGCATTATTCTAATAATATCATTTATCAAAAATTCATTATGAATACTTTTTATTACATTCATGCAAGACAAGAACTCAAAATATACAAATCGCAGAAAATTATTATAAACACCTATAAATCAAATATTTAAAAAAATAATTGTACTAAAAATCAACAAAATAATCTTTTGTATAAAATTGCTAACACAAAAATAACATACTTTTCAACGATTTTTTATTATTTTGTGGTAAATTTAGGTCTTAACTAAAATAGCATAAAACCGTTATTACATTATCAACAAATTAATTTTAACATAGTGCGAGTTACATTTTAAACTTTAAAACGTTTTAATTGATATTCAAGGACTATTAAAATATTGAACTTATGAACTATCAAATCCACGAAGGCAACGGCTACAAATATATTGATGAAGGCGAAGGAGAAATTCTTTTGCTACTCCATGGCTTATTCGGTGCATTGAGCAATTGGGCCGGTGTTATTGAAGGTTTTAAAGGAAATTATCGTGTGATTATTCCAATGATGCCCATCTACGATATGCCAATTTTGAAGGCAGGTTGCGAAGGGCTTTGTGAATTCATAGAAGGATTTGTAGATTGGAAAGGTTTTGATGATTTAACACTTTTAGGGAACTCTTTGGGTGGTCATGTATCGTTAATTTATACTTTGAAAAATCCAGAAAAAGTTAAAAGATTGGTTCTAACGGGCAGTTCAGGGCTTTTTGAAGATGGCATGGGCGGTTCGTATCCAAAACGTGGAAATTATGCCTATATCAAGGAAAGGGTTGAATATACTTTTTATGACCCAGCCACCGCCACCAAAGAATTAGTCGATGAAGTTTTTGATATTACCAATACTGCTTCAAAAGTTATCAGAATTATTTCTATTGCCAAGTCTGCTCAACGGAACAATATGTCTAAAGAGGTTGTTAACATCAAAACGCCAACACTTTTAGTTTGGGGACTCAACGACACGATTACTCCTCCACAAGTTGGACATGAATTTAATCGCTTAATCCAGAATTCTGAATTACATTTTATTGATAAATGTTGTCATGCTCCAATGATGGAGAGACCTGAAAGATTTAACGAAATATTGGAAAATTGGCTCGTGAAAAACCCAATTCATGCGGAAGAATTAGTTTAACAAATAAATTTGGAGAATACAATTAATTCAGTAATTTAGTGTAGCGATTTAAGAATATTTTGGACTAATTACCAATATCCTTACCACTCTCATAAAAGAATAATATGCTCGCAAAAGACTTGATTAATCCGATGTTACCTATCTTGAAATCCACCGATACAGTTGGAAAAGCGATAGATTTGATGGAAGAGTACCGAATTGGACAACTCCCGATTGTGAACGATTTGGAATATAGAGGTTTAATAAACCAAGATATTCTTACTGAAGCAGACGAAGATTTGCCTTTATTAGCACTTCAACCCGAATTCGGAGAAGTAGCCGTTTCTGAAAATCAACACGTTTTAGAAATTTTAGCCATATCGCAAAAGCATGATTTACAGGCAGTTGTGGTTTTGGATGAAGACAATAAATTTACAGGTACCATAAGTGTTACCGAATTGTTGAACCGATTTTCAAAAAATTTAGGCACTCAAGAATTAGGAGCAGTTTTGGAAATTGCCGTTGAAAATAGAAGTTATTCTTTGGCGGAAATTAGCCGTTTGATTGAATCCAATAATACAAAAATAATTAGTTCATATTATACAAGTGGCTCATTTTCAGAAGAATCAAAAGATATTTTGACCTTGAAATTGAATAGACAAGACATTACTACTGTTATTGCAACCTTGGCAAGATACGAATATGATGTTGTGGGTGCCTATAATTTTGAAGCCATCGAGGCTCCCGACCGTGAGCGATACGATATGCTAATGAAATATTTAGATATGTAAATATGAATTATTATTCGAATAAAAAGAATCCCTTTCAAATTAAGTTTGAGAGGGATTCTTTTTATGTATAATGTAATAGTCGTGAGAATAATTCGTAAAAATCTGTTCATCACCCCATAAATTATTGCCTTTGATACTCAAATATTGAGGGTATTGTGAATACGTTATATCAAATTCATGTTCAAATCAAATCATAGAGATATATTTTAAAAAATGTTATTTAGAAAAATTCTAAATAATTTTGATTTAAAAATATCAGTTCATACTTTTGTAATGTTATTTAGAATCTATCTAAACAAACTTTATAAAAAAACATGAAATCTTTAATAAATACAATACTACTCATTTTAGTTTTTCAAATGAGTCTGTTTGCTCAAAAAGCGAGCATATCTGGAAAAATTCTTAATCAAGAAAACCAAGCTATCGTTGGTGCTAATATTACACTAAAGGGAACGGTTAGGGGAGTACAATCTAACCAAAATGGAGAATATGTCATCAAGTCTGTTCCAGCAGGAGAATATGTTCTTTCAGTATCAAGTATTGGTCTGAAAGTTCAAGAAATCACTGTAAAAGTTGATGATAATGAGATAAAAAAAGTGGATTTCAAGATGGAAGAATCTTCATACATTCTAAACGGTATTGACGTAATTGCAAGCCGAGGTGTAAGAGGAAACGAGCATTTGTTGGAAGTAGAAGGATTTTCAATCTACGCTACCAAGAAAAATGAAGTGATCCAATTAGATAACATCAATGCTAATTTAGCCATGAATAATGCTCGCCAAGTATTCAGCCGTACTCCTGGAATTTCAGTCTGGGAAAACGATGGTTCGGGTATTCAATTAGGAGTTGCTTCACGTGGACTCAGCCCTAATCGCTCTTGGGAATTTAATGTAAGAATGAATGGATACGATATTACCCCCGACCCAATGGGCTATCCAGAGGCATATTACACACCACCGCTGGAGGTGGTTGATAGAATTGAAATTGTACGGGGAGCATCGTCCTTACAGTATGGCTCGCAGTTTGGTGGTTTAATGAATTTTGTCATGAGAAAACCAGATATTTCGACTCGATTCACCGTAGAATCTCAAAACACAACAGGGAGTAACGGGTTATTCAGTACCTTCAATTATGTCGGTGGGACGACAGGAAAACTGAGTTACACAGCTTATTACCAAAAAAGAGTGGGAAATGGATGGCGAGATAATAGCTATTTCAATACCGACCACGCCCATTTAGCATTAAATTATGCTTTGTCAAATAAATTGAAAGTAGGGGCTGAGATAACTTATATGACCTTTCAGTCACAACAAGCTGGCGGATTAAGCGATGCTCAATTTACCCAGAATGCTCGTCAAAGTACTCGCAGCAGGAACTGGTTGAGTACTCCTTGGCTGATTCCTTCGCTTAATGCGGAGTACATTTTTAACGAAAAATCAAAATTGAGTCTTAAAGCATTTGGGGTAGTTGCTGAACGAAACAGCGTAGGATTCACCAAATCTATTACCGATGCTGATGACTTAAAAAATCGTCAGGTGGATAGGGATTTCTACCATAATTTTGGTTCAGAATTACGTTTTCTGACCGACTATAAATTATTTGGGAAAAGCAATACACTTGCCACTGGACTACGCTATTTCAAAGGAAATATTAATCGCCAGCAATTAGGCAAAGGAACTGCTGATGCCGATATGAACTTTGACCTTGTAGAAAGTTTATATCCTCGAGATTTAGCGTTCAAAAACACAAATATGGCCGCTTTTTTTGAAAATATCTTTCGTTTCAACGACCGATTTTTAATCACTACGGGTGCCAGAATTGAAAATATCAATTCAACCATGCAAGGGCGTTTTAATATTGTGAACGGGCAACCAACCAATCTTTCGCCACTTAGTCGTAGTCGTACCTTCGCTTTGTTTGGGGCAGGGGCTGAATATCACTTAACAAAACAATCTGAACTTTATACTAATATTTCGCAGGCCTACCGCCCCGTACTTATTTCAGATTTGACTCCTCCTGCTACTACGGATGTAATTGACGAAAATTTACAAGATGCCAAAGGGTTCAATTTTGATTTTGGTTATCGTGGGAAAATCAATAACTTCTTTAATTTTGATGTTGATTATTTCTTCTTGAACTATGATAATCGAATTGGAACAATTAGCCAAATTAATTCATCGGGACAAAGATTTCAATACCGTACAAATTTAGGACAATCAGTTAGTCAAGGCTTTGAAGGATATCTTGAATTCGATCCTATTGCAGCATTTGCTCCAAAAACTAAATTAGGTTCTTTGAGTATTTTTGCATCACTCGCTTTCATTGATGCTACTTACCGTGATTTCAAAACGACTTCCGTAACCAATGGTCAAATAATTGAGGGAAATTTAACAGGAAAGCGAGTTGAAAACGCTCCCAAGAAAATAAATCGTTTTGGCGTTACCTACACTAAAAAAGGCTTCTCTGTTACGTGGCAAATGAGTGATATTGGCAAAGCATATTCTGATGCCTTGAACACTGAAACACCAAATTTAGCAGCCACAACGGGAGTAATTCCGGCTTATCAAGTGCAGGATTTATCATCAAATTTTAAATTTTTAAAACATTATATCTTAAAAGCAGGCGTTAATAATTTGACCGATGAACGCTACTTTACCCGTAGGTCGGGCGGTTATCCAGGTCCTGGATTATTACCTGCTGATGGTCGTACATTTTATGTATCGGCTGGGGTGAAATTCTGAGAATTTACAAACAGATAATTATTTTGTTAATCTGGTGGAAAATTATCAAATATTTTAGCTTCATTAAACAAAAAGAGCTGCTCAAATTTGATTTGAGCAGCTCTTTTTTATCTACATATTCAATTTTGCATTTTTTATAAAAATTGACTTGAGGACATTTTACAAAATATGGTATTTTTTGTATCTTGCTTCAATTAATAATCTTCACTTAAACACCACGTCCTGTGAAAAAAATATTACTGCTAATTATCTGTTTAGTTTTTGGACTTTTTTCTTACACTTATTCACAAAAAAGTGCCACAAAACCCACCAATTTAAACCTACATACGAGGAGTAGCCCAGGCTGTCCCTTATCAGTTTCTATTCAGGATAATATTCCTGCTGCTGAATGTTCAGAATTATTGAAAACTTTAGTTGCCATAACGTCACCTTGCTCGGATACAACCGCTGTGAGTTATCGTTGGAGTTCGTCATTGGGTGGAGTTTTCTCGACATCCAGAACAACCACATTCAATCTTCCAGAATTTTTTGTTAACACACAAATAAGATTTACAGTCTTAGTTACTGAAGGAACTGATACCTTATCAGCCAATTATACTATAACTGTAAAACCTCGTCCGAACAGTCCAACGCTAACGCCATTTGGAACAATTGTATTATGTGATAATAATCCTGTAACTCTTACTTCGTCTGCTTGTGCCGCAGGAAGCACTACGGTATGGTCAAATGGAATTTCGGGCGTTAATTCTATTAGTGTTCCAGCTATTGGAGGGACTTATTTTTCAGTAGCTTGTTATAAAAACGGTTGTATTAGCGACTCCACGGCAGCAGCAGCTTTAATTACGGGTATTGTTTCAAGTCCACCCATCACCACAAACAAAACCATCTGTGAAGGAACTGCCATCACACCAGGGAATGGATTAAAAGCAAACTTAATCAATTGCAATAATGGGGCATCAGGCACATTTGCTTACTCAGGACCCACCGTTGGTTATGACCGAGGCCTCATCAATACGGGAGGAACAGACCCAACGGTTAATGTACCAACAAATATTGGCATTGTTAAGAAAGTGAGTATTTCCATTACGTGGCGTAAACAAAAAGGTGGATACCAGAATGATTGTGGCGTTGGAGATACAGAACCAAATCCATATCATAGCGAAACTCAATTTAGAGTAAAATCTCCGAGCGGAAGAATCGCTACCTTAGTCAATACTAACACTTATGGGGGGTATTCTAATCCAACGGTTACCACTGTATTTGAAGATGGAGTTGCACCAGTTAATTTTTATAGTACACCAGTCTCTGGAACTTTTGCTCCTGCACAGCCGCTATCGGGATACATTAATGAAAATTCTGCTGGCACTTGGACATTGCTTCCTTATGATGCCGTTGGGAAAGACCCTCTCTGTGTAAGTGGATTTTCAGTAACATTTTCAGAAGCCCAAAATGGCACACTCACTTGGTGGGATGCTCCAACTGGTGGAAATCAAGTTGGAACAGGTTCCGAATATATACCAACTGCCGCAACCGCAGGCACTTACACCTATTATGCACAAGGGCAATGTGTGAGGGGTTGTCCGAGCGTGAGAACTGCTGCAATTTTAACAATTCAGCCAACACCAATCGCTCCAACCATTAACGTAAACGTTCCACCAGTAAACAGTGTCAGAAGTATTTGTAATGGTGAATCAATAACCTTAACTGCCACAGGGTGCAATAATGGTGGAACTGTGAGGTGGAATAGTAGCTACAATGGAACAAATTTTGCGACTGGCTCTATTTATACTTTTATTCCTGCTGGAGGAAGTTCAATAAATGTAACTCATTTATTTACCGCATCTTGTGAAGGCACTAATCTTTGCAGGAGTACAAATAGTGCTTCAATTTCAGTTGTGGTAAAATTTAAGCCGTCTCAACCAGCCATTTTTGGACCAAGTTCTTCCATTTGTTCAAATGCGAATGTCACTCTCTCGGCTACATCTTGTTCTGGTGGCACTCTGGGATGGACGGGAAATCGTTCTGGGAGTTCAATTAATTTCAATTTAACGAGTTCGGTAAATGTAAAAGTAGCTTGCACAATTAATGGTTGCACGAGTGATAGTAGTAATATTTATTCAATTACACCATTGCCAAAACCAAATGTTTTAACAGTTAATGCCTCACAAGTTCAAGCCCTTTGTTATGGTTCTGATGTAACACTGACGGCCAGTGCTTGTGTCGGAACGGTAAAATGGACAGGTAATTTGTCAGGTTCGCCCCTGACTTTAACTCCTTTGTTTTCAAAAAATTTCAAAGCATCTTGCTTATCCTCAAATGGATGTTCGAGTGATAGTAGTGCGGCGTTGAATATAGTGGTACTCCCAAAAACGAAACCAGTTATTACAGATAATTCATTCGTTTGTGGTACAAGTTCAACCACCCTAACCGCTTTGGGATGTAATGGTGCGCATGAAACAGTAGTCTGGCGAGATGGAAGTACAGGAACAACTTTAACAGAAACCATTTTTCAAACCAAAACATATAGAGCGGTTTGTATAAGAAATGGATATTGTGTCAGTGATAGCAGTGATATCTTTACGGTTCAATTCAGAATAAAACCATCTCAGCCAACTATTAATCCTCCTGCAACCTCAATAATTTGTCAAGGAACAAATCTTAGTTTAAACGCCAGTGCTTGCGTGGGTGGCACTTTAGGTTGGACAGGCGGATTAACTGGTCAGTCTATTAGTGTTTCTACAAACGTAACAAGAAATTATAAAGTGGCTTGCTTGGTGAATGGGTGTTTGAGTGACAGTTCATCGGCTGTATTAATAACGGTAAATCCTACGCCTTTGATTAATATCAGTAGTAATAAAACATCTATTTGCTTAGGAGATTCTGCTGTTATAACTGTTTCAGGTTGTACAGGAACATTATTATGGTCAAATGGAGCAACGAGTTCTGTGATTAAAGTTTCTCCTGCAAATAATACAACTTATACAGCAACCTGTACTTTAGGTTCTTGTTCAGCTAATCAATTTGTTATTATTACCACTTTATCAACGCCCAATGTAACAGCATCTGGATTATTACTTTGTGGTCAGACCGTAACTTTAACAGCTAACAATTTACCTGTTGGTTCAAATATTCAATGGCGTAAGGATGGGTTGGATATTGCTAATGCTACCAACAGTACGGTGGTGATTAATAGTGCGGGAGGTTATGATTTTACGAGTTATAATCTTCAAAATTTAACCGTTGGAAATTTTAATCCAAATCAAGTTGTATATTTCATTGATAAAAATATTGGCTTTATAATTAGGGGATCTTCCATTCTAAGAACTGTAGATGGTGGAGTTTCATGGAATGCTGTGTATAGTGTAAGTTATGGTCCATTGATCCAGATAAATAGTATCACATTTACAAGTCCTTCAACTGGTTGGGTTGTTGGAGAAAGTGGGTTATGTATGAAAACAATAGATGGAGGAAATACTTGGACTTACATATCTACAAGCACAAGTTTTCCTTTGAAAAAAATATCTTTCAAAGATTTGAGTAATGGTGTGATTGTGGGAGATTTTGGATCAATCTATTATACTACAAATGGTGGTAATACTTGGACAGCAGTAAATACTTTTAATGGTAGCAATTATCCTACGTTTTTGAGCTTGTCTTTTGTTCCTAATACAACAAATATATGGGCTATTGGTGTCAAAGCATCAAATGGGTTCATCGCAAAATCAATTAATAGTGGTATAACTTGGTCGGAAGTTTCGTTAGGTATCGCTCAAATTCCAGCAAATACTACTTTTAATGATATAACTTTTACAACAACAAATGATGGTTTCATTGTGGGTGATAACAGCACTATCCTTAAAACTACCAATGGAGGAACAAATTGGCAATTACAAACAAGTACAATTTCCAGTAGCTTAAAAGACGTTCAATTTTTAAATAGTCAAGTAGGTTATATTTGTGGAACATTTCCTAATGGCTCATTTCTCAAAACATCGGATGGAGGTAACACTTGGAAGTCGTTGAACATGTTTGCCTATCCTGTATCATTATCATTTGTAGATGAAAATACAGGATGGCTAACCAATTATGGAAATATTATTAAATATACCGCCCCGCAATGCTCAACCATTCCCCTAATCCTCACAACCAATTGTTGTACTGTTTTTGAAACAATAAAATCTGGATCTTGGACAGATGCCAGCACTTGGTCTTGCAATCAAATACCAACGGCAACGGATGACATTTACATTAATATTGGGCATACCATTACAGACAATGGAAACATTATTCATGCAAAAACACTCAATTATCGTGGAGGAGTTTTACAATTATCAGCTACAACTAACTTTATATTAAGGTAGTCGCTATTAAACCAATCCAAAAAAAATCCCTCTCAAATCAAATCTGAGAGGGATTTTTAATATCTGAAAGAAAATATCTTAGTTCTTCTTTGGAGCACCTGTTGCAGGTGTTGTAGTTGCAGGTGTTGCTGCTGGAGGAGTTAATGGCTTTGGCGTAATTCCCATACGCTTTAAAATTAAGTCCGAAATATTAGCATCATCTGGTGCGTGCAACACGATTGGTGTTGTTCCTTGTCCAGCATCATAGTTGAACACAAAAGCATAACCATTTTCCTTCGCTGAGGCGTGCATATTCTCTTCAACTTTCTTCAACAAAGGTTGCAACAATTGTGCTTGCTTCTTCTGCAATGAAGTAGATGAATTCTGACGAAACTCTTCAATTGAGCCTTGTAAGCCTTGCAATTCTTTCTCTCTATCAGCCTTGATCACGTCTGCCATTGTTGAGCCGTTTTTCTCATAATCAGCCAATTTCGCTTGAAAATCTTTCACTTTCGACTGATACATATTGTCGTATTGAGTCTTAGTAGCCGTCAATTCTGTTTCTACTTGTTTTGCTTCGGGCATTTGAGCTAAGATATAGTCTAAGCTGATGTAACCGATTTTTTGTTGTGCATTGATATTAGAAGTTGCTAATACGACAAATGCGAAAAGGGCAATTAAAAATTTGTTTCTCATTTTTTTTATTATTCTGGTTGATTTTACTCTTTTTTGGGTACTGTTGTATTTTTTCTATTAGACTTTGGTTGTTCTTCTACGTCACTCTTTAAAGGCGTTGCAAACTTACCAGTTTTACCTTTACTTTGTTTTGCAGGAGTTTCTTCTTCTTTGATTTCCTCACTTGTTTTTGCTTCGTTTTCTTCTCTTTCCTTTTCCTTTAATTGGTCGGGCGAAATGCCTAATTCCTCCAAAATATAATCTGTGTAATCATGAATTGGATTCGTGTATAACATTGCTATTCCATCAGATGATTTATCGAACAGAAAATCTAATCTTTTCGATTTTGCAATCTTTTCAACTGCCTTTGCCACTTCGTCCAAGACAGGTTTCATAATGTCTTGTTTCTTCTTTAACAAATCTCCATTATACCCGAAAACCTTATTTTGTAGGTCTTTTGCTTCTTTTTCTTTGTCAGAAATAGCCCTGAGACGTTGTTGCTTCATTTCCTCAGTCAAAAGGATTTCTTCAGCACGGTAGGCTTTTTCTAATTTTGTTACTTCATCGTTTTTATCAGATACTTCCTTAATCCACTTGGTAGTAAGTTTCTCAATTTCTGCCTGTGCATTGGTATATTCAGGCATTCTTGAAGTAATATATTCAGTATCAATGTAACCAAATTTTTGAGCATTCAGATTCAGTGTAGCACAAAAGAAAGGCAAAATTAGTAAAATTATCTTCTTATTCACGGCTTTAATAGTTTAAAGTTTAATCAAATACAATTTAAACCCTAATTATGGTTTCGATTCTTTAACGTACCCACAACTTTCATATTGCAATGCGGTTGTTTTTAACAAAACATTAACAAATTGTCAATGATATAATGAATGAATGATAGAATGAGTGAATATTATACTCGGAGAGTATTCAATCACTATATCACTCGCTCAGGTTACGCACCTCGTTCACCATTGAATTAACGAATCTGTTGTCCAATTGAGAAAGTAAATGCTTGACGACCACCGTCTCCAATTCCAGGTATTTTATCAAAAGCGAAACCATAATCAATTCCAATCATACCAAAGGCAGGCATAAAGATTCTTGCCCCAAATCCTGCTGATTTGTACAATTTGAAAGGATTATAATCTGTATAATTAGCAAAATTATTGCCACCTTCCGCAAAACCCAAAAGAAAAATTGTTGCCGATGGATTTAAAGACACAGGATAACGAACTTCCATTACAAATTTATTATAGGCAACTCCACTTGATGGAACATTAACCCCACCTTCTAATCTCTGAGGCAAAGTTCCTTGCGAACCCAAAACTCTATCTTTATAACCTCTTAGTGCAACAATATCACGGCTAATAACATTAAATCCTGTTTGCATACCCGAACCACCTAAATCGAAACGTTCAAAACTTGTTATGTCTTTTTTAGGACTATATGAACCTAAAAATCCTAAGTGGGTTCTCATGTGGAATACCAATTTACTGGTAATTGGCGTAAACCACGAGGCATCAAACATCCACTTGTGGTATTCAATCAAGTTGCTATTATTTCCACCAAACAATGAATAAGGAGGAGTTAATGAAGCAGTTAATGAAAAACTCGAACCCGAACGTGGGAAGGTTGGATTATCAATACTATTTCTTGAAAAATTCGTGACAAACGATGCTGAAACCGATTGCCCTTCTGGATAACCGTATTGCGGTAAATTTAAAACGTCAATTAATTGGAAGGATAATGAGTTACTCAATGAAAAGTAATCATCGGGCCACTTTAATCTTTTACCTAAACTGAATGATAATGAGGTACTGTTAAAGTGCGCTTCCGCTTGGGCAGCTGCAGCACTATCAGAATTGGCAGTTGTAAATCCGCCACCAAAACCTCCACCAAACTGACCTCCACCAAAACCTCCGCCACCAAACTGACCTCCGCCGAAGCCACCTCCGCCAAACTGGCCTCCACCAAATCCTCCTTGATTGCCACTAAGGAATTGTTGTTGCTGAATTTTAAAGGGATACGAAATACTACGACTCAACGTAATTGAAAAAGAGTTTGGTTTTTTACCTCCTAACCAAGGCTCTGTAAATGATAAAGAATAATTTTGAAATGATGAACCATTTGCTTGAAAACGAATTGATAATTTCTGTCCATCGCCCGCAGGAAGAGGTTTCCATGCACTCAAATTAGTGATATTTCTTGCTGAAAAATTATTAAATGTAACACCCAGCGTACCTACAAAACCTATGAAACCACCCCAACCACCCGATAATTCAATTTGGTCAGACGGTTTTTCTTCCACGTTATACTCAATATCCACCGTTCCATCTGCTTTTGGGATTGGATTTGGCGAAATTTTTTCAGGATTAAAATAACCAATCGTCGAAAGTTCACGCACGGTACGAATAATGGCGGACTTACTGAATTTTTGTCCTGGCAAAGTCCTGATTTCACGCATTACTACGTGGTCAGAAGTTTTTGTATTTCCGTTTAATATTACCTTGTTAATGGTTGCTTGCTTTCCTTCAGTAATTCTGAAGGTAATGTCAATCGAATCGCCCAAAACGGCAGTTTCAACGGGTTCGCATTGATAGAACAAATATCCATTATCCATGTAAGCCGAACTTACATCTTCCTGTGGTTTTCCGTTTAAACGTTTTTCTAAATCTTCAACATTATAAACATCACCTTTTTTAATGGCTAAAATCTCTGATAAAACGCTGTCAGGATAAATATAATTACCTTCCCAATAAATATTGCGATAATGATATTGTTTTCCTTCCTCCATTTTTATCAAAATTTTAACATATTTATCTCCATCTTTATAAACAGAATCCATTAAAATCTGGGCATCACGATATCCTTTTTTATTATAAAACTCTACTAACTTAACCTTATCCTCTTCAAATTTCTTAGGAATATATTTCGAAGGACTAAAAAGTCGGTAAAATGCTTTTTGTTTGGTACTTTTCAATTTCTTACGAACTGTTCTTTCCGATAACTCTGTAACACCGTCAAAAATTATTTCAGAAATTTTAACCTTACTACCTTTTACAATATCAATTTTCATGGTCGCATTATTTCCACGAGCCGAGTCAGTTTTCTCCGCAATTTTTATCCCAACATTCAAATAACCTTTATCTTGGTAGAATTTACGAATTGCCAAATCAATATTCTTTTTAACGGTTGCCGTTACAATTTTACCTTTGTATGCCTTAACTTTATCATTCAGGGTTTCTTGTTCCCCTTTTTTGATTCCAGTATATTGCAATTTGAAAAGTCGTGGACGTTCTTTAATAACCATATTCAGCCAAATTTTATCGCCTTCTATTTTGAGGGCAACAATCTCAACTTCTTCTAAGATTCCTTGCCCCATCAATTTTTTAATGGCAGAGGTCACTGCATCTCCAGGAACTTTGATTCTGTCGCCTACCCGCAAACCCGACAATGAAATCATTGAGTTTCCGTCATAATATTTTGATCCTGCGGTAGTTATCTCTGCAATTTCATATTCTTTGGGTTCGGCATAATTCAATTCATCCACACTTGGAGCAGTTACAGCACGTTGCCCCAAAGCTCCACGCAATTGTGCCTCCGAGAAAAAAGAAAGAAAAAGAAAAGAAAGTAATAAAGTATATTTTTTCATTTTATTGTTAGCTCTCTGTTATATAAATAGAGTTTTATTTAGTGTAATTAGTGTTTTGATAGCTAATGAAGGACTCTTAAAAGATCGGAATTATCTACTTTAAGTCGCAGAACCTCACCCGAGCGTCGGTCGCCCCAACCCCTCTCCAAAAGAGAGGGGAGAAAAAAGAGGACGAATGCCCCCCTCTCCATCGGAGAGGGGTTGGGGGGTGAGGTTATGCAAACTTTGCGACTTAAGGTATATAATTCCGTAAAAGATAATGTTCAATTAACAATTTTCAAGTAAAAAAATGTAAACTGATAGCTTAAATATGAATTAGCTACTTGAACATTGAAAATTGAAAATTGAACATTAAAAATTAAATTTTTACTTTTTCAACTGTTCCGAGGTCTTTCCAAACCTTCGTTCTCTATCTTGATAATCAAAAATTGCTTCATGGAGGTGTTCTCTTCGGAAATCGGGCCAATATAAATCTTCAAAAATGAATAGTTCAGAATACGCCAATTGCCAAAGCATGAAATTACTAATTCTATGGTCGCCTCCCGTTCTTATCATCAAATCTGGATTTGGTATTCCCTTTGTATCTAATGAGTTTTCAAAAAGTTCTTCATCAATATCCTCTACGGAAATTTCACCTTTTTGAACCTGCTCAATCAATTTTTTGGTGGTGTTGACAATATCCCATTTTCCACTGTAAGATAAAGCCAAAATAACGGTCAAGCCTGTATTATTCTTTGTTGCTTCAATAGCACTTTTTAATTCCTTTTGCGAGGTTTCAGGTAAAGTATGAGTTGCTCCGATGGTTTCTAAGCGAACGTTGTTCTTTTGCATCTTGGGCAATTCGTCTTTGATGGTTTTCACTAATAACATCATCAAAGCGTCAATTTCCAGTTTAGGGCGATTCCAATTTTCGGTTGAAAAAGCATATAAAGTCAAATATTTAACGTCTAATTCTCCGCATCCTTCAATCACTTCCGTAACGGCTTTCAAAGCATTTCTATGTCCGAAAACTCTATCAACAAAACCTTGTTGTTTTGCCCATCTCCCGTTCCCGTCCATAATAACGGCAATATGTTTTGGTAGATTGTTTTGGTCTAATTGTTCTTTCACTGATTTAACACAATTTAACAGAATGGATTTTTATAGCTCATCATTTCGCTTGCCCCTTGAATATTTTATCTTTTACAGAACCAAAACTTACCAATTTTATTTTTTGAAGAATAATTTAAAGATTACCTGTTTTTAAAGATAAATAACTAAAAATCAAACGATTAAATAAATAATTGTAGTGCATATCAACTTAAAAGTATTACCTTTCAAATCAATGATAAATGATAATACAAATTTACGGAATAATGAGATAGGATAAAAGGAGGAAGGGGAATTGGTTACTGGTTATTGGGGGAAATGGTCATTGGTTATTGGAAAATTGGTTATTTGGAATACATACTCTTTCACCAGTAACTAATTCCCCAATAACTAATAACTATTTAGGACAAATAACTCTAATAAATTTATACGTAATCCCTAACGAAGTGTAATAATACATATCACCACGAGAATAATCATTTTGAGCATTTCGAGGTAGGGCTGGATTATCACCACCTAAATTATCTAAATAATCAGTAAATGTTTTGCGAGTACCAAATTCAACGTTCAAATCCCAAGGTCCTGTTAAATTATACTTAATACCAACCCCAAATGGAATTACAACGCCCGCTTGTTTATAATCTGAAACAGGGGCATCTCGGGGTGTAAAACTCATAAAAGCCACTCCACCAAACACGTATGGCGACCAATCTTTGTGCATTCTACTGTACTGATAACTAAAAAAATTGTATTCAGTTATCAAACTCACCTCTCTAATGCTGGTCTTAAAAGTCTGTCCACGTAATTTATTAAACGAATCACTCACGTCATTATCGTTAGCATAAATTGACCCTAAATTTGCCCCCAGACGAAAAGTAATGTCTTTTTTTAGATTATAACGAAGTAAAATATGTCCACCTAATTGTGCAAAAGTAGGATGAAAATCGGGGGAAATATCTCCCTTGTAATTCATGGCTCCAAGTCCGCCGCCAATCTCAATTTTTTGGGATATAGCGTTGATGCTTAGCGATACACAAAAAAATAAAAGTAAGTTTTTAATTAATTTCATGCTTATAAAAAAAGTCAGGCGATTATTTACCTGACTATTATATTTTAATTTAATGATTTTTAACGTGGCACTGGACATCTAATTTTCCCAGGAATATGATAAATCAATTTAAAAGTTGTAAGCATATAGCTGTCATTAAATTTTGGATTACCACGTTGATCAGATACATCAGAAAAACCTTGTACTGATGTTACAACAGTAAATGGGTCTAAACCCGAAGCTGGGTCATATAAACCTTGACCTTGCAAAAACTCAGCTACTCCTGCAGTTCGGTCTATACCACGATTTGCAGCAAATCTCTCTAAAGTTCTATTTCCCAAACTCTCCGCTAAATCGTTCCCATTAAAAACAGCAGGATCAGCATAATTTCCACCTGCATCATCTAAATAATCAGTAAGTGTATAACGATACCCAATTTCAAGGCCTAAATCCCAACTTGAATTTAGTTTATAACGTACCCCAAAACCTATTGGAAAAGATACGCTTATTAAGGAGTAAGGGGTGGCATAACCAGGCTGACCTTGCCCTTCTGTATTAAATGGCTGTAATCGTAACCAATCATTACCACTTTCAACATTTACCGATGTGTCTGGTCGAGCAACTGGGTCGTGAGCAAAAACTGCAATTCCACCAAAAATATAAGGAATTACTTGCTCACGGCGTAAATAACTTCGTTCTGTACGAACTAAGTCATATTGACCAACAATTGATAGTTCTTTTACGTCGTTACGGAAATGAAGATTTCGCATAAAATTAGGTTCATATCCAGAAACACCATCCATAAAACTATCATCTCCCGAAATTCTTGCCCAAGTCAAACCAAAACGAACTCCTAAGGAGGGTGAAATCTGACGAGTGAAATTAAAGTTAGCATTCCATCGAATTCCATTGAAAGTTGACTGAACAATTCTACCATAAGGCGATAAATCTCCGTAATAACTCGAAGATCCGAAGCCTAAACTTACAGTTGAAGTTGGTTCAAAAATGCGGTTTTTGCGTGGTTTTTCTTTACTGCCAAAGAGATTTGAAAACTTGAACTGTGCTACAACTGACTGCGAACTTAGGGTAGCAATCAACAATAAAATCAGTAGTGGGGTATGTTTTTTCATATTTATATTACATCGAAAATTTCGACAAAGATACCTTTTTCATTTACATTAAATTTTTAACGTAAAAAAAAGCAGTTTGTTATCTTGGGTAAATAATTTTTTTACATCGAAAATAATGCCATGTTTTGTCTATTTGTGATTGATGAATTGTGATTTGTGATTTGTTATCGCCAATCACAAATCACAACTCACAAATCACAACTCATTTTTTCTTAAATTATGTTAAAAACTATGAAACCATTGCACCTTAGCATTCGTTTTTACGTTAATTTAGCAGTACCAAAAATCACAAATTTTTAATTTAAAAAAGATAAGAAAAATGGAAATCAAAAGTAATTTAAAAACCCTTGCGATTGTCGGAGCGTTGAGTAGTGCAACCACGCTCGGAGCTTATAAATTGTTCTTGGAGAAATCGCCTTCGGATGCTGTCTTTACCACAACGCCTTCTGCATTTACTCGCTTGGTTTCGGATGTAACGCCTTCTGCACCGGGAAATCCAGGAGATTTTACGTATGCGGCGGAAAAATCTACTCCTGCCGTTGTGCATATTACCACCAAAATGACTCGTAATGTTAATCGTCAAAATCAAATGGTTGATCCTTTTGAGGATTTCTTTGGCGGTAATCCTTTTGGAGGCGGAGGCGGTCGTCGTCAGCAACCAGAGGCTCAAGAGGCATCGGGTTCTGGTGTGATTATTAGTGCGGATGGATATATTGTAACGAACAATCACGTGGTGCAGGATGCTGATGAAGTATCGGTTATTTTGAATGATAAGCGTTCGTATAAAGCGAAAGTTATTAGCACAGACCCCTCAACGGATATTGCCGTCATTCAAGTAAAAGCAACAAATTTACCGTTCTTAAACTTTGGCGATTCTGATGCCATTAAAGTAGGAGAATGGGTTTTGGCGGTGGGTAATCCTTTCAACTTGGAATCAACCGTTACGGCTGGAATTGTGTCGGCAAAAGGTCGCCAGAATATTATTGACCGTGACAAAGATGTGAATCCTTTAGAATCATTTATTCAAACAGATGCAGCCGTTAATCCAGGAAATTCGGGCGGTGCTTTGGTGAATTTAAAAGGAGAATTAATCGGAATAAATACAGCGATTTACAGCCGTACTGGTCAATTTGCAGGATATTCGTTTGCAGTACCCGTTGGAATTGTGAAAAAAGTTGCTGCCGATTTAATTAAATACGGTAATGTTCAACGTGGGTATCTTGGGGTAAATATCCAAGAAGTGAACAGCAAATTGGTCGAAGAAAAAGATTTGAAAGTCAATGATGGTGTTTATGTGGGCGGAATGCCTGCGGGAAGCACAGCCAAAGAAGCAGGGATAAAAGTGAATGACGTTATTGTTAAAATTGATGGAATCCCGACGGGTTCTCAGTCAAAATTAATGGAATTAGTAGGTCGTAAACGCCCAGGTGAAACAGTGGTTGTAACCATTAATCGTGATGGTGAAATTAAAGATTTCAATGTAGTTTTGAAGAACAAAGATGGCAACACAAACATTGTGAAAGGTGAAACATCAAGCAACGTTACGAGCGAATATTTGGGTGCTAAATTATCAAATTTATCAGAAAATGATAAGGCAAAATATAGAGTTTCGGGAGGAGCAAAAATCACAGAAGTTGATCCAAACGGTCGCTTAGGTTACCAAGGATTTGAAAAGGGTTTTGTGATTACAAAGATTGACGAAAAACCAGTTGCTGATGCTAAAGAAGTAGCAGAAATGTTAGCGAGCCGTAAAGGAAGAGTAAAAATTGAAGGAATTGATATGGACGGTACTCGTGTGATTATGGTGCTTTAAGTAGGGGTTAGGATTTAGTTGTTAGGCAATTGTATTGGAACTCGTTATCAATCAAGCTGTTGCAACCTATTCAAACAGAAACTAATTTTTAACGAATACTTAGTTATTTGTAAAATTCCTAAATATAAAAAAGGTCGTTGATTTAATTTCAACGACCTTTTTTTGATAGAAAAAATGTGGTTCTACTATGATTTATACGGGAACTAACGTTGTGAAGGTTCAAAACCTTCACAACGTTTACTACTCAATTAGTTTTTCCGTACAAATCGTATAAGAACCAAAAATGTTAGTGAATGAATTATACGATATTAGATAATCACTAAATCACAACTCCGTAAATATGTGTCCCATTTTATCTCGCTTTGTTTCCAAATAACGCTCATTGTGCGGATTTGAAGCAATTTCAATAGGAATAGTATCTATAATCTCTAAACCATAGCCCAATAATCCAGCTCTCTTCTTTGGATTATTTGATATTAATCTAAGTTTGCTTACGCCTAAATCTCTTAAAATTGAAGCTCCTACGCCATAATCACGCTCATCCATTTTGAATCCTAATTCCAAATTTGCCTCAACTGTATCTCGACCCATTTCTTGCAATTTATAGGCTTTCAATTTATTAATTAAACCAATGCCTCTCCCCTCTTGAAACATATACAAAATGACACCTTTTCCTTCTTTTTCCACGATTTGCATGGCTTTATGTAGTTGTCCACCACAATCACAGCGACAAGAACCAAAAATATCGCCCGTAACGCATGAACTATGTACTCGCACCATCACCGCTTCGTCCTTTTCCCACGTACCTTTGATTAACGCTAAGTGGGTATCACCCGTAGTGATTTGTCTGAAAGCAATTAAATCAAAATGCCCAAATTCGGTGGGCATATCCACACCAATTTCACGTTTGATTAGGCTTTCGTGCTTTAAGCGATATTCCACTAAATCCTTGATTGTTACCAATTTAAGGTCAAATTTATCAGCAATTTGACGTAAATCTGGCAAGCGAGCCATTGAGCCATCATCCTTCAAAACCTCAATTAAAACACCCGAGGGTTTAAAACCCGCTAATGCCGCAAAATCCATGGCGGCTTCGGTATGTCCAGTTCTTCTCAAAACACCTTCTTTCTTAGCTTTCAAGGGAAAGATATGACCTGGGCGACCTAAGTCTTCGGGTTTTGTTACGGAATTTACCAATGACAAAATAGTCTTTGCACGGTCTTGGGCGGATATTCCTGTGGTGCAACCTTGTCCTAATAAATCAACTGAAACGGTAAAAGGCGTTTCATGAGTTGCCGTATTAGAGCCTACCATCATAGATAAACCTAATTCCTGACAACGTTCCTCGGTGAGTGAGACACACATTAAACCACGCCCTTCACGAATCATAAAATTGGCTAATTCTGGAGTCATTGCCTCGGAGGCACAAATCATGTCTCCCTCATTTTCACGATCTTCATCATCCGCAACAATGATTATTTTTCCTTGACGGATAGCCTCAATGGCTTCCTCAATGGTATCTAACTTTATGTTTGACATTCTAAAGCGGTTAGCTCAAATTGTTGAAATGAGCTTTTAAAAATTAATAATCTGTATTTAAAATGATTGTAAGCAATAAGAAGTTTTGCAGTTTTCGATACACAATTTATTATAAAAAATTTGGAAACTTCTATTACTACATGCTTAACTAATACAATACAAATTTACGGACTTTTGTTCCTATACTCTATTAAATCTCCATTTGTTCAATTCTAAAAAATAAATTTCATTTTTAAAATAATACTCATAACTACTTGATTATTAAATTATTAGTAAGTAAAATATTTGCACACAATATTTATAACTGTATACTTACATCAAAAATAATTAGTCCAATTCTCTTCTTCTGAGATTCTTATTCCATTCCTAATTTTCTTGCTTTATGATTTTTATGATTATGCAACCAACAAATTTTAACGGTTTTCTACTCTCCAATACACAGTTTTGTAAATCTTAGCACAATCTTTGCAAAGTTTTTATTGATAACCCATGTAAAAAAGCCTAAGATTTTCGTTCAGATAAATAAGAAGTTTTATTAAATCATCTAAAATATTTTTTCGACGATTTTGGATTATTTTATATGTTAACACGAGAGGAATGATACCCATAAAATATGAATAAGATTACACGGAACATTACAACAATACTGACTGCGTTTGTGGTGTGGACTTCTTGGCCTCATGAATTGTTTGCACAATGCCGACCTGATAATGGTTCACCTATTAGGGGTGAATTTAGCATCAACGGGAATAAAGTAAATGTGAAAGGCGATGGTGGAGGTTCTTTAACGGCTACGAATAATATCCCGATTAAGATATGTGAGGGTGAAGTTATTACCTTAAAAAATACGCTTCCAATTAATGCTATTACGAGTAATGATTATTGGATAACAGAATTGAGCTCATATAATCTCCTAACAACCTCATTAGCAGGCAGCGGGAGAATCAAAGATGCTTCGTATAGCACTCTAACCGGTGATGCTTCCTTAAGATTAATTTCTAAGAGTGCTCATCCATTGGGCATAAGTATTTATAATGGTCCTGGTAAGTACGTAATCACACAGTATGATAATTCCTCATCCATTGCAGGCGGCCCAGATTTTCACCATGCTTGTCAAGTAATAGAAATTATCGCTACTCCCAAACCATTGGTGACCGCAAAAGTCTGTAGCGGCAATGAAATCAATCTCACCTTTCCAGCCAGTACAACCAATAATATTTTCGATGATTATGAGATAACATTTAAAGCAACGGTTGGCAATATTAGTCCAACTGTAACAACGGGCAAACCAACAACTTACCCGTTCACGGTAAAAAGTGGTACAATTTTGACTGATAACCAAGATAGAATTGTTTCGGTTAGGGGTACAACTGTTACTGGGGGTTGCAGTGCTCCCCCAGCGGATTTAGGTCAAATCTCGCTTGGTGCTACCAGCCTTGATAAACCAAATATTATTTCAATTGCTGGCACAACAACCAAAGCAGAATTTGATATTAAATTGGGATCCCAAATAGGTACAACTTGGAATTTTTATATGAGAGATATTACAGACCCTCTCAATTATAATAATTACACTAATCATTTTCTTCAACAAAGTTCCACATCAAGTGGTGTTACAGAATTAATAAGAGTAACCGTTCCAAACGCTGATAAGCAGTATTGCTTTCAAGCATCAGCCGTTGATTTAGTTTGTGGAATAAATAAGGTTAGTAGCCAAGAGATTTGTACAACGCCTGCTAAAGTAATTCCAGAAAATGACAAGAATGTTGTTTCGTGGCTAAGAGCTAATGGAGGTGCTCCTGCGGGTGTAAATCCTACACCATTTATTAATTATCGAGTAGAGTTGATGAGAGTGGATGGCACTGTTGACCAAACTTTATTTGATTCAAATTCTATTACAGATTTGTCTTTTGAACATCAACCAGTCATTTGTGGAAATGATTATATTTATCGAGTATGGACAAATTATGGCTCACTTTCTTATTCTCAGACAATCAGAGTAAAAGCGATTTCTGATAAAGTTCCTACAAAAATTCCATTGATATATACCACAGTTGATGTAGAAGATAAGAACGCTGTTAATGTTCAAGGGTTATTTAGCCCAAATCCAGCTCCATCTAATATTCTAAGTTATAATTTATATAAATCTGATACTAAAAATGGAGTGTATAATGCAATATTATCTGCAAAAATGAAAGGAGATGGTTTATTTATAGATAACTCTGCTGAAGTAGAAAAGAAATCGTATTGCTACTACATGACTTATAAAAATCTGTGTGGAAAAGAATCTGAACCCTCTGAAAAAGTTTGTACTCTATACTTAACAGGAAACAATAATTCAATTAAATGGACTACTGAAACGCCATTTTCTGAACCAGTAGGTTACTATATAGCTTACCAAATAGATCCATCAACAAATAGACCTATATCTGGAAGACCAACGATAGTTGATAATTTTAAAGGAAATAGCACGGATAAAATTTCAAGATTACCCGAGTCTGACGGACAGGAAATATTCGTTCAAATACACGCTGAACCTTTAAATACAGGATTAGGAGGTGGAAATGGGCGTTTCGGAACGAGTGTGTCTAACATATTTAAAATTTTCAGATCCTCTCTAACACTGAGTCCGCAGATTTTTACACCAAATGGAGATAAGGTTAATGATAAATTTTTAGTTGAAGGTAGATTTATAAAAACCCTAAAAATGACCATTTATGACCGTTGGGGTAATTCGATTTTTTATGATGAACAGACTAATTATCCCTATCAAGGTGCCCAAAACCCTGATACAGTTATTGGCTGGGATGGTACGATGAATAATGGAAATAAGGCAATGGAGGGTAGCTATGCTTTCAAAATTGAAGTAGAAGACACGACAGGACAAATCACGACAAAAGAAGGTGCATTGCTATTGGCATATTGAAATATTTGATCACATATAAGTAAAAAAGAACCCTTGGCAGATATGTTGGGGTTTCTTTTTTGCGTTACATGAATAGTATTGTAAATTGCATTAGAATAGCCCCCTAACCCCCAAAGGGGGAATTTATTCACTTAAAACTCCCCCTTCGGGGGTTGGGGGGCTATTTTTTATGTTCGACATGATGGGAATGCTTGGGAAAGTCAAAGACCTCCAAGCCAAAATGAAAGAAGCACAAGAATCTCTGGGTTCAATTACTGAAACAGGAGAATCAGGTGGAGGAATGGTGCTTGCTACGGTAAATGGCAAAAAACAATTGCTCAAAATTGAAATTGATGAAGACCTTATCAAACCAGAAGACCGTGAAATTCTTCAAGATTTAATTGTTGCTGCCACTAATAAAGCAATGGAAAACATTGATGATAAAGTAAAAGATCATCTTCAAAGTGCCACAAAAGGTTTAATGCCAAATATTCCAGGAATGGATTTGGGCGGAATGTTTTCATAAATAGGTATGAGGTCTTAGGTATGAGGTTCTAAATTTTGAACTTAGTATTTTTTACCTCATACCTAAGACCTCATACCTCATACCTAAAAAAATGCTAAAAGTACAGAATCTAACCAAAATTTACGGTTCACAAAAAGCCGTTAATGATATATCTTTTGAAGCCAAAGCGGGTGAAATCGTTGGATTCTTGGGCCCAAATGGTGCTGGAAAATCTACGACCATGAAAATTGCTACTTGCTATCTGACTGCAACTTCTGGAAGCGTAGAAGTTTGTGGCTATGACGTGCAGCAAAATCCGATGGAAGTTCGACGAAACATTGGCTATTTGCCCGAGCATAATCCTTTGTATTTGGATATGTATGTGAAAGAATTTCTTGAATTTATAGGTGGAATATACGGACTGAAAGGTCAGAACCTACAAAAAAGGATTTCAGAAGTCATTGAATTATTTGGATTAACGCTGGAACACAGAAAGAAAATTGGGCAACTTTCAAAAGGTTATCGTCAAAGAGTTGGACTTGCACAAGCATTAATTCACGACCCAAAAGTATTAATTTTAGACGAACCCACCACAGGACTTGACCCCAATCAATTAGCTGAAATCAGGCAAGTAATCAGAAATATTGGTAAAGAAAAAACAGTCATTTTCTCAACTCATATCTTGCAAGAGGTCGAGGCGATTTGTGATAGAGTTGTCATCATCAATCACGGAATAATCGTAAAAGATTGCCCAATTAATGAGATGAAACAGATGGGTAAAACGATGGAAGATGTGTTTAGGGAATTGACGGTTTGATTTGTAAATAAAAAAGCCTTCATCGTTTCAAACGATGAAGGCTTTTTTTATTCTTTTTCTTTGGTATCAATATCCTCAATTTCATTTTCAATCTTCTGACTTTCAATTATTTCCTCCTCTTTCTTCGGCTGGTCAAAAAACTTATTTTGAAAAATTAAAATAGAAACTACTCCACAAAAAATCGAAGCATCGGCAAAATTAAAAATGGGGGTTGAATACCAAGACCCACCCCAAAGTGGTACCCAATCAGGAATCCAGCCTTGATATGGATCAAAGAAAAACATATCAATCACTTGCCCATGAAACCACGGCGTTGGCGATTCTGGTGGGTGATTACCTAATAACTTTCCGTAGAAAGTGCTATCAATAACATTTCCGATGGCTCCCCCCAAAATGGCGGCTATACTCCACAAAAGTCCTTCATGAGCATTTTTGCGAGCTAATCTTACCAAATAAAACCCAATTCCGACCATTGCCACGAGTCTAAAAAGACTTAAAACAATTTTACCATATCCGCCTGGAATAAAACTTAGTTCCATCCCGAAAGCCATGCCTCGGTTAAGAACATAATGCAATTTGAACCAATGCCCAAAAACAGAAACCTCATTACCCTCATAAACCAAGTAATGATGAACGGCATATTTAATTAATTGGTCAATGGCAATCAACAAAAATGTAAGCCAAAAATATTTATACGGAGAACGAAACATCTTTCAATTAAAAATTAATAAGTAAAAATTAAAAGTTATTTAATAAATTATTTGTCGTTACTAAAATCTTAAAATTACAAATGGTTGTCAATTTCTGTTTTGTTCACCAATAAACGTTTACTAATAACTATATTATTCCGCAAAGATACTAAATAAAGAAGCCACAAATTGAGTAAATCTGTGGCTTCTTGTAAAATTTGTCTAACCGCTAAGACGCTTAGGACGCAAATAAAAATAGTAAATTAAAAGAATAATTCTTTGCGTCCTCCCGTCGTTGCGGTTAATCATCCTTATTTATTCTGAAATTCTAATCTTTTTCTTCTTACTAACTCTCTCTTAACTAATCCAAATTCACGGCTCACTTGTCCTGCCACCGAAGTGTTTTCCTCCGCACGACGGAACAAATAGGGCATAACCGCATCTACTGGACCATAAGGAACATATTTTGCAACGTTATAACCCGCCTGAGAAAGATTGAATGATATATTATCGGACATACCCAGCAATTGGGCAAAATAGAAATGAGTGTCTGTAGGTAGGATGTGGTGTTGGGTCATCAATTCGACTAAACGCTTGCAACTATATTCATTATGAGTACCAACACAAACTGAGATTACATCCCGGTTTTGGACAGTGTATTCCATCGCAGCGTTGAAATCGTTATCAGTACCAGCTTTGGTTTCGTGAACAGGTTCACAATAATTATCTTCATGTGCTTTCTGACGTTCCCTCTCCATGTATGCACCTCTTACTAATTTCACACCTAAATGATAGCTTTGTTTGCGTGCTTCAAAAGTTGCATTCTTTAGGTTATGAAACATATCCTTTCGATACATTTGGAAAGTATTATAAATCACGCATTTCTCGTGATTATATTTTTCCATCATTTCATAAGTCAAATTATCAATTGTATCTTGAATCCACGATTCTTCTCCGTCTATAAAAATTCTTACGTTCAAAATGGCAGCTCTTCCACACAACATATCCATTCTCTTACGGACTGACTCAAATGCCTCTTTTTCTTCATCATACAAATCCTCTTGATTCTGAATTTTTTCTAATAATTCTGCACTTCCGATACCCGTTACTTTGAAAACTGCAAAAGGAATTGCTGAATTTTGATATGCTTTTTCTATGGTTAATAAAATCTCTTTGGCAGTCTTATCAAAACTTTTCTCGTCATCTTCACCCTCAACGGAATAATCCAAAATTGTGCCGATATGAGCTTTGTCCAAATTTTCTATGGTTTTATTACATTCTTGCAAATTTTCTCCACCGCAAAACTGCTCAAAGACCGTTATTTTTATCAATTTTTTTATTGGAAAATGTAGAAAAAGAAATAGTTTGATAAAAAAAGTACCTAACTTTACAAGCCAAGTATGATTCATACTTGCAAATATTAAGTATATCTTTTTTAACTGTAGGTTTGATTTGGAAGAAAAAGCAATAGAAGTATCCTCAAAGCTAACTTTTTGGGACATTGTGAGGGGTTTGGTGGTTGGCATTTTGGTCATTTCTATGGACTTAATAATCTTTTTATATTTTGTTACAGAAAATAGTTCAACGATTGATTATCAATTTATTAAGATTTAGAATATTGTCTTTGTTTTATAAAAGCCTGCAAAGATAACATATTAGAATAATACAAAAATACGTTTCATTAAATTAAATTTTTAAAAGTATAAATAACTTCTTTTTCGCTTATTAATAAGACGTTATTTTTGTAAAGTAACAATAAAATTTGATAAAACTTCAAATTGAAAGTACATTTTGTTTTAAGAAATTGTTTTAAGAATCACGAATAAAGTTTACCAAAATGAATGCTAATTTAGACATAACGCCGATGCAGGAATGGATCAATACTGACGGCAAACCTTTGATTATTGCTGGACCTTGTTCAGCTGAAACGGAGGAACAAGTGTTGGAGACTGCCAACAGAATTAAAGCCGAAGGTTACGCTCACATCATGCGTGCGGGTGTGTGGAAGCCCCGTACACGTCCAGGAAGTTTTGAAGGTATGGGAGAACCTGCTTTGAAATGGTTAGTGGAAGCAAAAAAACAAACGGGTTTGCCACTGGCTTGCGAAGTTGCTACACCAGAACACGTGGAATTGTCGTTGAAATATGGTGTGGATGTTTTATGGATTGGTGCAAGAACAACCGTAAATCCATTCAATGTTCAGGATTTGGCGGATGCGTTGAAAGGTGTTGATATCCCTGTATTAGTAAAAAACCCTGTGAATCCTGATTTGGCACTTTGGGTTGGTGCTTTTGAACGTTTGCAAAATTCAGGTTTGAAGAAATTAGGGGCAATTCACCGTGGTTTCTCAAATGCTCAGGAAATTAAATATCGTAATTCTCCGATGTGGCAATTAGCCGTTGAGATGAAACGTTTATTCCCTCAATTACCCATGATTGGCGACCCTTCTCACATGGCCGGTAAACGCTCATTGTTGATGGAATTGTCGCAGAGAATCTTGGATTTGAATTATGACGGAATGATTATTGAGACTCACCGTGACCCAGATGCGGCATGGTCGGATGCTTCTCAGCAAGTTACACCAGAGGTTTTGGGACAAATGCTGCGTGAATTGGAAGTTCGTCAAGCTAATTATGGTGCAGACTTCACGGATGAATTAGCGGCAATGCGTTCTAAGATTGACAATATCGACCGTGAGTTAATGGAAGTATTGGCAGCTCGTATGTCAATCGTTGAGAAATTAGGAGAATATAAGCGTGATAATAACGTGGCTGTTCTTCAACTTGACCGTTGGAAACAAGTTCACGCTGACCGTGCAAAACAAGCAACTGGTTTAGGTTTATATCCAGAATTTGTAGAAGAATTATTCAAATTAGTTCACTTAGAATCTATCCGTAAACAAACGGAAGTGATGAGTTCTGTGGTAGCATAATTTGTTAGTTTAAATATTTGAAAAGGCTATTTCTGTTGTGGAAATAGCCTTTTTTGGTTTTACAGAAAAAATAATTTTACTTTTAATTGTTTTGAGTTATTTTAATGATAAATTCGTATATTCATTTTAACCACAAAATATGAAATTTGAACTCGTTGAACTTGCAGATTTATCTGGACCTAAAACAACTATATATTCGATTTATATAGATGAAGATGAAAGTACACTGTTTGATATTTTTTTAGATGAAAATGAAAATAGTCATCGGAAAGAAGTTTTGTCAATACTTGATAAGATAGATAAAATAGCTTTGGATTACGGTGCAGAAAGAATGTTTTTCAAAGAGAATGAAGGAAAACTTGGTGATTTAGTCTGTGCTTTGTACGATTCTCCTGAATCAAATCTAAGATTATATTGTATTCGAATGGGTAAGACAATTATTATTTTAGGAGGTGGAGGATATAAGTCAAAAATGATTAGAGTATTACAAGAAGACCCCAAACTTACGGTTGAAAATAATATTATCCGTAAATTTTCAGAAATACTTTACGAAAAAATAAAGGATGGTGAAATATTTTGGGTAGATGAAATGACATTAGGTGGAGACTTTTTAATTGATACAGATGAATAAGCCAAGAAAATATTACAGTCCTATTATTCAGAGACTGAAACAAGAAATTCCTCGTGAAATAAGCGAGCAAAATAATCGTCGCATGGGTCTCGCTGTGAAAATTGCAGAAACTTTGCGAGCAAGAGGTTTAACCAATCAAGAATTTGCTTTTATGATGGGTAAAAAGCCTTCGGAAGTTAGCCGTTGGTTGAGTGGAACGCACAATTTCACGACTGAAACCCTTTGGCAAATGGAAAGAGTATTGAATATCCAAATACTCACCAGTTCACCAGCCGAAGCACACGTTGTCAAAGAGCAAGAAGAATTAAAGGATTTTATTGCTAATGAAGTGCAGAAGGCTTTGACAAAATTTATGAGTAGAAAGAAATTGGCGGTTTGATTTTTCCGCCAATTTTCACAAAATCCCCTCCCTTTTCCGTATTTTTGAAAATCGTTATCCCGATTCAAAAATATTCCAATGAAAAAATTATTTCTCCTCGACGCAATGGCGTTGATTTACAGAGCCCACTTTGCTTTCCAGAAAACACCTCGAATCTCCTCTACGGGCATGAATACCAGTGCGGTATTTGGGTTTGCCAATACGCTCTTAGAAGTTTTGTCCAAAGAAAAACCCACGCATATTGGTGTGGCTTTTGATACGCCCGAACCAACATTCCGCCATATTCAGTTTGAGGCATACAAGGCTCAACGTGAAAAGCAACCAGAAGATATTACAATTGCCATTCCGTATATTAAACGTCTTTGTGCCGCTATGAATATTCCTATGCTCATTATGCCTGGCTACGAAGCTGATGATGTCATCGGGACAATTGCCAAAAGTGCCGCTCGTGAACATGAAGACATGGAAATTTTCATGATGACTCCCGATAAAGATTACGGTCAATTGGTGGAGGAACGTATTTTTATGTACAAACCTGCCTACATGGGCAAGGGTGTAGAAGTGTTGGGCGTAAAGGAAATATGTGAGCGTTGGGGCATTGATGATGTCATGAAAGTAATTGATATTTTGGGATTAATGGGCGATGCTTCTGATAATATTCCTGGCATTCCTGGCATCGGCGAAAAGACGGCTCAGAAACTCATTGAGGAATATGGTTCGGTAGAAAATCTGATTGCCAATGTTGATAAACTGAAAGGAAAGCAACAAGAAAATGTTCG
>JAYVIV010000208.1:0-5148 GCA_043769985.1 Arcicella sp.
AATTCCCAATACAGCACCAACGGCTGCACCTGTCATAAATGCCCAAAATGTTTTTGATGACTTGTTCATGTTTTTGTGATTAATAAGGATAATGATAGAATGAGTGAATATTTGCAACCGTACACAGTTGGGGTAAAATATTATTCAATGCGTCTGAGATTATTCACTCATTATATCGGTCTCTCATTCTATCATTGAAAATCTTACTTATTATCAATTAAACCACGTCCAGACTTTCTAATAATGCCTTCTTTTTGTAATTTCTGTGAAAGCACATCCAGAAGACCGTTGATAAATTGCCCAGATTTAGGAGTTGAATAATTCTTTGCTAACTCAATATATTCATTAATTGAAACCTTTGTGGGAATACTTGAAAAATTAATCATTTCTGATAGACCCAATTTCAAAATTAATAAATCCGTCATTGCTAATCGGTCACCATCCCAGTTTTGAGTTTGGTCTGTGATGATTTTTTCATAAGACTCATCATTGTCTAATACATGGTTAAACAAATCTACAAAATATACCTTATCATCCTCCCAATTCATTGCTAAGGGCTGCAATTCCAAATCTTCTACATCGATAATCTTAAAAGTTTTGACCATCATACTTTTCAAAACTTCTTTATTTTCACCCCAATTTAAGTCTTTTTCTTCAAAATAATCTGTAATGATATGATGTTTCAAGACAAAAGTTTTAACAAGATACATCACTAAGGTCAAATCCTGCTCAAATGTTGGTTCTGTAATACGAAGATACGATTGGAATTCGGTATCAGGCAAGATGGCTTCTAAGAAAAGTTTTCTGAGGAAATTTTGGTCGTCCGTTGTCCAATTAACATTTTTTCGGATTGATTCAGTTTCAAGGGATTTTAGGTTTTTAAGGGCAACTAAAACTGAATTGTTGGCTAATCGGGCAGTTCTGAAATCTGTTTCAACCAAACGGCGTTGCTCATCCCAAACTGCTATTTCCGAGGTTTCAAGCAATAATTGTAGCATCTTGAGATATACATTGTAGATATTCTCAACCTCTGATACCATGGTATTTGTAATTCTATTTCTATCTCTTTTGACAGCGTCACGATACATCAAAAGCGATTTTTTTGCGGCTGATTTAGCTTCTACAGGAATGTCTTCGTTGGCTTCTTTTTTATGAAAAACTTCATGATAATGTATTTCAGAAAGTTTGCGAAGGGCATCTAATTTAATGATTTGTTCCTCTTTGGGAATCATCAAATCAAGATTCGGTAAGAAAGACTCTGCAATAATGTCATGGTAATGTTGATAATCAGCACGTTCCGCTGTGCGGAAGGCATATAGGTTCTGGAAAGCCTTAGTTCGGAGAAGTCGTCTGTTTACCATCGTATGTATGAAAGAACGTTTTTTGGATTGCTTTAATTTTCTGCAAAATTAGTATTTTTTTAAGAAAAAGAGTGTATTTAGTTTAAAATTATTGTTTTATTTAAGGAAATCTACTTTTATTCTTACAAAAAAAACCTTTGCTTGAATTGATAATTTTCTTAAATTGCATCAACTAAACATCAAATATCATGGTTGCACCAGAATGAACAAACGCAAGATTTGACACGTTCAATATTATATGAAATACCTAAAGCATCTCAACAAATACTTCCTTAAATATAAATGGTACTTAATTTTGGGTACGATTTTCACCGCTGTTTCCAATCTTTTTGGCGTTGTTCCTGCCCAAATTGTGCGTTATGCTCTTGATTTAGTAAAAGAAACCATTGATTTATACTTCCTTTTTGACGGTTTTAAATTACAAACTTCTGTATATGAATTCTTCGCCTTTTCAATTCTGATGTATGGATTGATGATTTTGGTATTGGCTTTATTGAAAGGCGTTTTCTTGTTTTTGGTACGTCAAACGCTGATTGTGATGTCTCGACACATTGAATTCGACTTGAAAAATGAGATTTATCATCACTACCAAACCCTTCCTTTGAGTTTTTATCGTAAGAATAATACGGGAGATTTGATGGCTCGAATCTCGGAGGATGTCAATAAAGTGCGAATGTACGTTGGTCCTGCCATCATGTACGGTTTGAATTTGATAACGGTATTCATTCTCGTGATTTGGTATATGCTTTCAGTCAATCAAAAATTGACTTTATGGGTGCTTTTGCCTGTACCGTTTTTATCATTCAGCATCTATTTTGTCAATACAATAATCATGCGGAAATCGGAGCAAATACAGGCTAATTTGTCCAAAATATCCACTTTTACGCAAGAAGCTTTTTCGGGAATTAGGGTTTTGAAATCATTTGTACAAGAAGAACCTTCAACGATTGCCTTCACGAAACAAGCGAATGTTTACCGTCAAAAATCTCTGGATTTGGTGAAAGTTGATTCGTTATTTTCGCCTTTGGTTTCAGTTCTGGCGGGTTTGAGTTCGGTGATTGTGGTCTATGTGGGAGGGATGGAAGTGATGGCTGGGCGATTGACTCCTGGCAGCATTACGGAGTTCATTATGTACGTGTATATGCTCACATGGCCCATGATTGCTTTGGGGTGGACGGCTTCTCAAATTCAACGTGCGGCGGCTTCACAACAACGAATTAATGAGTTTTTGAATATTAAAACGGATATCGTTTCAGAACAAAATATTAGTAAAGAAATTGAGGGAGATATTGAAGTTGAAAATGTTCATTTTGTCTATCCAGATTCTGGAATCGTAGCTTTGAAGAATTTTTCGATGAAGGTTTCAGCGGGAGAATCAGTGGCAATTTTGGGGACTACGGGTTCTGGGAAAAGTACGATTGCCAATCTTTTGTGTAGGATGTATGACGTTTCGGAGGGGGAAATAAAGATTGATAAATTACCGATTAAAAACCTGAATGTTAATGGCTTACGTTCACAAATTGGATATGTTCCGCAAGATGTTTTTTTGTTTTCGGATTCAATCAGAAATAACGTGAAATTTGGGGCCGATGAAATGACCGAGGAACAAATTATACAAGCCGCCAAAGATGCAGATTTGTACGATAACGTCATTGATTTTCCAGAAGGATTTGATACTGTTTTGGGAGAAAGAGGCGTAACACTCTCGGGAGGACAAAAGCAACGTCTTTCGATTGCCCGTGCCATTGCTCGTGAGCCAAGAATTTTGATTTTGGATGACTGTCTTTCAGCGGTTGATACAAAAACCGAAAATCAGATTTTGAATAATCTTCAAGGCATTATGAAGGGACGTACTTCAGTGATTATTTCGCACCGAGTTTCATCGGCAAAATTGGCAGACAAAATCATCATGCTTGACGATGGAAATATCGTTGAACAAGGCACGCACAAGGATTTAATGGAGGCGAATGGGGTTTATCGGGAATTGTATGATAAGCAAATGTCAGTGGAGGATGCAACCACATAACGATGACCGAACACGGATAAAAGAGATTAGGCACGGATGAAAAAATAATTATTAATCCGTGTCTAATCCGTTCAATCCGTGTGCAATCGAAACTCAGTCCAATATTTTACTACTCAATCTCAACAATTCAATCTCAGTAATCTTCGCATTAAATTCCGATTCAATCAAGCGTGTTTCTGCTGCTACGGCATTGCGTTGAACCTCCCGTAACTCATACGCCGTAGAGTTTCCTACTTTATATCTTTCAAAAGCAATATCAATGTTCTGGCGAGCAATTTTGTAGTTTTCTGTCTCTAATTGTATTAATTCTAAGGCATTTTTATAATTTAAAAACGTTCTTTCCAAAGCTGTATTTAATTGATTTCTAAGGTCACCTTCTTGATAATTTGCTATTTCTTGCCCAATCTTAGCGTTCTGGATTCTTCGCTTTTGATTATAACCATCAAAAATATTTATGGACGCTCTTAGCCCAAAATTGAAAGCAGTGCTTTGAAGTGATTTTGTGCCTTGTGGAGGTCCAGCACCATTGTTTGAAAGATTGTAGTTATAGCCAGTTAGTAAGTCAATTTGTGGAAATTGAGCCGCCTTTAGGAGTTTCACATCAAACGCTGCCAACCTTTTATTTTGTTCAGCCAACACCAACGCAGGATTTTGCTTGAGTGTAGCTTCACGCAGGTTTTCGAGGGAAAGATTTTTATCGTAAACTATCGTATCGAGGGTAGAGAATTCTGTCTGTAAGTTTCTGATTAATAGTGAATTAAGATTGATTTTTGAACTTTCTAAGGCTTGTTCTTGGGCAATCAAAGCGGCTCTGTCTTCATTGAAATCAACTTGTGCCGAAAGAAAATCTACTTTTGAACCTTGGCCAACTTCATATCTATCCCTTGAAAGTTTAAGTCTATCATTTGAAATATCTAAACCTTGCTTTAAGTTTTTCACTCTCCTCGACTGTCGAATAATATCATAATAAGCATTACTAACTTGGGCAACAGAATTTTCAATTGAACTTTCTAATTGAGTAACGGTTGTCTTTTGTAACTCCCGCAAACGGTCACGAGCAATGAACATTCCTAAGCCGTCATAGAGTGTCCAAATAGCATTTATGCCTGTTCCGCCCGTATTATTCGCCACACCAGAACGTTCTATTGCTGGGAGATTTGGGTCAAAAAGTCCGAGGGTAATGCTGTTGATATTGTAATTTTTATTGATATTCCCTGTCACTATCGGCAACATTCCTGCATTGCCAGCGGTGTTATTATTTTCGGCAATTGTCTGATTACTTTTGGCAATTTTAATGGAATAGGTGTTCTCCAAAGAAATTTTTATGGCTTCTTCGTGCGAGAGAATTCCTTGGGCATTTGTGGTATAAATGAGCAAAAATAATGGTAAAATTATAAGCAGTTTCATTATACGCAAAGGTTTTTGTTGATTCTAAATTGTCATTTTCATTTAAACAACGTTATACTTTGATTGAGCAATTAATCACCAGAGAATTAAAATACTAACCCCTAATAACTAACCTCCACCCCCGATTTATTTACGCTTCTTTCCAATGCCCATAAACGGCTTCCATTCCTTGTTTTCGGGCTTTGCATAGACTTTTTTCTTCTTTGAATCCTTCTCTAAACTTCCTGCATTATTAGGTTCTGACTTATTGACAACGATTTTTCTTTCCTCAAATTCTTTACCGTTTAATGCCTTGATTGCCGCTTTTGCTTCTTCATCATTTGGCATTTCCACGAAGGCAAAACCTTTGTTCTG
>JAYVIV010000209.1:0-10468 GCA_043769985.1 Arcicella sp.
TTCTTCATGCACCCACGTTCAGAAATGGATTTAACCTGTTTGGACTCATGCGTAGATGCAACACACCCTAAAATGTACGTAAATATGACCGCAGGGGAGTTCTTAAATGAGCGACTGATTGAATTGGGATTGAAGAAATGAGAAAAATCAGGCGGCTAATTTTCTTGAAAGACGTTTTGATACTTGCGTGTACCTCTTTTGGAGGGCCGCAAGTTCATTTAGCTATGTTCATAGACTTATTCGTAAAGAAAAGAAATTACCTATCCGAAGCTGAACTCCTTGAATTACAGGCACTTTGTGTTATGCTACCAGGTCCAACTTCCACCCAAACCATTACGGCTTTGGGTTATAAAATCGGAGGTCCAAATTTAGCTTATCTCACTTTATTGGTTTGGATTACGCCCGCCGTTGCCATTATGACGGTGGCAGCATTTGGTATGACCTACCTCCGAAATCGTGATTTAATTCGTTTTATTCAGCCCATTGGAGTCGCTTTTATCATTCATGCGGGATATATTTTAGGAAGAAAAGTAATTAAAAATAAATCAGGAATTATCTTGATGTTGATTTCGGCAGCTTTTGCATTTTACTATCAATCACCTTATGTTTGTCCAATTGCTTTGATAGTAGGAGGGACTTTTACTTCATTTAATTACAAAGATTACCCTCTTCAAACGAAACATAAAATGGTAATCCCTTGGTCTAATTTTAATCTTTTTTGGGGATTTCTTTTATTTTTGGCGGTTTTAGGGCATTTTACAAATTATGAACCCATTCGGCTTTTTGAGAATTTTTATCGTAATGGAAGTCTTACTTTTGGCGGAGGACAAGTACTTGCACCGATGCTTTATACTGAATTTGTAGAATTTAAACACCTTATTCGTGCTGATGATTTCCTTACGGGTATGGCACTTTCACAGGCATTGCCAGGACCCGTTTTTGCTTTGACTTCTTATTTAGGAGTTTTGGTCATGAAGGACGGAATGTGGTATGAGCAATTATTAGGTAGCATGGTTGGGGCGGCAGGAATATTTTTGCCAGGAACATTTTTGATCTTTTTTGTCTATCGAATTTGGGGACAATTAAAACAATTTCGAGGCATCAGAGCTTCATTGGACGGCATCAATGCCACTTCTATCGGTCTAACTTTATCGGCCGCTTTTACTTTTATCGTTCCAATGGTGCAACGAGTTGATTATTTGGGACTTATCACGGTTTTAGTTACTTTGTGTCTAACGCAATTCACCAAAATTCCAACGTTTTTTATTTTTTTGGGTGGATTGGTTTTGGGGTTGATTATGTAGAAATGGTTGAAAGCTGTATTGATATTCTTCAGAAATAAAATCCCCACCAAACAAAGTCCAGTGGGGATTTTAGAGCCAAAATTTATTACTTCAACAAATTCAACAAATACTGTCCATACCCACTCCTCACAAGTGGTTCAGCAATCGTTATTAATTGCTCGGCATCGATGAAACCCATTTTATAGGATAGTTTTCTTTAAAACCTATTTACCCAATATCTTTCCTCAACTCAACTATTGTCTCAATACTCAACCCTGTAACTTCTGAAATTAATTCATTTGTCATTCCTTTTTTAATGGCATTAACAGCGATTTCCATTTCTCTGTCCTCAATACTAAGTTTAATTACTTTTTGTTTGCCTACTTCAATCTTTGCTAATTCCCATTCTTCTGGACTGATGTTTTCATAACTCACAATTTCGGTAGCTCTCTTCACGCCTGCATTATTAATATTTATTTGAGGATTATTGGGATGATGGATGCTTTCATAAATTAAGTCTAACCAATCTCTATAATTTTGTGGAGTATCTTCTCCTTTATAGTTAGGATTTAGATAAATCAGTTCGTGATTAAAAATCTTTCGTTCAATTCCTTTCAGATTTATGGGATTTAATTTTGAAATCAAGACTTCATCTTTAAAAAATTCACGTGTTTTTTCATTAATTCTATATGGTGCCGTCATCACCACAATCGTATAAACCGTTTTATCTACCGAATAATCATTAGCATTACGCTGTTGCTCTGTAATAGCTTGTAGATGATAATGAAGGAATCTATCAAAGTTATGGTCGTATTCAACTTTTTGAATTTCTATGACAATTCGCTTCTTAGTGTCTTCTGCAAAAATATCGTACTTGAAATTAATGTTTCCAAGTTTTGGTTGAAACGCCTTTTCAGTTTCTATGATGTCAGGTTCAACTTCAATACCTGTAATATCTTTTACAAAGGCTTGAAAGACGATTTTGTCTGTGAAAGCTTTTTTAAAGAAAACCTCATTATCTAAACTGGCGAGTGTCATTTTATTAATATTTTCTTACAAATATACTATTTCTACTTCAACAAATTCAGCAAATACTGTCCATACCCACTCTTCACAAGTGGTTCAGCAATGGTTTTTAATTGTTCTTCGTCAATATAACCCATTCGGTAGGCAACTTCTTCGATACAGCCAATTTTCATGCCTTGTCTTTCCTCAATTACTTGTACAAACTGCCCTGCTTGCATCAGAGACGCAAATGTACCAGTGTCCAACCAAGCGGTTCCACGATTTAAAACACCGACTTTTAGCTTGCCTTGTTTTAAATATTCCTTATTTACGTCCGTGATTTCATATTCTCCACGGGGCGAAGGAGCAATATTTTTGGCTATTTCTACCACCGAGTTATCGTAAAAATATAACCCAGGAACAGCATAATTTGACTTTGGTTCTGTGGGTTTCTCTTCAATAGAAAGTACATTGAAATCTTTATCAAATTCCACTACACCATAACGTTCTGGGTCGTGAACTTGGTAGGCATAGACAACACCGCCTTGTGGGTCGTTGTTGGCTTGAAGCAATTTACTCAAACCACTTCCGTGAAAAATATTATCACCCAAAACTAAGGCAACTTTATCATTGCCAATAAATTCTTCGCCAATCACAAATGCCTGTGCGAGTCCGTTGGGCAAAGGTTGTTCTGCATAAGAAAACTGACAACCCACTTGAGAACCGTCACCCAAAAGTTTTTTGAAATGCGGTAAATCGTGAGGTGTGGAGATAATCAAAATCTCCTTGATACCCGAAAGCATCAAAATCGACAGTGGATAATAAATCATCGGTTTGTCGTAAACGGGCATTAGTTGCTTACTAACTGCCAAAGTCAATGGATGAAGGCGAGTGCCTGAGCCACCCGCAAGTATGATTCCTTTCATAGCCCCCAAGCCCCCAGAGGGGGATGTTTTAAATTTAATTGATTTTTTTCTAAATTCTGCCGTCCTAAATTCCCCCTTTGGGGGTTAGGGGGCTATTTTTAATAGCCACTTTCAAACTATCTCGCCAATAAGGAACTTTGATTCCGAAGGTTGTTTTAATTTTCGTTTTATCCATTACTGAAAAAGCAGGACGAGTGGCTTTTGTTGGGTATTCGCTTGTTTTTAAGGGATTTACGATAACATCGACATTGCCTAATTCAAAAATAGCTTGGGCAAAATCGTACCATGAAATGGCTCCTTCATTGCTGTAATGATAGATTCCGTAGGCTTTTTTATCGGAGGTAATAATGTCCAACAAAGCACCCGCCAAATCAACACCATACGTAGGCGAACCAATTTGGTCGGCTATAATTCCTAACGAATCACGTTCAGAACCTAAGCGTAACATGGTTTTCATAAAATTACCCGCAAATTCAGAATATAACCAAGCCGTTCTAACGATGTAATGTTTCTCCAAAATGGCTTCTACGGCTTTCTCACCTTCTAATTTTGTCAAACCATACACACTGATGGGAACGGTTTGGTCGGTTTCAGTTAGTAAAGAGGGAACATTACCTTCAAAAATAAAGTCGGTAGAAACTTGAAGCATGGTAGCATCAAATTTCAAACATAATTTTGCAATATTTTCCGCCCCGTCTCGATTGATTTTACGAGATAAATCTACTTCATCTTCCGCTTTATCAACGGCAGTATAAGCCGCACAATTGATAACGTATTGCGGTTTTTCTTGAATAAAAAGTTCTTCTAAAACCTCCATATCCAGAATGTTACCCACAATTTCATCAGCAAAAGTGATTGAAGAAATCCCTCTTTCTGTGGCTACTTTACTGATACATTGACCTAATTGACCAACTCCGCCTAAAACTAATATGTTCATTTTTTAATTAAGTGTTAAGTTAGAAGTAAATTCTCTGAATGAATTACACTTTTGACTGTTCTGTAAATCTTCAAAATCTTGCTTTTCGATGTAACTCACTAATGATTCTACTTCACTGGCTTGTTTTCGATAGGGTTCATTGATAATTTTTAGAATATCTTTAATAATTTCGGCTGGATGTAAAAAGAAATTTTCAGGGTCGATTGTTGATAAATCAAATCCAATTTTTTCTTTAATACTTTGATTTGAAATTCCTTTACGCTCCCAAAGTTTTGGAATTCCTAAAAACCAAGCTTCTAATTCCATGATAGCGAAATGGAATTTTATATTTTGAGGCTTGATTGATTTTTGTTCAATAGTTTCATTTGCACCCTTAATGAATTCTAAAACAATCTCTGGTATTATTCTACGAGGCTGTCCCATTTCTTCTATGTATTCGTCTGAATAAACATCTCGTAATCCAATGATTCGTTCATATCCAGCATTCCAGAGTAATTGTTCTCGATTCAAGATTCTCGGTAATACATTTACATCACTACCTACATTAATTATTTGAAAATGAGTTTCAGCCTCATCATTTGAGAAATCATATTCAGCCGATTGAATTTTCTCATCTTTGAAAAGATTTCGACATTCTAAATCAATGCCTTGGTATTCAAACTGTTTTAGTAAATATTCTCGTACAAAAATCAGCTCCGTTTGCCCTTCAACAAAAATGGCTATTTTTTTCATAAGTGGCTATCAATGTAATCAGAAGAGAAAAAATCGAAATTCGAAAGTCCAGTGAATTTGAATTTTCTAAATAATTCGGGATGGTTGAATTTATTTAAGGCTGTAACTACTTTCCCCTTTCGAGTAAGAACATTCCAATAATTAATATCAGTTACATCCATTAGAAAACTATCATTAGAAGTTGCTATTAATTGGATATTGTTTTCTTTACATAGTTTAAATAACATTTTACCTAACTCTATTGCCCTTTTATAATCTAAACCTTCTCCTAAATCATCTATCAATAATGTCGCTGTCTTATTTTTACTGATTAGGTATTCAATATAGATTAGTAAACATACAGAACGCATCATTCCCTGTGATAAATCGAATTGATAGATCGGTATATTTAGACCTTCTTCATTTAAAACTAAGAAGTGGTTATTTCCAGTTGATTCATATTTAATGTCAGATATTTTAAAACCAATGGAAGTACAATTTTCTATAATTCTTTTTTGATGTTCTGAATTTAACTTTGAAAAAAGTTTAGGGTATTGTTCATAATTAGATTCCGTTTGCACAGATTCATTTTCAACATTAATGGAAGAGAATTGTAACTCATAAGAATTTTTAGCCCAATTAATAATATCTTCTATATAAGGATATGCTTTTGTATCTCTTCTACTCAACAATGCCAATTCGTTGTCAGGAGGATAAAAAGTATCAGCGAGTGGATTAGTTTCAGAGAAAATTTGACAACTATTATCTTCCTGACGTTGTAGTAGAATTTTGCTATCAAGAAATAATAATTCTTTTGATATAATAACGTCAAGTTCTTCTCTATCTAATCCCACGCCTAATGTGTATGTTAGTATTTGATTTGAATCTGTAAGCCATGAAATTTCCCAAATACCATGTTCATCTTTTACAAAAAAATCACCAGATTTAATAAATGACCTAAGTAAATTTAGGTAAAATAAAGTCTTTGATTTCCCTGTGCCATTTGTACCCACAAGAAGATTCACCTCTTGCAAATCTATTTTTTGCAAAATCCAATCTTCACTTGAATATGAAAAACTTTTAATCCTCATGAGTTTCTAACGATTTGCGTACATTCCTTCATAATATTTCTGATAATTCCCACTCGTTACATTATCCAACCATTCCTGATTACTCAAGAACCAATCGACGGTTTTTTCTAAGCCTTCTTCAAATTGTAAAGAGGGCTTCCAACCTAATTCATTCATGATTTTGGTGGCATCAATCGCATAGCGAAGGTCATGCCCTGCACGGTCGGTTACGTATGTGATTAGTTGCTCTGATGTTCCCTCTGCTCGACCCAATTTTGCATCCATCGTCTTGCAAACTAACATGACAATATCAATATTTTTCCACTCATTGAAACCTCCAATGTTATAAGTCTCACCAATTTTTCCATCGTGAAAAACGGTATCAATGGCTCTTGCGTGATCAACCACAAACAGCCAATCTCTTACATTTTCGCCCTTTCCATAAACTGGTAAAGGTTTGTTGTGTAAAATATTATGAATAATTAAAGGCAATAATTTCTCAGGAAAGTGATTTGGTCCGTAATTGTTTGAACAGTTGGTAATCACTACGGGCAATTTATAGGTACTTCCATAAGCACGCACAAAATGGTCGGAAGAAGCCTTTGAAGCAGAATAGGGCGAACGTGGGTCATAAGGTGTAGTTTCCAAGAAAAACTCTTCTGGATTATGCAATTCTCCGTAAACTTCATCTGTCGAAACATGATAAAATCGTTTTGCATTTACTCCCTCTCTATTGGAGAGGGTTGGGGTGAGGTCGTCTTTCCAAATCATTTTGGCAGCATTCAAGAGATTGCACGTTCCAATAACGTTCGTCATCACAAAAGCCATTGGGTCAGAAATCGACCTATCCACGTGCGACTCAGCCGCCAAGTGAATAACGCCATCAAATTGATATTCTGTAAAAAGATTATTGATAAAATCAGCATCCACAATGTCGCCTTTCACGAAGGTATAATTGGGAGCATTCTCAATATCTGTAAGATTTGCTAAATTCCCTGCATAAGTCAATTTATCAAGATTAACTATCTGATAATTAGGGTACTTAGTAACAAAGAGTCTTACAACGTGTGAGCCAATAAATCCCGCTCCGCCTGTGATTAGTATTTTTTTCATGATTAAAAGAAGCCCCCTAACCCCCGATGGGGGAATTGAGGACGTTAAATATTATAACTATTTTGTTCCCCATCGGGGGTTAGGGGGCTGTTTTCTGCCATTTCCAAGCATCTCCCAAAGCATCTTTGAGCGTCTTTTCAGTTTTCCAGCCTAATATTTCTTTTGATTTTGTGCAATCTGCATAAACGGCAATCACATCACCGTCACGTCGAGGTTTTATGATATAATCCACTTTTAAACCAGTGGCTTCTTCAAAGGCAGTGATTACTTCCAGAACGGAACTTCCTTTACCTGTTCCAATATTAAAAAAATCATAATAACGTCCTTCTGGTTGTTTCAATAGCAAGTTTAATGCCGAGACGTGTGCCTTTGCTAAATCGACTACGTGTATGTAATCACGCACCGCCGTACCATCTGAAGTTGGATAATCATTACCATAAACTGCTAACTGCCCACGAATTCCCGCAACAGATTGTGTAAGGAATGGTACAAGATTGGCGGGAGGGCCCAGAGGTAGTTCACCAATCAAGCAACTTTCGTGTGCTCCAATGGGGTTGAAATATCTCAAAGAAATGGCTTGTAAGTCGTTTGTACTCTGAACAGTTTCCTTAATGATGGATTCGCAAATTTGCTTCGTATTTCCGTAGGGAGAGGTGGCAGGTTTTACCGCTGAGTTTTCAGTAACGGGTAAAGAATCAGGTTCGCCATATACTGTACATGAAGAAGAGAAAACTAAATTACTAACTTGGTGTTCCAGCATTTTTTCCAACATCAAAACTGTGGCAGAAACGTTGTTACGGTAGTATTTGAGTGGATTCTCTACGGATTCACCTACGGCTTTTGCTGCAGCAAAATGGATAATCCCATCAATTTTTTGTTCAGTGAAAACCTTATTCCACGAAAGCGAATCATTTACGTCTGCCTCATAGTATTTAACCGATTTGCCAATAATTTGCTCAATTCCTGCGAATGCTTTTTTCTCAGAATTAGAAAAATTATCTAAAATAATGGATTCAAAACCTGCGTTATGAAGTTCAACTACTGTGTGTGAGCCGATAAATCCCGCTCCGCCTGTAACTAATATTTTCATGAAGAATGCCCCCGATGTACGAAGGAATGATTTTTGATTAGAAGTATTAAAGTAGGAGTTAGGGATTAAGTTTTAAAAGTTAAAATTATAAATTACTATCAATCAGCAAATTATAACTTATTCTGAATCAAACGATTTTCTAACAAATACATACAGATACAAATCTACAACAAAGTATTCTTTGAAAAAACTATCTTTTTATTTTTCGATTAAACGGTCAATGAAAGAACATTCAAAGATGATTTGACTTTATCAAAAAGAAATTGTATTTTAGTTAAATAAATAGCGATTTGCGAATAGCGAGTAGCGATTTATTGTGTCTCATTCGCTAAATCGCAGTTCGCTAATTTCGCTCAAAAAGTATGAAACAATCTGAAATTAAAGCCTTAATCTCTCTGTTGGATGATGAAGATTACGAAGTATTAAACCATGTAGAAACTAAAATTCGCTCAATGGGCGATACCGTTATTCCGTATTTGGAAGACCGTTGGGAGGAGTCATCTCTCAGCCCTTTAATGCAGAAAAAATTAGAAGATTTAATTCATGATTTACAGTACAATGCTTTCTTCGAACGCCTTTTAAATTGGAGAAATAATGGTTCAGAAGACCTCTTAGAGGGGATGTGGGCAATTGCAACCTATCAATATCCAGAACTTTCCTTAGAAAAAATTCGTCAAGATGTCGAGCAAATTTACTACGAAGTTTGGCTTGAAATTAGGGATGGAATGCACCCAATGGATCAAATAAAGACCTTGAATTCGGTGATTTTTGGGAAGTTGAAATTTGGAGCAAATACTAAACATTTTCACTCGGCTTCAAACTCAATGTTGAATATTGTGATTGACTTGAAAAAAGGAAATCCCATTTCGCTTTGTGTGATTTATTTGTTGGTTGCTCAGAAATTAAACCTTCCAATTTGGGGCGTAAATCTGCCAAATTTGTTTATTCTGACTTATAAATCTGGGAATATGCAGTTTTATATTAATGTTTTTAATCGTGGGCTGGTTTTCAGTCGAGTAGATATTGATAATTATATCGCTCAATATAATTTCCCACAAAATGAGATATTTTATCAGCCTTGTAATAATTTAGATATTATCAGAAGAGTATTACGAAATTTGACTTTAGCTTTCGAAAAAGTGGGGGATGATGATAAGGTGAAGGAGATTGAGAAGGCTTTGCAGGAGATGATGAGGGAGTGATTTTTTGATTTGAAGATTTTGTCTGAATTGGGATTCGTCAGATTTATGGATTTGTTGGATGAAGAAATAATATTAAAAGAACTACATAGTCAAGATTTGTGATTTTCAATAATTAAAATATAATCGAATTTTGGTTTGATGCTCTGTATATTCATAAATCCAATTAATCCTTAAATCTGACGAATCCCAGTTCAGACAATAATACTTGAACCAATAACCAATAACTAAATCGTAGCTGTAACCACATAATCCTCAACATAAAAAACCTCTAATTGATGTTCCGTTTTTAGGATTCCATCAATAAAAATCTCTCCTGTTACCATCGTTGGTTTGCCTTCAAAAGGTTTGATATAAATATTTTCTCTAAATGACAGATTCTTTTTGCCATACCATTTATAAAGACTCTCTTTGGCACACCAATAAACACACATTTTAAAGAGGTCATCGCCAGCATGGAGGCGTTCAGAATCAGACAGAAATTTATGTGCAACTCTACTTAATTTATCGGATATTTTCTCAATATCAATCCCTACTTCTTCCTCCAAACTTACAATCGCCACGGCGTAATTACTGGTATGAGAAAGTGATACAAATCCCTTAATTTGAGTCAAGTAAGGATTGTTATGTTCGTCCTTTTCGATGCCTTGATAGTTGTGTTCTAATAATTCAACAGTATATTTTACGCAAGATCTACTCGCCAACCATTCCAATTGCTTAATGGGATGAGTCGCATTTGAACAAGTTGCTAAATCTCTTTCTTTTATATGGAGGTATTTCAAGAAGAAATCCGCTTCCTCTTCAATCTTCCACAGTGTTACAATACATTTTTCAGAGATATTTTTAGAAAAGATTACGGGCATATTCGGGGTGGTTTCTGGTTATTTGTTATTAGATATCAGTTGGTTACAAAGCAAAGCAATTATTTTACAGCATTATGCTATTTTATAAATGTTGCCATTCCCTGCAAAATAAAGTAATTTCGCTGATATTTTTACATACTTTCCACCAACAACTAATAACCAACAAAAATGCAAGTAGAAAAAATAGATACATTTTCAGGGCATCGTGATTGTGTTTATACGCTTGAAGGGGCTTCTGATTCTAATCAATTTTTCTCAGCAGGAGGCGATG
>JAYVIV010000210.1:0-9842 GCA_043769985.1 Arcicella sp.
CAATTGAAATTTGGTATGGTTATCTGTGAAGACACAGACAACAACACCCTTTGCCTACAAGCTACAAGCATACAGATTGGTTGGAGAAACTTCCTGTTGTTGTTTGTGTCTCCACAGACAACTCTATCAATTGAAATTTGGTGGTGTTATCTGTGAAGACACAGACAACACCACCCTTTGCCTACAAGCTATAAGCATACAGATTGGTTGGAGAAACTTCGATTTGTGCCTCGTAATAACATAAAAAAAGCAAAAACAACCTCTAAGAACTTGATTCTTAGAGGTTGTTTTTGCTTTTAAACCGTTTACATTTCTTCATTGAACGGATGAACCATTTAAAACGTTAAACCATTATAAGTTTCCACTCAATTTAATACAACCAATATCATAATGACCCAAACATTCAATATATCAGGCATGACTTGTGAAGCCTGTGAATATAAAATACAACACGTTTTATCACAAATTCCAAGTGTTAGTTCAGTAATTGCAAAATATTCTGATAATTCAATAATAGTTGAAAGTTTAGAAAAAATAGATAAAAATGTAATTATTGAAATTTTGAAACCTCATACTAAATATGCTTTGATTGATAATTCTAATTTGCCAAGTGAAGTGAGTAATCCCTTGTCTGAAACATCATCAAATCAATATTATCCCTTATTTTTGATTGCAGGGTTTATTACTTTGGTAGCGTTTTTGACTTCTTTTCAAGAGGGAATATACTCCTCAGAGAACTTTGAAGTGAAAATGTTCCTGCATAATTTTATGACTGGATTCTTTTTAGTCTTTTCATTTTTTAAGTTGTTAGACGTGAAAGCCTTTGCAGAAAGTTTTCAGATGTATGATTTATTGGCGACAAAATTGCCAGTTTACGGAAAGGTTTATCCCTTTATTGAATTGGGTTTAGGAATTCTTTGTTTAATCCATTTCCAATTGTACTACGTATATATTGCAGACATCATCATCATGGGTTTTGGAGCGTTGGGCGTGATTCAGAGTGTGGTGAATAAACGAAAAATCCGTTGTGCGTGTTTAGGGAGTGTATTTAATTTGCCGATGAGCACCATAACTATCATAGAAAATTCGTTAATGGTTTTGATAGGAATAATTTTGTTAAATTTGTAGTAGAGTAGGATAGGTTTCCAACCTGTCATCATCCTTAACAGGTTAGAAACCTGTTATACTTAAAAATAAATTGTCATGAAAAAGAACATTTTTTTATTTATTTTTTTACTCGTTTCAGCTATCACATTTGCCGATAAGCCAAAGACAGAAACGATTAAAATCAAATCATCTGCCATTTGTGAGCAATGCAAAGAAACCATTGAAAAGAAATTAGCTTTCACGAAGGGTGTGATGGAATCTAACGTTGATATTGATAGCAAAGACAAAATTATAACGGTTATTTTCAATCCAAAGAAAACCACGGCTGATAAAATCAGACAGTCAATTGCAGAAGTTGGTTACGACGCAGACGGCATTTTGGCTGTTCCAGCGGGTTATGAAAAATTGGCTGATTGTTGTAAGAAGGGGGGGATGAAGGAGTAATCGGAGGAGAAAGTGTCAAAAGGAGGAAGGGAGGAATGGAAAGAAGGAGTAAAATCTCCCGTTTTTCCATTCCTCCCTTCCTCCTTTTTTCTTTCCTCCCTTGGCTATGCCAGCATTCCTAAAAGTGAAGCTACTTTTTCTTTTAAATCTTTTCTATCTACAATAAAATCAAGAAAACCGTGTTCAAGCACGAATTCGGCACTTTGGAAGCCTTTTGGTAGGTCTTTCCCGATGGTTTCACGGATAACTCTGGGGCCCGCAAAGCCAATTAATGCTCCTGGTTCAGAGATGTTGAAATCGCCAAGCATGGCATACGAGGCAGTAACGCCACCTGTTGTTGGGTCTGTTAAAAGGGAAATATAAGGAATTCCTGCTTCTGCCAATAAGGCTAATTTTGCTGAAGTTTTTGCCATTTGCATTAACGAAAATCCCGCTTCCATCATTCTTGCTCCACCCGATTTTGAAATCATCATGAATGGAATTTTATGTTCCAGAGCATAATCAATTCCTCTGGCAATTTTCTCGCCCACAACCGAACCCATCGAACCACCAATAAATGAAAAGTCCATCGCTGAAATTACGATATCAGCTCCTTCCATTTTTCCGTAGGCAGTTCTAACGGCATCTTTCAAACCCGTTTTCTTCTCAGTAGCTTTGATTCTTTCGGGATATTTTTTAGTATCCACAAAATTCAAAGGGTCGCCCGAGGAAAGCATGGCATCCAACTCTTTATATTTTGTTTCGTCAAAAAGTAGCTCAAAATACTCCTGAGAGCCAATTTTTTCATGATAATTGCAACTTGAACACGTATAAGCCAATAAACGATGTTCACGAGTGTGCATGGCTTTTTTGCATGATGGACACTGATACCAAAGTCCATCTGGAGCTTCACGTTTTGATTCTGTGGGCGTTAAAATACCCTTATCTTTTCTGGTAAACCAAGACATATTTTTTCAATTAGCAATTAACAATTAACAGTTATTAGTTAATCATAATCAGATTTTTTATTGGAAAATTTAGTAAAAAAGTATTGCAAAGATACGTAAAAAAGCGAAAGGCTTTCTCATAAATTTGAGAAAGCCTTTCGCTTTTAATTGAGTTAATATTCTGAAACTTAAAAATATTCTCCTTTTATGGTAATGGCAGTTGTTTGTGCATTACTCTTCAAAACCGCTATTCGGGTTTCGATGGGGTCATAATCCCATGTAAAAGTATTAGTTTCAATAATATCGGTAAGTGGCTTTACCCCCGCTGCAACGATAGCACTTATCCCACTTGAGAGTTGTCCACCCGAAAGTGTCCCTGTGTTAGCAAGTCTTTTGAAGGAGATGTTTCCTCTGGCATCAAGAGCAGGTTCGTAATATAATACCCCCGCACCATCAAAAACTATTGCACCTGTAGCGTCTGTTCTCTTATATCCAATCACTAATACAAATATTCCATCATCGGGCAAATATTGAAAGAAAACATCGTTGATTACACGGGCAGGAGGAGCCGTTGATAAAGCAATAACATTACTCCTAATTTTAGCATAAAGTGCCTTATATTCAGCACTTTGTGATGGAATATTCGGATTCATGTCAAATCCTACAAACAACGAACCGAGGGCATAATAAAATGGTAAACCAGGTCTTGATGATTGAACAAAATTGATTCTTCGTCCTCCTGAATTAATATAATAAACCTTCAAAACACTATCCCAAAGCATCTCTTGGAACGTTACTCCGTATAAAGTTATTGGTTTTTTCAGTTGCAATCCTAACACGGTTGTCACAAATGCCGAACTTGCCACATCAATATCGCCTGTTTTATTATTAATTGAATATAATGATAAAGTCTTACTGGCAAAATCTAAATTAACGTCCGATTTTTCTCCCGTTGGAAAAACTAAGGTTAAAAATTTATCCGTATTCAAATAGCCCAACGTGCTGTTGAAAATAGTGCCTAAACCACCTTTCGCCAATAAATCTGACTCTGTTCTCGTGATTTTTGTCAGAACCATTTGGGTTTTATTGATACTTCCAACCAGCGTAATTTTGTTTTCAGTTGATGTTTCAAAAGTTAATTCCAAATCGGCAATTTGTCCAGTTCCTCCATTATAATCTGGATTAACTAATTCGTGCAGATAAGAATATGAATCAAAAACCAAGGTCGGCTTCTGAAGCGTTTTTACTTGATAGGTTGTCTCAAAAGACTTGTCATAACCATTCACAAAAATTGGTTTACTACCGCTGTAATTTCTACTATCAATGTCAGAGTACATAACTACTTTTCCGTTGGCATCAAACTTAAGATAGAAACTATATCCACCCGTTTTTCCATCAGCAGGATAATACTCTCCTCTCCAACCGTTTTCTGCTCCCGCCAATTGTTTTTTATACCCATCAACAATGGTGGTTATTCTTTTATTGGCTGATTCTTCAAATAATGGTACTACCTCGCTTTTGTTACAAGACAACATCACGAATAGAAACATTGTAAGATATATAAAATTCTTTTTCATGATTTTTGTTATTTTGTGAAGTTAATGATTGCCGTCTGCGTTCTGGTTTGTAATGACTTGAAATCAATATTATACGTCTTTTTTAAGTAATCTACCACAATTTGTTCTTTTTGACGCAGAGCTGCCTTGCCAGTAGCAGTTGTACTTTTGTTCACCAAAGCATCAAATCCTGGTTTTCCTTCTACTAACATGGTTGCTAAAACTTCCACAAAATCCTCATCTGCAGTGAGCATTGAATAGGGCGTGATATATCCCAATGCCAATGCCATCCCATCCGAAACGTTATACCAGTTTGAGGTGTAAGTCCCTGGCGTAATTTGTTTAAAAGGCAATGGATATAAAATATTTTGGTGCAAAATATGTCCAAATTCGTGATGAATTGTATGCAACATTCTTTTCACATAAACAACGTCTTTTTTATTGAAATCATTAATTTCATAAAGTGTAACTTTACGTCCGCCCTCGGCAGTACCCAACACAACGGTACCGTTATTGTTCCAGTTAAGACTTCCTACTAAAACATATTGCTTTGGACAAAATTTCTTGATAAAATCCGTTCCTGCTTCTGCTTCATAAGGGTCAATCCAGATGGCTTTCACCGCTTCCATGGTGGGTTGCACTTTTTCTATTAAGGGAGGTACTAAGGTTTTATTAAGGGGTATTTCGTAAGGATCCCAACGATATTTCACTTCAATGTTGTAGGGCTTAGTGAAAGTCTGTTCTAACCAAGTGTCGATGGGTTGTTTCGCCCAGGTGTCTCCACCAAGCCCTTCCACTTTCGGACTTACGTCTTCGGTTTTACTGCTACAAGCAATAAACAAGCTCAATGTTAGAGCCAAGACCGATATATGTACAAATATTTTTTTCATTTTTTTATCATTAAAATTTATGAATAAGTAGTATTCTATCATTCACTGAAAAATAATTATCTCGGATTTAAAGGCATTCCAGACAGTGCCGATTCTTGTGGAATTTGTAAAACCTTTCGTTTATCATCTGCAGCAAGTGTTTGACTGGTTCCGTCTAAATTATTGTGAGTTACGGGTATTTTATAACGCAATATATCAAACCAACGCATTCCTTCGTGCATGAATTCTCTTCTTCTGTAATCAATAATGGTTTGTAATAATGCACCACCCGAATTGGTAGTATTATAAAAAGCATTATTTTTTGCTATGGTTAAAGTATGTAATGCGGGATTATATGCAGCAATACGAAGACTTAAAAAAGTGTTTAAATCCGCTAAACAGTTTGTGGCATCTCCTTTATATAAATACGCTTCTGCTCGGTTGAAAAGTACTTCCTCGGTTGTGAAAAGTGGATTCATGTTATAACCATTTCCAATATTTGCCGAAGGATTAACCCTTACAAAAAGTTCATTGTATTTTGGGATATAAACGCCATTTTCTCCACCAAAAAGTGAATAAGAAAAGTTTCCTCCCGCTGGATTTGTGCCAAAGTATAAAGCTCTGGCTGTGTTAATATTCAAACCGTAACGTAAACCTGCTGCCCAATATCTTCCCCAATATGAGGCTGTTTCAGCTAATAATAAATTAGATTTTTCGGTGGCTTGGCTATACTCTGTGCTGATAATGGTGAAACTTTTTTGAGCGTAATTCGTATTCCAATTTCTCATATTGAGGGAAAAACCTGCCGTTCCTGCCACCCTGCTTGAATATTGAATTACTTTGTCATAATCTTTTTTATACAAATAGAATCTTGATGCAAAAGCATTAGCAGCGTTTGTGTTGAAATGATAAGCTGGCACTTTATACGCTTGGTCACTGATGAGTGGTAAACCTTCCAACAAATCTTTTTCTATCATATCATAGACCGACTTTACGGTTCCTCTACTGTATTGTTTAATGACAACCTTCTCTGGTTCAGTAACATACGGAATTCCTATGTCTGTGGTTGCGGTGGTTGCATCATAAAATTTAGCGAATAAATTCACCAACATAAAATGAGCGTAAGCTCGGGTAACCAGAGCTTCTCCTTTTTGGGGATTCAAATTTGGGTTATCGCCCAAAACTTTGATGGACTCTAAGGCTTGATTAGAAGCAGCAATGGCACTATAACAAGATGCCCAATAATTTTGGGGAGAATCGGTCTCAAGTTGTAAGACGTCTTGCCAAAAATAAGGCTTTGAATATATCTGACTTGGCGTTGAATTTGTATAATTATCTTCAACATTATCAGACATTAATTCGCAAAAAGCATGGTAACTTCCTGTTGGATAGGCACTTACTAATAACTCTGAAATTTTTTCGGGCGTATTAATATCCGTCCTGTTGTCTGGGATAGTATCCAGATAATTATCACAGCCTGATAATGTAAACAGACTGAATGCACTTATATATATGATGAATTTCTTCATGTGTATTTTATTTTTAATTGATAACTAACTGTTTGTTAATGTTTTATATTAAAACTTTTAATTATTAATTATATATTCTTAATTAAATTAAAGACTTGCTTTTAATGAAAATGATATTTGCTGAGGAATTGGTAAAGCAACCCCGCCCGATCCAAAAAATTCAGGGTCTTGTCCCAACAATCTTTTATCTGAATATAAAAGCAATAAATTGGTGGCTGATACTTTGGCAGACAGACCTTTGAATCCAATTTTCTTAGCCCATAACACTGGTAAAGCATATCCCAAAGCAATATTCTTTAACCTGACAAAATCTCCGTTGACTACTCTAACAGTAGAATAGTTATAAGATGTTAATGGAAATTCTCCCCCCGTCAACAACGAGTTTGTTCTTCGGTCAATGATGGCAGGAATTTTTGTGATGTCCTCATCACCAGGCAATAACCATCTATTTGAAAACTCTTTTGGAGAAGAAGATAAATCTGTGTATGATTCATTGAATTTCGGATCAAGTCTGATTTTGTTTCCGCCTTGGAATGAGATAAAAACGTTGAAATCCCAATTTTTATATTTGAATGTGTTTGAAAATCCACCAAACATAGTTGGATCAACCGAACCCTCATATTTTAAATATTGTACTTCTTGGCTTTGATTATCAATGATTGTTCCTTTTTCACCTGTTTCGTTAGTAAATGTAGGAATTCCTTCGTTATTTAATCCTCTAAAATCGTTTGAGAATAAACCTCTTACGGCATATCCTTGTTGCGAACCACCTTCTTGTTTAGTCAAATCAAAGATTAATGGAAGGCTTTTTAAGTTAGTAATTTCTGTCTTGTTGTACCCAAAGTTGAAACTACTTTTCCATTGAAAATCTTTGTAATTAATCACCGTTCCAGCCAAACCTATATCAATTCCTTGTGACCTCATGTCGGCATAATTAGCTGTTTTAAATAATTCTCCACCCACGCCAGAGGTTTTTATTCTACCAATTAAATCAAAACCGTTTCTCCTGTAAGCATCCACGATGATACTTAATCTATTGTTCCATAAACCCAAATCAAATCCCACGTTGGTTTCAAATTGCTTTTCCCAAGTCAGGTTAGAATTTTCGAGGTTTTCAATGATAATTCGAGATTCTTTTTCTGATAAATAAGGTCTTGTTGTGGTTTGATTTTTGAAAATAGCGGTTGAGTTTTGGGCATTTCCAATACTGGCGGTAAGTCCATAAGTTCCTCTCAACGATAAGCGGCTAATTAAATTATTATCTATCAAGAACGGTTCTTCCTTAGCATTCCATGAACCACTGACGTTCCAAGTTGGCAAATAACGGGCAGAAGAAGCACGTCCCAACTGGTTTGAACCGTCAATACGTCCCGTTACATTAACCGTATATTTGTTTTTAAATGAATAACTGGCGTTTGAAAAGAAGGCAATAAATCGGTCTCTTTGATTTTCAACTCCGTAATAATTAAAGTTATAGTCTAAGCCTTGTTTGATGATTCTGTAATCAGTAAAAGGAATACCACCTTTATCAAATTGATAGCCAAAGCCATTAAAAAATGATTCTTGACGATTAGCAAATCTAATTTCTTGACCAAGCAAAACGTTGATATTATGAATTTCGCTGAAAGTTTTATTGAAATTTAACTGATGTCTTGCGTAATAATTCACCAATCTGTCTTCATTTTGTTTATAAATACCTCCCTGTGGCAACACCACGACAGGTTCAGCCTCTGGATCGTCTGGATCACGGTATAAATATTTATTGGCTTGTCTGATAATACTACTTTCTGCTGCTCTGTAGGCATTGGCTTGGTTGGAAGTTTCAAACGTCTTGTTTTCTCTGTTCGAGTTCACATAACGCATTGTTCCCAAGACATTATAAGTCAAATTTTTATTGAATCTGTATTCCGATTCTAACTGTAGTTTTAAATCTAATTGATTCAATTCCAAGAAGTTAGACTCTGTTTCTTTGATGATATTGAACGGAGCAAAGTCCCTTTTGAAATATTCCAAATTTCCATTTTCGTCATAAGCCGTCAAAGCTCTACTCGTATTCAAGGCATAACTGAATGGATTGATATCAAAATCTCTATCGTATCTTCCTTGATAAGCATTATTAACTCGGTCTTGCGAGCCAGGGGTTTTTTGCTCTCTGATTGATCCAACCGTTGTGAAGCCCAAAGAAAGTTTATCACTCAGTTTGAAATTGGCTCTCATATTGGCGGTATAACGTCTGACTTTATCAGCAATAGACCACCCACTGTCATCATATACCGAAGTTGAGAAGTAATATTGAGCGGCTTCCGTACCCGAAGTAATGCTTAGAGAATGCTCTTGGGTTAAGGAATTACGGAATAATAATTTAAACCAATCAGTATTTGTGCTGGCATATCTTTGAAGATAATCTGATTTTGCTTGTTGGGTATTTTCTAAGCCAAATTTTTTGGTAACGGGGTCATACGTACTAATGAGGTCATACATTTTTCCATAAATTCCAGAATTTGCTCTACGAGAAACATCGCTGTAGGTTAACCATCCTTTCCTTTCCAACTCTGAATAAACGCCCATTTGTTCGTTTGAATTCATGATGTTATAGCTGTTGTAAGTTGGGCGAAGCGTCACGGCAAAATTGCTTGAATAACTGATGGCAGTTGGTTGCACACGTCCTCTTTTTGTGGTAATTACCACAACACCATTCATGGCTCTTGCACCATAAAGGGCAGTGGCTGAGGCATCTTTCAAGATTTGGAAAGACTCAATATCGTCTGAATTCAAACCTGCAACGGCAGAACCTAAAAGTGTATTGGCATTTCCAGAAGACAAATCATCGTTTGAAATATTCACGACATCTTCCAAAACAACACCATCAATTACCCAAAGAGGTTTGTTCTCACCCGTGATTGAAGTTGCTCCACGAACTCTAATTTTAGGAGCCGTTCCAAATGTACCTGATACGTTTTGTACGGACACACCCGCCGCACGTCCTTCCAGCATACGTCCAACGTCAATTGTACCAGCCAATTTAATGTCATCCGCTTTTAATTTCACGGCTGCCCCTGTGAAATTGGCACGGTCAATTTTCTGATAACCCGTCACAACCACCTCATCCAAGGCTTTTGTGTCGGGTTCCAATAATACGTTGATTTTGGATTGTTTGTTTACAGCAACTTCTTGGGTAGTGAATCCGATAGCTGAAAAAACCAAAGTAGCCCCATCTTTCACCTTGATAGTGTATTCACCATTTGCATTGGCAACAACCCCATTTTTGGTTCCTTTCTCTCTGACTGCCACCCCAGGAATACTCGCACTTGGATTAGCGGCTTCTGAAATTTTACCAGAAACGGTTGTTTCTAATATGATATTTGTAGTTTTGGCGTGAGAATAATTCACGAGCAGAGCCACGCAAATTAT
>JAYVIV010000211.1:0-13676 GCA_043769985.1 Arcicella sp.
AAATTCATAAGGTCGGTCTTCAAATTCAAAATCAGATTCAGTTTTTTTATCCGTAACATGAAAAATCAAAACTTCATGAAGGTTATGTTTTAGATGTTGAAGTGCTGAAAACATTTTTTCAGATTCATTGATATCATCAAACATATCACTGAAAATTACCACCAAAGAACGTTTATGAATACGTTCTGCAATTTGGTGAATAACGTCTGCAACGGCAGTTTTTTTATTGGTGGCTGGTTTTTGAAGGATAGTTTCTAAATCCAAAAAAATCTTGTGAACATGGGATGGAGTGGATTTTACGGGTGTTTGAATTTCTATTTCAGAAGAAAAGGTGGTCAAACTTATGGCATCTTTCTGCTTTTGAAGCATATATGCCAAAGCTGCCGCAGCCATTGTCGAGAAAACAATTTTGCCATTTGTCTTCTCTGGATAATACATGGAAGACGATGTATCAATTAATAGATGACATCTCAGATTGGTTTCTTCTTCGTATCTTTTTGTGTAGATTCTATCAGTTTTTGCGAAAACTTTCCAATCAATATGACGGGTACTTTCACCTGTATTATACAGACGATGTTCCGCAAATTCTACGGAAAAACCATGAAAAGGTGATTTGTGTAGTCCAGTAATAAAACCCTCTACCATTTGTTTGGCAAGGAATTCTACATTTCCATATTCTCTAATTTTAGCTAAATCCATTGTCAGTTGGCAGTATTTAGGAATGGGTAAATAATGAGTTGTAATGGTTGTTATGAATTATTTTGTTGATAGTTTGATAGCATTTTGAGGGGAATAGCATCGCTATTTACCGAAAAATACCATCGAAATATCAGCAAAAGAAACTTAGAAACCGTTATCACTTATTGTTTACACGTTCCTTAGTAACAAGTTGGCAGTTTTAAGGCTTCAATTTTTAACGTTCTAACAACGAAAGTACGAATATTATGCCATAACGTTGAAGTTAAAGATTAGATTTTAAGGTAGTCGTAAAAAAAGCACTAAAATTAATCTTTGAGATAACTTTAGTGCTTAATTAGTGCTAACTGGCAACCGCCAATTGCCTACTTTGTTTTCTTTTTTCGACTTTCTAAATATGCCTTTCGACGTTGTTTTGATAGTTTTCTTAGGTAAGAACTCACTTTTAATCGTCGATATTTGAATTGTGGATATTTACGCTTACGCCAATTCTTTTTCAGTCTGTAATATCTTTTGTACTTGAGTTTCGTTTTTTGATAAAATCTGGGAACAAAACTTGGAGTGGAGGTTAAACTCAAAGAATCAAAGGGTTCGAGCATGATATCTCCATCAAAACCAACCACTTTTAATTTTACTTTTGTGAGTCCTACATCTTTTATTCTAAGCCATTTAGCTGGATTTTCAGTCAAATCAATGATACGTCCAGGCTTATATGGCCCTCGGTCATTCACACGAACAATCACAAACCTTTTATTCACCAGATTCGTCACTTCAACCATCGTTCCAAATGGTAAAGTCATGTGAGCTGCCGTGTATTGATTTTTTTGGAGACTCTCGCCTGTGGATGTTGGACGATCGTAAAAGAAGTCTGCATAAAAAGAACCAATCCCGTAGGATTCGTCTCCCAATTTTTGTGCTTCGGAAGTTGTGGATACAACCGCTAAGGTGAAAATGATTCCTAAGAGTTGTTTAATCATAAGTTTTAAAGTGGAATTATTGTTTTCTTACCTCACAATTTCTCCCAGAGTGGATTGCAAAAATACCATTTTTAACCTTAATTAAAAACTTTATTAGTTAAGTTCTATATATTATTCAAATATTTTTATTTTGGGAAGCTCATAAATCTAAGTTGCCAAACTTATTATATTACAAAATAGAGAATAGAACAAAATCCATTTTTCGATTGTATTTTTGTGGTAAGTTTCCACCTCAAAAACAAATCCTCTGTAAAACCTTGTCTGCTTAACAACTTCATAAATTTAAAAAAATGCAAAAAGATAATAAATTAATTCGCTACGTTTTCATTGCTTTCATGTTGTTCACCACGATGTTTTCGTACTACATTTGGCAAATAACGAAAACACCAAATTATCAAGTGGATGAAAAGAAAGGTTTTGCTCTTTTAATACCCAAAGGAGCAAATTTTGATACAGTTTGGGATTCGTTGAGGGTAAATAAAATTGTAAAAGATGAACTTTCATTTAAGTTTTTAGCTAAACTTTTGAAGTATAAAGAACACGTAAAAGAAGGAAGATATGTGATTAAAGCAAAAATGGGCAACTATGAACTTTTGCAGAAACTTCGTTCTGGTGAGCAAGATGCCATTAAGTTGACTTTCAACAACATACGTTTAAAAAAAGATTTGATTCACAAGATTGGCAACAAGTTTTCTTTTGATTCAACGGCATTAGATAAGGTGCTGAATGATACCGTGACGGCTCAAAAATACGGATTCAATAATGAGACCTTTATGTGTATGTTTTTGCCTAATACGTATGAAGTTTTTTGGACTTCTACGCCTGATGAACTATTGGCAACAATGAAAACTTGGTATGATAAATTTTGGACAAAAGAACGCAAAAGAAAAGCCCAAGAAGTAGGTTTAGATCCAATTAAGGCACAAATTATGGCTTCAATTGTTGAAGCAGAAACAAAAAAAGCCGATGAGAAACCTCGAGTTGCAGGGGTATATATGAACCGTTTGCGTGACAATATGCCACTTGGAGCCGATCCAACCGTTATATTTGCTCACCAAGATTTTGGTATTAAAAGGGTTACAAAAGCACTCCTACAAATTGATTCTCCATACAATACCTACAAATATATAGGTTTGCCTCCTGGTCCAATAAACTTGCCAGATTTAGCTTCAATTGATGCTGTTCTCAATTACGAAAAACACGATTATTTATATTTTTGTGCAAAAGAAGATTTCTCTGGGTATCATAATTTTGCCGTTGAATATACAGACCATTTGAACAACGCAAGAATTTATCAAGAGGCTTTGAATAAAAGAAATATAATGAAATAGGGATTGGGGATTAGTTAGTGGTTATTAGTTACTGGTAAATCGTTACTAATGAAGCTAAATAACACACTTGTAAATTTCTAATGAAAAATTTCTATTTTTTTTACTGGTAACTAATCACTAATAACCAAATTGTACATCCACAAATCCACATACAGAGTAAGATACGCCGATACAGACCAAATGGGATATGTTTATTATGGAAATTATGCACGCTTTTATGAAATTGGAAGAGTGGAGGCGTTACGAAGTTTAGGATTTAGTTATAAAGAAATGGAGGAATCTGGCGTGATGATGCCAGTTTATGAAAATCATTCTAAATTTATATCACCTGTTTTATACGATGAAATAATAACCATCAAAACCACAATAAAAACATTACCATCCGCAAGAGTTATTTTTCATTATGAAATTTTAAACCACGCAGAAAAAATTGTTCACACTGGCGAAACTACTTTAGTTTTTGTTAAAATGGAAAACAACAGATTAACCACAGCCCCGAAGGATTTATTAGATAAATTAAATCCCTATTTTGAAAATTAAATGCAATCAAAACTTAGAAATACGAAGCTTTATAATTCAACAAGAACTTTTTTGCAAACTCACCATGTGCGAAATACAACTACTACTTTTTATCAGGTTTTAAAAATTTTAAAAAGTAAACTCTTAAGATTCGATATTGACGTTCGTGCCGCTGCAGTTGCCTATAATTTTACATTAGCCATTTTTCCGACCATCATCTTTCTCTTTTCAGTTATTCCATATATCCCAGTTGAAAATCTTGATTTACAAATCTTAAATCTATTGTCGGAAGTAATGCCAGCGGGAATTTTTGAGGAAGCGAAACTTACAATTACTGAGATTGTGAGTAAACCAAGAGGAAGTATTCTATCATTTGGATTTATTTTCGCTCTCTATGCTTCCACGAGTGGCATGATGGCTTTGATGACCACCTTTAATATGACAAATCAAACGGCTGAAAAACGAGGTTTCATCAAGTCAAGATTAATTGCAGTCATGTTGAATTTTATGTTAACGATAGTCTTATTAATGTCAATTATAGTGCTAATCGTGGGACGTTTTGCGGTTGATTTTCTTTTTGAGGAAGGACTACTCAATCGTGATTTTAATTACTATATCTTTCAAGTAATATCTTATTTGGTAGTTTTTTCCGTATTTTTTATAACTATTTCTGTGATTTATTACATCGCCCCAGCCATTCCAAAGCGGTGGAAGTTTTTCAATTCAGGTTCTATTACTGCTTCTATTCTGACTATTATTGTCACAAATTTATTTTCTTATTATTTATCAAATTTTGCATCTTACAATCGTCTTTATGGAGCAATAGGAACCTTAATAGCTTTAATGGTTTGGTTTTATTTAATTGCCTTAATCTTGATTTTAGGATTTGATATCAACGCCAGTATCGAAGAAAGTAAGGATATTGAAAAAAACTGAACTTGGATTCGCAAAATTAATGGACTTTGGGTTTGTCTTATTTTTTTACAGCGAACAATCCTGATAATCCATTAATCCTACGAATCCAAGTTCAGACAATTTTCAATACAAAAAAAGCCACACTTCATAAAAGTGTGGCTTTCTAATAACCCTAACCCATAAAAATCAATGAAGACTAAGATGTCCTTCATTTTCTTATGTTAATTCAATTGCCAACTCCGTGCCAAGATTTGACTGTTTTATAGTTTATTCTAAAAATGCCTGAAAAATATCCACTTGTTTCAGTGATTGCTATTTGTTATAATCACGAAAAGTTTTTAACGGAATGCTTGCAATCAGTTGTAAATCAGACATATAAAAATGTTGAGTTGATAATTGTGGATGACTTCAGTACTGATAAAAGTCGAGAAAAAATTGTAGAATTTGTAAATAAAAATCCTTCTGTTCAGTTTATTTTTAATATTAAAAACATTGGGAATTGCTGTTCTTTCAATCAAGCCTTGAAAATCTCAAAAGGCAAATATATAATTGATTTGTCCACAGACGATGTTTTATTGCCACAACGGATAGAAAAGCAAGTAGATTTAATGGAGATTTCCAACGAAGTAGGGGTGGTGTTTTCAGATGCAAATTATATTAACGAAAAATCAGAATATATCGGAAATTTTAGGAAAAATGTTAAACTGCCTATTGGTAATGTTTATGAGGATGTGTTAGCGGGAAGGTGTTACACAATGCCATTAACTGCGATGATGAGGAGAAGTATCATAGAACATTTAAACGGTTATGATGAAACATTAGCCTACGAAGATTTTGATTTTTGGGTTCGTTCTTCTCGAATCAGTAATTTTGGCTATGTTCCTGAAGTGTTATCATACCAACGAATTTTAAACGGTTCTCATTCAACAAAATTTTTTGTCAAAAATAGTCCACTCGTACAATCATCCGTTAAAGTTTGTCAAAAAGCATACTTGTTAAATGAAACAGAATCTGAAAATAATGCGTTAGCTATTAGATTAAGATTTGAATTATTGCGATGTGCCTTTACCGAGAATTTTGAATCAGGGAAAGATGTTTTACTGTTACTTGATAAAATAAAGGGGCATAATTTTAAAAGTTTTATAGGTAGAATTTTAGTTTATTTAAAAATTCCAACTAATTTTCTATACACTATTATAATGAAATTTAGACGAAATTTAAGATACAAATTTAGAATACTTTAAAACTAAAACTATGGCAGAGTTTATAAAATTATATGAAAAAGGAACTGATATGCGTAAAATTGAACACATCGTTTCAGTTCTCCGCAATGGAGGCGTTATCATTTATCCAACAGATACAGTGTACGGAATGGGTTGCGATATTCACAACGCAAGGGCAGTCGAAAAGATTTGCCAGATTAAGGGCATCAAACCAAACAAAAACAATTTTTCATTCATTTGTAATGATTTAAGTAATATCTCTGATTATGCAAAGGTGTCAACTGCTACTTTTAAATTAATGAAAAAGCATTTGCCAGGCCCCTTTACCTTTATTTTAGAAGGAAACAACAAAGTGCCAAAGGTTTTATCACAAAGCAAAAAAACGGTTGGAATTCGTATTCCTGATAATCTGATTCCGAGAATTATTGTGCAAGAATTAGGTAATCCAATCATCACAACGTCTTTGCACGATGACGATGATATTCTTGAATATCCAACCGACCCAGAATTAATTTTTGAGAAATTTCAGAATTTAGTTGATATCGTGATTGACGGAGGATACGGAAGTAATGTACCTTCAACCATTGTCGATGCTACCAATGATGATTTTGATATAATTCGGCAAGGATCTGGATATTTGGATTAAGGTTTCAGACCTCCAAAATTAGTTTTTACAACATCCTCCTCTGAACGTTTATGTTTCCAACGGCGATGAGACCATAAATATTCTGAGGGATATTTGTTAATGGTTGATTCTAATACTCTAATGAAACGTTCGGTTATTTCGCCTTCTCTTAAATCATCAAACTCATCAACCCGAGCAATTTCAACAAATTCTATTTCATAATAACCTCTGCTGATTCTTCGCATTTCAGAATAAATAACTGGATAATTGAATTTTTTAGCAATTCTTTCAGTACCAGTAAAAAAAGCAGAATCTTGATTCAAAAAATTAGTCCAATAAGCTGATTTCCAGTTTGGAGGAGATTGGTCGGAACCCAAAGCCAAGACCCTTGTAATTGCATGACGTTCGGCAGTCTTTCGTAAAGTATCACTTTTTTCAATGAGTGGATTTATGGCAAATCGGGTTCTTATGTGGGAAGAAAGTTTTTCAAAAAAAGGGTTACTCAATCGCAAATACACAAAATCAATCATTACACCCGTAATATTTAATGGGTGAATAAGCCATTCCCAATTACTAATATGTCCCGTAACTAAAATTACGGATTGATTTTGATCAGTATAGTTTTTGATCACTTCAAAGTTTACTAATTTTACCCTTTTGTTTATTTCTTCTGTTGAAATGGTATAACCTTTAATAAACTCGACCATCATGTCGGATATATGATGATAAAAATCTTTAGCAATTTGATTAATTTCTTTATCAGTTTTTTCTGGAAAAGAATTTATTAGATTCTGGAGAACCACTTTTTTACGATAGCCTATCACTCGGTAAATAATAAAATAAGCGAAATCGGATATGCCATAAAGCACAAAAAAAGGTAACTTTGAAAAGTATTTAAAAAAAAGCATGTATTAGTCGTAAGTTTTAAGTCGTTGAGTCGAAAGTAAAAATTTTGTCCTTAAAAATCAAAATTTGAGTCTTTGAGTCTTTGTGGCAATTTTAAAAATGACCATTGATTTACAATATTTACCCTGTCTCGAATATTTTTGTGCTATTCTCAAAAATGATGTAATAATTATTGAGGCAAATGAATGTTTCGAGAAGCAAAGTTACCGAAATCGTTGCAGAATTCAGACAACAAATAAAATAGATACTTTAACCGTTCCTGTTCAGAATGGAAACAAAAAAGTATTGATTCGAGATTTAAAGATTGATTATTCTCAAGATTGGACTCGAAGACATTGGGGGGCAATTCATTCTGCCTACGGAAAAGCCCCTTTTTTTGAATTCTATTCAGAATTTTTTAAAAATATTTTCGACAAAAAGCCTGACTTTTTGTTCGATTTAAACCTTGAACTCCTGACAATTTGTCTGAAACTTCTTCGTCTCGAAAAAAAGATTATATTTACTGAAAATTACCTAAAAAACGTTGAAAATGAATACAGAGGGCTGATTCACCCCAAAAAGAATTATGAATTAAACAATCTCTATCAACCTTTGGCATACAGGCAAAACTTTGGCAATGAATTTGACCCAAATTTATCTATTCTCGATTTATTATTTTGTCAAGGAAATCAGTCATTATCGGTATTGAAAGAGAGTTTGAAAATTGAACAAATAAATTAGAATTACCGTTAAGTTAAAGGTAAACGATATGCAGAAGAGTAATTTTAGAGAATGGTCATTAGAGAAAGTAGAGCGGACTTTTCAGTTAGTTCAGGTATCAAAACTGCCGATATTAGAAGAATTACTTTCTTATGAATTTACTCCCAATGAACACCAAGTATATAATCTTACTCAATTAAGTCAGAATTATACTGAACACGGTGGCGATGATTGGAATGAAATTGAATTGGAGAATAAATTAATAAGTCCAGTTATTGTAGCATCTGGAGTTGATAACAAGAATTTTGCTTATTTTTTAGAAAGAGAATTAGCAATAACTATTGACGAATACGAACTTTCTGGAAAAGTTGATGGTATGATTGCGACAGGTTTTAGAAGTCCACAAATGCCTTATTTTTGTTTAAATGAATACAAACGAGGAACTGATCCTTACGGTGATCCTCGTGGACAAGCACTTATTGCCATGTTATCCGCTCAAAAATTAAATAGTAACGGTAAGCCTATTTATGGTTCTTATATAATTGGACGAAATTGGTATTTCATGGCATTAGTTGGTACAGAATATGCAATCAGTAAAGACTTTTCTTGTGTAGATGATGAAATGTTTGACATTTTTAGAATCTTGAAAAGTTTAAGAGTACAAATTGAAAAAATAATTTAATTTCTACATCATTTCAAATTTATAAACCAAAACATCAACTCAAAAACTCTTACATGGAGGCGAAATTTTCAAATAGAGTAAAAGAGGTTATCTCTCTCGGACGTGAGGAGGCAATCAGGCTGGGGCATGATTACATCGGGACGGAACACCTTATTTTGGGTATGATTCGTGAAGGTGAAGGCATTGCTCTTGATTTAATCATCAAATGTGGAACAACATTGGATGATTTAAGAGTAACGATTGAACAAGCTACTCGAAGCACGGTTCGGTCAACTTATACTATTAAAAATAAGCAAGATATACCGCTTTCACGACAGTGCGAAAAGGTATTGAGAGTGACTTATTTAGAAGCAAGAATTTTTAAAACTAACCTGGTCGGAACTGAACATTTGTTGATGGCGATTCTCAGAGATGAGGATAATTTAGCTAAACAAATACTCGAAAAGTTCCAAATTCATTATGAACTAATCAAAGATATGGTAGAATATCAATCAAACCCAAATATCAAATCGGGTCCATCAGATACCGATGATAACGATGATGCAAGAATGTTTGCGGGTGGTGGAAACGCTGGCGGTGGAACATCCGGCACAAATAAAAATGCAGAAAAGTCAAAAACACCTGTTTTAGATAACTTCGGAAGAGATTTAACGAAAGTTGCAGAATCTGGGAAACTTGACCCAATTGTTGGTCGTGAGAAAGAAATTGAGCGTGTTGCTCAAATTTTATCACGGAGAAAGAAAAATAATCCAATCCTTATCGGAGAACCTGGCGTTGGTAAAACGGCCATCGCTGAAGGTTTAGCCCTCAGAATTGTTCAGAAAAAAGTTTCACGAGTATTATTTGGAAAGCGTGTAGTAACGCTTGATTTGGCTTCATTAGTAGCTGGAACAAAATATCGTGGACAATTTGAAGAGCGAATGAAGGCGGTAATGAATGAATTGGAGAAAACGCCCGACGTAATTCTTTTCATTGATGAGCTTCACACAATCGTTGGAGCAGGTGGTGCTTCGGGTTCGTTGGATGCTTCAAATATGTTCAAGCCAGCTTTAGCCCGTGGTGATATCCAAGTTATCGGAGCAACAACTTTGGATGAATATCGTCAGTATATTGAGAAAGATGGAGCATTGGCTCGTCGTTTTCAGACGGTTATGGTGGATGCAACTTCAATTGAAGAAACGATTGAAATCTTAAATAATATCAAGGATAAATACGAAGACCATCACCATGTGACTTATACGCCAGAAGCCATTGAGCAATCGGTGAAAATGTCGGAAAGATACATTTCTGATAGATTCTTGCCTGATAAAGCCATTGATGTTATGGACGAAGTTGGTGCGAGAGTTCACATTATGAATATTTCAGTTCCAGAGGATATTGTCCGTTTGGAAGAGGCAATTGAGAATATTAAGAAGGAGAAAAATGCGGTTGTAAAATCTCAGAAATACGAAGAAGCAGCACAACTAAGAGACCGAGAAAAACGCCTTTTAGATCAATTAGACCGTGCTAAGCGTGAGTGGGAAGAAGATACAAAACGTCGTAGATATACCGTTACAGAGGAAAGTGTTGCGGAAGTAATCGCCCAAATGACGGGTATTCCTGTAAGTAGAGTTGCGGCAACCGAAGGTCAGAAATTATTGAATATGAATGAAGAATTGCAAGGGAAAGTAGTTGGTCAAGATGCATCAATTGCCAAACTTGTGAAAGCCATTCAACGTACTCGTGTTGGTTTGAAAGACCCTAAAAAACCAATCGGTTCATTCATTTTCTTAGGTCCTACGGGTGTTGGTAAGACAGAATTAGCGAAGGTTTTGGCTACTTATTTATTCGATAAAGATGATGCTTTAGTGAGAATTGATATGAGTGAATACATGGAAAAATTCAGTGTATCTCGCTTGATTGGAGCTCCTCCAGGCTACGTTGGATATGAAGAGGGTGGACAATTAACCGAGAAAATTCGTCGTAAACCTTATGCAGTTGTGTTGTTAGACGAAATTGAAAAAGCCCATCCAGATGTGTTTAATATTCTACTTCAGGTGCTGGATGATGGTATTTTGACGGATGGAATGGGGCGTAGAGTTGATTTCCGAAATACAATAATCATTATGACTTCAAACATTGGGGCAAGAGATTTAAAAGATTTTGGTTTAGGAATTGGATTTTCTTCGAAATCAAAGGTTGATAATATTGACGAAGCTATTAAAGGAACAATTCAAAGTGCTTTGAAAAAAGCATTCTCGCCAGAGTTTTTGAACCGTTTGGATGATGTGATTGTCTTCAATTCTTTGGAAAGAGAGCATTTACACCAAATTATTGATTTGATGTTGAAGAAACTCTTTATCAGAATAAGTGCATTGGGTTATAGCGTTGAACTAACCGAAAAAGCCAAAGATTTTATTGCTGAAAAAGGGTATGATTCGCAGTACGGTGCAAGACCATTGAACCGTGCTATTCAGAAATATTTGGAAGATCCAGTGGCAGAAGAAATTTTGAAGGGAGATCTCTCGGCTGGTGATGTTATCATGGCAGATTATTCTGGTGAAGGGGAAGAATTAACAATTTCCAGAGTTTTAGCGGGTGCTGTAACAGAGTAATCAAATTAGCAGAAGACAAAAAGAGGGCGATTTCGTCCTCTTTTTGTCTTTTAAAACCCCTAACAAATTGATTGATTTTATTCGTTTGATATAACATAAACAATTATTAAATTTGTAAATGATTGTCCCCTTACATAACAATTACCAGTAATTCTAACTCATTTTCCTCTCAATTCTAACTTATGTGTTTAATTTAGCCCCCACTAATATGAATTTTGTCAATAAATTTAAAGGTTTAGTTTTAGGTTTGTTCTTTTTTTCAATTACTCAATCCAACGCACAATTGCGTCCTCTTTATACAAATGGACGGATGATTGAATCAAATGTGCCTGTATTAGATTCGGTAGAAAAAGCAAGTATGCCGAAATTAGTTTTGTTGGAAGATGCACTATCAATTGAAAATCCTTCTCAACTTCGTTTTAAAAAAAAAGTAGAAATTAGATTTTTTCAAGTGGTCAATGCTTTGAAGTTCAATTTATATATTGATAATAAATACAAACAAAAAATTGTTATCAAAGTATTAGATAGCGAGGGTATAACTATTTTTGAAGACGTTCCTACTGAACAAGAGAAATTTCAAAGGTTATACGATATGAATTTTTTGACTGATAAAGAGGTATATTACTTTACGGCTTATTACGATAATCAAGATCATTACTTCTTTCCAATTCGTTTAGAATCAAAAGAAACGATTGATGAAGTTGCAAAACTGAGTACACAATATCCCATTGAAAAAGGCAAAAATTAATTTTTGCCTTTTTTTGTTCGATAAATTTTGCGGGTTTATGTACCCTTACTCACACGCCAAGTCCTATGAATTTTTTGAAGAAAATCTTGAACCGTCCAGATAATGAGCGTCCTTTTTTATTGTTGCCTGTGGGTTATGCTTCTGAAAATTGCTATGTTCCTGATATTCAGCGGAAAACGTGGAGTAAAGTAGCTGTATTTATCTAAAAATATCTTCAATATTTAAAAAGAAACCGTCAATAACAATTGACTGCAAAAGTCCATTTTGACTTAACTTTTGATATAATTCGTAAACATTATTATGATTTACGTATTGTTCAATACACTTTTTTTCTGGGTCAATAATCCAGTATTCTTTTACATCATGCCTTGCGTAATCATCAAATTTAATGGTTCTATCATTCAATTTGGTAGATTCAGATAATATTTCAACAATCAAATCAGGAGCTGGGAATAGAAGTTGTTTTTCAGTAAATAAATTAGATTTCAATTTATTGAAAAACACAATATCAGGTTCATAATCATTACGAGTTAATCGAATCATTACTTTTTCCACACCAACTTCTCCCAAATCATTTTCCTCAACATGACTTATCAATCTTGAAGAAAGAGCGGACGAAACTTTCCAGTGTCTTCTCATAACAGGCGAATGTAGAATTATCTCTCCATTAATAAACTCGGCATTTATATTTTCATGAATCAAATCATAGAATTCTTGACGCTTTGCTTTTTCAATTTCAACCGCCTCTTGAAGTTGTTGGAAGACGGTCATAAAATCAAGTGAATGCTTTATTTGCTCAACTATTTCTAATGGATTATTCATATAAATATTGATTTTTACATAAATTTAATAGATAATTATTGATTAAACAACTGTATTTGCAAATGCAAAACTCCCTTTTTTACCTGTTTTTTCGTACCTTTGTAGTATGTTATCAATCAATAATCTTTCGTTTTATTTCGGTTCACGTCCCATGTATGATGGGGCGAATTTACATATTAAGCCCAAAGACAAAATTGGTCTTGTTGGAGCTAATGGTACGGGTAAATCCACGCTTCTTCGCATCATTGATGGTGAATATTTGCCTGATGGTGGTTCTATCTCCAAATCAGGAGATTGTACTGTTGGATTCTTAAATCAAGATTTGCTTTCATATCAATCAGAAGAATCAATTTTGACGGTTGCCATGCAGGCATTTGAACGTCAAAACTTTCTTCAAATCGAAATAGATAAGGTTCTTCATAAAATGGAAACAAATTATGAAGATTCCGACATAGATAAATTAGGACGTTTTCAAGATGAGTTCGAGAACTTGGGTGGCTATACTATGCAGTCGGAGGCGGAGACGATTTTGGAAGGATTAGGTTTTACAACCGAAGAATTACAGCAACCACTTCACACTTTTTCGGGTGGTTGGCGTATGAGGGTTATGTTAGCAAAATTACTGCTTCAAAAGCCATCACTTTTGATGCTTGATGAGCCAACCAACCACTTGGACTTGCCATCAATTGAATGGGTTGAAAACTATATCAATACTTATGACGGGGCAATTATAGTAGTTTCTCACGATAGATTTTTCTTGGATAACACCGTTAATACGATTGTGGAAGTAACTGGTTCAAAATTGGTTTCTTACGCAGGTAACTATGAGTTTTTTGTAGAAGAAAAAGCCCTTAGAAATGAAATTCAGAAGGGTGCTTATGAAAACCAACAACAGGCGATAAAGCAAACAGAATTATTTATTACTCGATTCAAGGCAAA
>JAYVIV010000212.1:0-8158 GCA_043769985.1 Arcicella sp.
AATGGAAGTGCCAAGATTATTTCTGCGGATATTTTGGCATCAAATGGAGTGATTCAAGTGATTGACCAAGTGGTTTTTCCTCCAAATAAGAGTTTGATGACAGTCATAAGAAATAATCCTAATTTGTCGGAATTAGTGTCTTGGATTTCAGTTGCCGAAAACAATTTAGAAACAAATTTATCTTACTCTTCCCCAACGGTTCTGGGTATAACCATTTTTGCACCCACCAATGCGGCGTTTGAGGAATTATATAATACCATCCCGAAAGCCACACTATTGTCAGATAAAAAACTAATAAACGAGATTTTGCGTTTTCACAGGATTAACGGGAAGGTATTTTCCCAGGACTTTCAAAATATAAATCAGCCAATAAATACCGCCAATACACCCGTAATGGGTGGAACTCCCCTCGCAAATGGTTCGGATTTATTCCCCACTACTTTTGATTTTCAGTATCAGTTAGTTTTTGATTTGAATAATGGAATTAAAGTGAAGGGAGTTTCAAGTGGTTCTGCCAGTGTTACGGGTGTAAATTTACTCGCTACAAATGGAGTTGTTCATACCATAGATAAAGTATTATTGCCATAATAGGCTAAATAAACAGTTTTTAGCAATCAACCCTTTATCAAATTTCGAATCCTACTCAAACTATCAGGATGAATTCCAAGATAAGAAGCCAAGTCTTTTATCGGTATTAAACGCAAGGCATCAGGTTGATTTTCAAGGAGATGCAAATATCTTTCCTCGGCAGATTTCGAGATTAGTGTGTAGGTTCGGCGGGTTTCACGGATGTATAGTTGTTCTGCAATCATTCGATGAAAACGCTCGGCATTTTTGGAAGTTTCCAATAAATTTAACACAGGAGGATAATGCAAACGAAAAGCCTTAACATTTGTCACCGCTTGAATCGCAATTCCAGACGGACGTTGGGATAAACAAGAGGCAAATGAACTCGCCAGATTACCTTGAAAACCTAAATCTACACAAATCTGCTTGCCTTCATCCGTGGTTGCCTCATATTTTACAGCACCATCTAAGATAAAATAGGCGTACTTTTCGACTTCATTTTTTTGTGTTAAATACTCTTTCTTTTTGAACGTTACTTCGTCAATAATACTCTGATAAAAATCCCACTCTTCGGATGAAAAATTGGCTAATTTAAAAATGGATTCTTTAACAAGATAAATTTTATTGGATGCTGATAAGGACATTTATATGAGTTTTGGTTATTGTATTTCAAAATTATATTACTAATTTAATGATGTTTTCTGACAAACATAGGTTTTTTTATGTGGATATGGTTTACCATTTGTTAATCGGTGTTTATTTTGTGATAGATGGGTAAATAATATGTTGTTGATTCGTTAGGTTTAATTATATAAAAAAAAGTTGCAGAAATTTATTTCTGCAACTTTTTTGTCAACCTAAATTTTTTTATTGAATATCACTAAGCAAGTAGTCACTACTATTTAAATAATGTTGTGGTTTACTGTAAATATTTGATTTTTAGGCAATTAAGCTCCGAAAATCAGACCGAAGCGTCGGACGCATCGAAATACGAACAACTACTTATTCTACTATTGTCTTTTCTCCAACAAAAATATGCTCTGGATTCTTAAAAAGTACATTGAATGACGTTAATGTTCCGTAGATTTTGGTGATATATTGTTGAAGATTCAATTTTTCCTCATCGTCCAAATTGCTCGAATTTACCCGTTGTTCCATCACTCGTAGGCGGTCACGAACCATCACAATCTTGTGAAAAAAGGCATCAATGGGCATTTCTTTGTTTGCCAAATCGTGTCTTCCAGGCTTCAAAATGAGTTTTCCTCCTTTCCATTTATCGCCCAATGGAACGTTTTCCGTAAAATCAGACCACTTTTGCAAGACCTTTGATAGTGTCATCTCCACGTCCAATAGGCTAATCATATCACTATCTCGTTCCACTTCTTCAATGATTTCAAAATGAGCATCCAACTTCATCAATTTCATTCCGAATTTCATAAAGGTGATATTATACCCACTTGATTTTACATTAATTATTACACCGTAGCCAAAATCTGCATGGCGGATGCGTGAACCTACTCCTAAAATATTTTGCATATCGTTTTTAAATTTTGCAACTACATAGTTTTTAAATTGAACATAAAAAAGATTGATTTGATGTTCTCTATTTGGTAATTGCAAATGATATGCCAGTAAAATAATAGCACTCAGATTAAACAAATTAGACAAAAATTAAATCTATTTTTATCCATGTCTAATCCATTAAATCCGTGTGCCACTATGAGTGCTAAGAAATCTAATCATTAAATTCCTTTACCGCCTTCGTTTTATCAATCTTCACTTCCATCGAACTCACCGCTGACGTTCCAAACCAACCAGATGCTTGTTTGGTCGAGTTCGTATTTACGTTATTAATATTTGAAGGAATTCTTGCGGCGGGACGAGCAAATAATCCTGCATTATTTAATTCTTGACGTAATTGTAACCAAAAATCAAAGTGTGCTTCAGTAATTGATAATAATTCAACTTTCACTCTATCATTCTCTTGATAAAGTTCTGTAATGGCTAAGCGACGTAAAGGACGAATAAATGCTAATCCGTCTCCAATCGGACTTTTATTGCCGATTGCATCGTAGGCAATTACAATGTTATCTGCCGAATTTTTTAGCGTATCGTTTTTATAAATCTTCACTCTGTAACAATCTCCAACGCCTTTTGGGTCGGTGGCATAAAAATTGGCATCAAATCCTTTGTCGGGTTTTCCTGTACCCTGTTGGCGAACATTTGCATCCTCTAATTTATAGACGATTGAATCAATTTTAGGAACACGATTCAACTTAGAAACCGCCGTATATTTTTCGTTTTCCGCAGTTATTTCTAAGGTATAAGTACGTCCAACCACACCCATAATATCCGTAGGTTTTGCGGGAGTCCAAACGTATTTTCCGATGTTTTTGAGGTCTTTAAATTCGTAAATTTCACCTAAATCATCGGTTACTTTCACGGTTGCATTTTTGACTCCTTCAACGGTTGCCAAACTCAACAAATCCTGCGATTTTGTGAGTCTAATCACTTGCTCACCTGCAAGATTTGTAATTGAACCATCAACCACCAAATAAGGCTCAGTTTTAGGTACGTCTAATTGAATTACATCCTCACAACCCATCATAAACAATGAGAGAAAAAGTGAGGAGATGAAAGTTTTTATTGATGTTTTCATAAGAGAAGCCCCCCTAACCCCCAGAGGGGGAGTTTTATTCGTCCACATTTAGGAAGAATAAATCCCCCTCTGGGGGTTAGGGGGCTATTTTAAAATTTAAAATTATAAGTTACAGAAGGAATCAAACTACCAATAATGGAAAGTCTAACTGCTTCACTTCTAATGGATTGCTCTGCTTGTTGTACAGATTCCACGTCTGTAGTTTTTGGTTGCGTATAGATTGAAAATGGATTTCTACGATTGTATAAATTGTAAACCGAGAATACCCATTCAGACTCACCTTTTCCGAACAATGCTTTTTTGTTTTTCTTGGTAGCAGATACGTCCAGACGGTTGTAGGCTGGTATTCTAATATTCCCTCTCACGCCACTTTCTGTAATTCCATACGTATAGGTCTCAATAGACCCTTGACGGGTTGGAAGCGAATATGGAACGCCCGAAATGTAGGCAAAATTTGCCCCAAAACTCCATTTTTTGTTCAATTCATACTGAGCCACCACGTTTAGCGTATGGGTTCTATCGAAACGGTTGGGAAACCAATTTCCGTTATTCAATCCTATAATCTGTCGCTCAGTTCTGGCTAAAGTATAGCTTGTCCAGCCCGTTAATTTTCCTTTATTTTTCTTGATGTATAGTTCAACTCCGTAAGCACGTCCATCACCAAAAAGTAAATCCTTTTCAAAGGTTGGATTTAGGAACAAATTTGCTCTATCTGCATAGTCAATTTGATTTTGGAAATCTTTGTAATATACTTCCAAAGAGGTTTCATAATCGTTCTCACCAAAATTCTTGAAATAGCCCAAAGCCACTTGGTCAGTTAATTGTGGTTTGATATTATTGGTGCTTGATGTCCAAACATCTAAAGGTGTTGAGGCTGCCGTGTTCGACATCAAGTGAATATATTGCGTCATTCTGTTGTAACTCGCCTTGATAGAACTATTTTCGCCAGTTTCTAATTTAGCATTGAATCGTGGTTCGAAATTACCGTAGGTTTGAATAATTTTATTTGGGTCATTTGCTTTAGTATCAAGCTCATAGCCCGATGGACGTGCATCAGTGATACCAACAAATCGTCTGATATAATAGACATCTTCGCTACTTTTGTAGTCATATTTTGAGAATCTGATACCATACTGCAATGATAATTTTGGAGTAACCCTCCATTCATTTCCTACATAAGCAGAATATTCAATGGCATCTTTAGCAGGAGCTCCAAAAGAAACCTTAGTGCCATTAGAACTGGCATTTGCCGAACCAGGCGTAAAACTATACGTCAGCACTTGTCCACCAAAAGTTAAAGTGTTGTTTGGAGAAATGTAGTACGTAAAGTCGGGCTTAAAACTCCAATTTCGTATATTTGAAGTCCAACGAAATTGATTATTGGGCCGCTCGTTGTTTAAGTCAGAATCTAATAAATAATCGTAATTACTGTAGAAAGCAGTTGAGTTTAAAAATAATTTTGAGCTAAACACATGGTTCCATCGAGCCGATAAAGTGCTGTTTCCCCAGTTGAAACCGAAGTCATTTCCGAAAACATCACGCCCAAAGTAGCCCGATAAAAAGACTGTATTATTTTGATTGATGTTATAGTTTACCTTTGCCGTTAAATCATAAAAATTGAATACAGTATTGGCATTATTACCCGTAAGAAATGGTTTTGCTAACACATCTGCATACGAACGACGAGCCGCCACAATGAATGATGCTTTATCTTTTACAATGGGTGCTTCGATGGATAAACGGCTGAAAATGAAGCCTATACCGCCATTTATTTCTAAATTTTTGGCATTTCCTTCCTTCATTCTTACGTCCAAAATTGAAGAAGCACGTCCGCCATATTGAGCAGGAATACCGCCCTTTATGAGTTTCACGTCTTTTACAGCATCAGGATTAAAAATGGAGAAAAATCCAAAAAGGTGGGATGAATTATAAACGGGTGCTTCGTCCATCAGAACCAAATTCTGATCCACCGCACCACCTCGAACATTGAAGCCTGTTGCCCCTTCACCAACCGTTGAAACGCCAGGCAACAACTGAATGGCACGCACCAAATCAACTTCTCCCAGAAGAGCAGGAATTTTCTTGATGGTTTTCATATCGACTTTGTTCACAGACATTTCGATTGCCTTGACGTTGTCGTCTTCTCGCTTGCCCGTAACTACAACTTCCGCCAATTCCTGACCATCTTCTACAACTTCTAAATTAAGCGTTACGTTTTGGTCATTTAACTTTACATCACGGATTGATTTTCTATAACCTACCGATGTAATTACCAAGGTATAGTTACCTTTTGGTAAAGTCAAGGAATAAAATCCGTAGGTATTTGTGGTTGTACCCGTGAGCAGTTCTTTCACAAAAACCGATGCTCCGATGAGTCCTTCGCCATTTTTGCTGTCTTTTACATAGCCACTAACTGTTAGTTTTTCGCTTTGGGCAAATAAACCAAAAGGGAAAAATAATAGTAAGAGAAATGATTTTTTAATAGATTTAAGCATAATAATTATTGGAATAGTTTAAAAAGATTCTTTGTTGAATGATATTTAGTTAAAACGATAAAATTTGATATTTAGTTACCAATTCACGCCTAATTTTGGGCGATTCACGGTAATTTTAATTTTATTTAACTGATAATGAGCTATTTATAGAATAGTAATGACTAATAATTTTATGTAATATAACAATTGAATAATATGGTTAATTATTTCTTCACATTTGAATAGTGCAAATTTAATGATTGATTAAATAACAGAATTCTTTTTTTGATGAGTGGTTGATTAACTTTATTATTTGACAATTGAGCTCTGGGTTACCACTACGCTTCCACTTTTCTTCCTTACCTGAATCTTATCAAATTCTGACTCATAATCCTTGAATTCAGTTCCTAAAAGTCTATCCCAAAACCGAAAATGATTGCCATAATTACCCTTGAATTTGCTGTGGTGCATATTATGGTGCGTACTCGAAATGATAAATCTTAACCAACCTTTATTAAATTTTTCTGGAAAAAATTCATAGCCAAGATGAGATTTTATGTTATCTAAAAGTCCCCAAAGCTGGATTACTCCTAAAACAGGGGCATAAGTTGGCATAAAAAATGCTACTGGGAAAATCCAAGAAGTTAACAGAAAAGGCTCAATCCAGTGAAATGATACGGATGTAAAAGGATTTACGTCTATGCTTTCGTGATGAACAGCGTGAACGTAGCGATAGATTTTGGGATGATGTAAGAGACGATGACACCAATAAAACCAAGTGTCATCAATCAACATGAACATGAAGAAACTGCCAACAGCATAAAGTGGAGAATAGTCAAAAATGTTGGTATAAATCTTAGTATATCCTTTTGTGGAGAGATATAAGATGATGCTACTGAAAGTTACACCGACCAAAAGCGTAAAAAATGCGTTTTTTAGTTCCGACTTAATCTGATTAATATCTACTCTTTCTTTCACTTGAATTCGCCAATTTTGGAAGTGTTTTTTAAAGATTTTCCAAATCAGAACGTAAGCAATAGTGATGAATGTGCCATTAAAAACTACCGCTTGAAGAAAGCCTTTGGGGATGTTACTGAGAATTTGTTTAACGATTTCCATTGTATTTATTGTTTTTTACGATGCAAAATTCAATAAAGATTGAGGAAGTACAGTTAACAAATGTTAGGAAATTTTCGTTGGTCGTGGTTCGATTTTCGATGTTAGTAAAGTAGATTAACTTTTACTCATTTGCCTCCTAATTCTTGATAAGCTTTCGGGTTTCATTCCTAAAAATGAAGCAATATATTGAATGGGAACGTTTTGAAGGATTTCTGGCTGATTTTCCATTAATTTTTTATACCGTTGTTCAGCACTTAACGTTGCCAAATCATTGGCTCTATTTTCAGTGGAAGTGATGGCGTGTTCAAAAATAATAAGGCTGAATTGCTTAAAATTTTCACTTTTATCAATTAACGCTAACAGATTGTTTCTGCGAATTTTCACTATCTCACATTCTGTAATACATTCCACATTTTCTTTTGCCTTTCTTTGATGGATGAGACTCATAAATGAAGCAATAAAAGCATTACTTGAACTCAGATTTGTCGTTATTTCATCTCCGTTCTCATCTTTATAAAAAAGTCTAACAAATCCCGAAGAGATGAAATACAGGTATGATGGAATTTTGTCTTGTTCCTCTAAAATTGTATTCTTTGGAATCACAACCGTTTCAAAAAAATGACCACAAATTTGAACATCATCTGCTGTTAGAATACCAGTTTTGTTAATAATATTGATTAATTTTTCATTCATCCGCAAATATAAGTTTTAAAATGTATTTCCTTAAAAAAATAAAATTTGTATTAAATTTACATAATCAGTATTATATTACCGAATGTTATTTTTTATTTCAAAATACCTCCATATCTTTGTCAAATAATCAGCAACATAATTCAAATTGGTATGAATCTTGAACAATTAGGTAATATTATTCGTGAAAGAAGAAGCGAACTCTCATTGAGTCAAGAAAATCTCAGTAACAAGAGTAATGTCGCTATCAAAACGATTCATTCCGTTGAATTAGGTAAAGCAAATCCATCGGTCAAAACCTTGGAAAAGATTTTGGAACATTTAGGATTACAGATAATTGTAGTAAACCAATAAGAACAGGTATGAGGTATGAGGTCGTAGGTATGAGGTAGGTATGAGGTCGTAGGTATGAAGTATGAGGTCTTAGGTATGAAAGTATATTGTAAATGGTTTTATACCAATTATTTATATTTTCGCCTAATACCTACTACTTCATACCTCATACCTCATACCTCATACCTACTACCTCATACCTACGACCTTATAACTAAAAAAACATGGAACAAGCCATTAGCTACGAAAGAATTCCAACCAGTATTTATGCAGATTCTGATGCTGCTTCACGAGCGATTGCTCACGAGATTGCCGC
>JAYVIV010000213.1:0-72845 GCA_043769985.1 Arcicella sp.
AGAGAAAAGATTCCCTACAAGAGAATCTTTTGCTCTACTTCGTTTATAATATTTTGGAATCATTCCGCTCATTGCCTACAAAATTACTGGATATTCAATACTTTTACATTAAGTTTCAGATTAAGATTTTATTAGTTTTTAATATCACTAAAGTTATGAAATATACAAGAATAATGCTAAACTTTTTAAGGTAAAATAGTTACAGGATAATAAAAGGTAATAAAAATAAAATTACCATCTATGAGGTATAGTGTGAAAGTCTATTCTCTATGAGGCATATTCAATTAATTAACGGTGAGTTACTCTCAAATAGTATCTTTATTCTACAGTAGAAGCATACTTAATGATTTAATTACTCGCAAATATAGGGGTAAACAAAATATTTTTGTTATTTTGTATGTTGTATTACCTTTTGCAAGAGAATTATGAACGTAAAAAAATTTACAGACGAACAATTAGTGGCTCATTTCATTGAAACGCAGAAGAATATGTATTTCGAGCAACTGTACGACCGCTATTCTGATAAAGTATATCGAAAGTGCTTGTCTTTTGTGAAAGATGATGCAAAAGCGGAGGATTTTACGCACGATATTTTCCTAAAATTAGTTCTTAACCTTGCTTCATATAAAGAGACCGCAAAATTTTCAACTTGGTTATACTCAATTACTTACAATTACTGCATTGATCAAACTCGAGTTTCTAAAAAATATTCCGAAGTTGGTTTAGATGACAACTTTGATGTGCCAGACGATGGCGATGACGCAGAAATAGCGGAAATGGAAGCTCTTCAGCTAAACAAGGCACTGAAGCAACTGCTCCCAGAGGAAAAGTCAATTCTGATGATGAAATACCAAGATGATTTGAGTATTAAAGAAATATCCAAATCTTTGGATGTTTCAGAAAGTGCCGTAAAAATGAGATTGTTACGTGCAAAAGAGAAACTCCGTAAAGTTTATTTGGAAGGCGTACTCTTCTGGGGCGTAATTATTGCTAAAATGACGAGTTTCTTCTTTTGGAATGAATAAATTTTATTTTTTGGTTCTGAGTTCTGGGTACTTAGTTCTGAACTTTCCCTCAAAACCCAGAACTAAGAACTAAAAAGATGTCAGAAAAAGAAAACCCCTTCAAACTCATCGAACCCAACGGGCAAGTGCCTGAACATTTAAAAAAAGCATTGGTTTCAGAAATTGACACCATTCGTAATGCATCCACCCTTATTGAACTGTTCGTTGGCAACTTCATTAATGCCTTAACTACTTCATTATCAAATGGAAGCGAACATAAAAAACCCTAAAATATTCTTTTAATTAACCAAGTAAACTACTAAAATTCACGTCAAGCCATGCCAAATATTCAAGACATTCTGATTGATACTTTCCGAAAACTTTTAGAACAACTCACTGGATTTATTTCTAACTTCATCCCAGCAATAATCGTGCTGCTAATCGGCTTTTTTGTTGCCAAACTCGTTCGAAAATTACTTCAAAAAGGGCTTGAAAAAGCTGGTGTTGACAAATTGGGTGAGAAACTCAATGAAATTGATATGGTTAAGAAGATGGGTGAGATAAAATTTAGCTCATTAATTCCTACCATTATCTACTATTATATTTTGTTGATGTTCATCACCATTTCCACAACTTTGATGGGTATAAAAGCACTGTCGGACATGATTGCTTCTGTGATGATTTTAATTCCTAAATTAATTGTTGCTGCCATCATGACGTTTGCAGGAATAATGATTGCCGATACTTTGAAAAATGCAGTCATTAATATCTGTAAATCATTAAAAATAGAATCTGGAAAATTATTGGGTAGTATCGTTTTTTCATTTTTCCTGATAATTGTGGTCATTGCTGCCTTGAAACAAGCAGGAATTGAAACGAGTTTATTGGAATCAAGTTTTAACTTAATTATTGGGGGTGTAATTTTTGCTTTTGCCGTTGGTTATGGCATGGCTTCAAAAGACGTTTTATCAAATATTTTATCAAGTTTCTATTCTAAAAACAAGTTTAAAGAAGGACAAACCATTGCCATTGATGGAGTGAAGGGTAATATTTTAGACATGGATATTACTTCAATAACCCTCTCAACGGGTGATTCTCAAACAGTATTTCCACTGAGTGCTTTACAAAACAAAAAGGTAGAAATATTTAATTAAATCTTCCCATAAATTGTAGTATTTTGATAATTATAAAACTTAACTGTTACTTTTTAGAACATCCTACGTATAAAAGTAAAATGATTAAAGATGAAAGTCATTTTATTAGTTTTCAAGACTAATAGTCTTTCAAGATTTTCGTTGAGTATCATGATTCTATTACATTATGCTCTGAAAACTTTGTTTGCACAAGATTTGTCGCACAATCAAAATAATTACAGAATTGTATCCCCATAATTTTGAGCATAAAACATTTACTCAAAATATCATTTTCACATCAAAACAAGTCCTCTTTCGACGGATAATAATCTTTAATCATTGCAAGGAACCTCACCCGTCCGTCTTGTTTTATGCTGTACCTTGTAAAATAAAATAGCTGTTTATGAAAAAGCAATTGCCATTATTAATTTTATTTACCTTACTTTTTTCATCCAATTTTTACGCTCAAGAAGCAAAAAAGGATACTTCCTACTGGAAGAAATCATCTCAATTTGGAGCAAATTTTAGCAATGCTGGTTTTAGCGACTGGGTTGCGGGTGGACAAAACGCCACAGGTTTCAATGTATTTTTTAACACCAAAGGAGAATATACCCGAGATAAAACAACGTGGGTAAATGACCTTCAATTACAGTACGGTATTTTAGACAATGGCTCGGGTTCAAGAAAGAGTATCGACCGTTTATTTTTTGATTCAAAGGTTGGTCGTAAACTTTCAAAAGTTTGGTCATTAGTAGGTGGACTAAACTTTCAAACACAATTTACAGCTGGTTACAAGTATGGTGAAACCTCAGCAAAAGACATTAAAATTTCTAACCTTTTTGCACCAGCTTTTATCACCGAATACATTGGTGTTGAATGGAAACCAAAGCCCTTTTTTAGTATGGTTTTTGCCCCAGGTGCATTTCGTCAAACAATTGTTTCGGATGAAGGTGTTTTTCAAAAGAATGATAAAGGCGTTATTCAACCCGCTTATGGTGTTCCAGTCGGTGATTCTTTCAAAAATGATGTAGCAATTATGCAATTTGTAGCAGCATTCGATAAAGATATTGCTAAGAATGTAAACTTAAAATTACGTTATCAACTATTTATTGATGCAAAAAACCTCCCCAGCACAGACAATCGTTTAGATGCCAAATTAGCGGCAAAAATCAATAAATATTTTAGTGCGACCTTTGATTTAATCTTATTATATGACGATGATCAGAGTTTCCAGATTCAGCAAGCTCGAAATTTAGGGCTTGGTTTCTTATATACATTTTAAAAACAAAACTATTTATCGCTTTCATAAATCAAACTGTTAAAAACCCTTCAAAGACATGTTAAAAGAATTTAAAGCGTTTATTACTCAAGGCAACGTCCTTGATTTGGCTGTAGGTGTAATCATTGCTGGTGCGTTTGGAAAAATTGTAAGTTCATTTGTTGATGACATTATTATGCCGATTGTTGGTATATTTCTCGGTGGTGTTGATTTCGCAACCTTGGCAGTTAAGGTCGGTGAAGCACAAATCAAATACGGTAGTTTTATTCAAGTAATCATTAATTTCTTAATTATCGCATGGGTTGTATTTATGGTAGTTAAAGCAGCTATAAAGTCGGGCTTAACAAGTAAAAAACCAGAGTAATTAAACATAATTAACTCATTATCAATACATTAATTGATAAATAGTTTATCCCAAAGGTTTACGCCTTTGGGATTTTTTGTTGGTATTATATCTGAATTTAAACAACAAAAATCCCCGCCATTAGCAGGGATTTTATGAATTAACCTTTTCTAAAAATTCACACAAGCTGTGTAAATGTCTTTTTCATCAAAAAATCAGTTTGGGCATCGTCACCTAATTGGAAAATGTGTTCTCCAAAAACTTCAAAACCCCATTTTTGATAGAAATTATATGCTTTGGGATTATGTTCCCATACACCTAACCAAATGCTTTTATAACTATTTTCAATGGCAACATCAATACATTTTTGCATCAATGCCGCTCCATATTTTTTCCCATGATGGTTTTTACTGACGTAAATTCTCTCAATCTCTAAAGACGCTGTATCGGGATTTTCTACTAAATTAATCCTCATTTTTGCATAACCAATAGTCTCATCTGCTAATTCAACCAACAAAAATATCGTTTTTGGAGTCTTTATTTCACCCGAAATTTGCTCTTTACTAAATTTTTCTTGAAGATAATTCTGTAAATTTTCGGGTGTATTTTGCTCACCATAAGTTTCTACAAAAGTCATCGCTCCTATTTCACAAAGTGAGTCAATATCTTCAATTGTTGCAATTTTTATGTTCATAACCAATCTTTACTTGCCAATACTACCAACGTTTCAACCTAACGAACTGGGATTGACCAATATTTTAATTCTATGTTAAATCGTTATTTTATTAGTAAGATTTACTCATCACCACACAAAAAAAGCATTTTCTATTTATAATAAAAAATACTAAATTTGCATTGATTAATACCAAAATCATATTAAATGGAATTTCGACAATTAGAATATTTCTTAGGCGTTGCTTCTGACTTACATTTTTCGAGGGCCGCTGAAAAATTATTTATTGCACAACCTGCTTTAAGTAGGCAAATTCAGCAATTAGAAGAGAATTTGGGTGTACTACTTTTTGAAAGAGACAAACGAAACGTGAAGCTAACGCCTGCGGGTGAATATTTGCGAGAGGAAGCAAAACAAGTACTTTCTCAATTGGACAATATTAGCAAAAGGACACAGCAAATTCACAAAGGTGAAAGTGGAGAAATTAGGATTGGACATCCTGGCTCGGCAATTTATTCAGTAATTCCTCCAATATTAACGAGTTTACGAACTCATTTCCCAGAGATAAAAGCAAAATTATCGGAGGTTTTGGAAGATGATTTATTTGGAAATTTAAAGAATTATCAAGTAGATGTGGGTTTCATCAGAGAGCCTTTTGTGAACAAAAATATTGTTTCAAAAGTAATATTTGAAGAACCTTTTGCTTTGGTTTTACCTGAAAATCATTGGATTTCACAGAAAAATTTTAGTAGTTTAGCTCAAGTGAAATACGAGCCTTTCGTCTTACCTCCACGGTATGCAGGCTCAGCCTATTATGATCTACTTGTCCGTATGTGCGAACGAGAAGGTTTTGCTCCAAATATTTCACACGAATCTAATTATGGAGCAACTATACTCCGCTTGGTTGAACACAATTTGGGGGTTTCATTGATGCCAATTTCCTATAAATTCAGCTCGGCAATGCGAGTAAAATTTATTGATTTAACTGACGTTCCAGAACGAACCCAGCTTTCGATAGCGTGGCGAAAGGATGATACAAATCCAGTTTTGTTGAATTTCTTGAAGGTTGCCGAATCAGTTGTGATTGAGTAATTGAAACTGAACTAAAAACTCATTATCTTTGATTAAATATTCAAGGTCTTGAATTAAGCTAATCGGGTAAACGAACTAATAACTAAGAAATAAAACATCATGGAAGCAATATTTGAGCATCCTCTTCAAGGAAAAATAGAAATTGCATTAGATAAAATTCGCCCTTATTTGATTGCTGACGGAGGAAATGTACGTGTCCTTGAAATTACGGACGAGAATACTTTACGTCTGGAATTGGTGGGTGCTTGTGGTTCATGCTCAATGTCGGCAATGACCTTCAAAGGCGGTATTGAAGATACTATTCGCCGTGAAGTGCCTGAGATTTTGAAAGTTGAAGCTACTAATATAAATTAAAATCCTCTTGAAAAACATCGCTATCTTCGCTTCTGGCTCTGGTTCAAACGCCGAAAGAATTGTTGAGTATTTTACTGATTCTGAACAAATTAACGCAAAACTTTTCCTGTGTAATAATCCTGAGGCGGGCGTGATTCAACGTGCCAAAAGATTACAAATTCCAATAGTGATGTTCGACCGCCCAGCTTTTAAATCGGGGGAGGTTGTAAAAACTCTTCAAGAAAATCAAATTGATTGGGTGATTTTGGCGGGTTTTCTGTGGCTTGTTCCCAAGAATATGGTTGAGGCTTTTCCCAATAGAATTATCAATATTCACCCTGCACTGCTTCCAAAATTTGGCGGAAAAGGAATGTATGGGCATTTTGTGCATGAAGCCGTTGTGGAAAACAAAGAAACTGAATCAGGTATTACCATCCATTTTGTGAATGAACATTATGACGAAGGAGGCATAATTTTTCAGGCATCATTTCCTGTTTTACCCACAGATACGCCAGATGATGTGGCTCGAAAAGGGCAGGTTTTGGAACATAAATATTTTCCAGAAGTGATTGAGCGAACCATCCTTGCAACCACATAGATAGGATAGGTTACATAAAAAAGACTAAAAAAAAATGCCAAATCTCAAAGATTTGGCATTTTTAAAATCATCAAAATTCTACATTTTCGTACACTTCATTCAGTGGTAGAATAGTTCCAAAAAACGATAGATTGATATGATCGGAAAGATTGGTATAAAATTCAAATTCCCATTTTTTGCCAACCCTGCGATACATTTCTGTCAAACTGATATCCTGCGAGACGATAAGGTAATATTGTAAAGATTCAATTTGACAATATTCCACCAATTTTACACTACGGTCAATATCTTTTGTTCCTTCTGATAAAACTTCAACAATCAGAGCAGGCTGTCTAACAGATTTTGCTTCAACGCCTTCTTTGTGAATTACCATCATATCAGGAATTCGATAGATTTTACCCTTACCCAATATAAGTTTTACAGCATTTTGATATGTTTTGAAGGGTTTCCCTTTTAAGATTGTCCTGAAAAAATAATGAATATTTCCAGCTATTTCATTCGCTATTGGTGTTTCTCCTGCCATTTCTATAATTTCTCCATTGACATATTCATATAGTCCTTCGTGAACCTCACAAAAGTCAAAATACTCCTCAACGGTATAAAGTTGTTCTTCTACTGCAACCATTTTAGTATTGTTTACACTACCAAAAATTAAATTATAATCAAAACTAATTATTTCTTATCCGAATCAACCACCAAACGCTTCTCACGATTAGCGATTTCCCACGTTAAATTAAACACTAATCTCGCTCGTTTTTCCATTTTATCAAACTCAATCTTCTCAACATCATCCGTTGGTTGATGGTAATCATCATGAACACCGTTAAAGAAAAATGCAACTGGAATTTTATTTTTAGCAAAATTGTAATGGTCCGAACGATAATAAAAACGGTTTGGATCGTTGGGGTCATTATATCTAAAATCTAAATCAATCGGTGACTTTTTATTTTGATCTAATAATGCCGAATGTAATTCCGAAGAAAGTTTATCTGAACCAATCACATAGATGTAATCACCCTTGCCTTCATGGTCTTTGTCTGTGCGTCCGACCATGTCAATATTGATATCACAAACGGTATTCGCCAAAGGAAAAACCGGGTGCTTTACATAATATTCAGAACCTAAAAGCCCTTTCTCTTCACCCGTTACAGTCATGAATAATACGCTTCTACGTGGTTTTTTGCCACTTTTTGCTGCTTCTCCAAATGCCTGAGCTACTTCCAAAACGGACACCGTTCCCGAACCGTCATCGTCTGCTCCGTTGTAGATTTTTCCATCCTGCACCCCCACATGGTCGTAGTGAGAAGTAACAATAACTACCTCATCTTTTTTGTCTGTTCCTTCTAAGTATCCTAAAACATTATACGTTTCAATTCCATCAACAGTTCTTTCTATTTTCAAAATGATTGATTGATTTTTCAACAAATTATCCACCGACTTTTTGGCAAAGGAAATCTTTTCTTTTGCTGAATCAAATTCAATAATAGTTGTATTCAAAATTTCAGCCGCCATGTTTTGCCCGATAGTTAAAACCGCAAAATCTGAACCCTGTGGATCAGAAGTTTCACGAAAACCGAGGCGAGCATTCCCGAAACGTTTCATCATGGTTTGACGTTGCTTAATGGTCTTTTCAAAGTCCTCAACCGACGTTTTTGAAATTATCAAAAGTCCTTTCGCTCCTTTGCTTTTGGCAAGATTCATTTTCTCTTTCCAAGCATCTCCTTTACTCCATTTTGACATTTCTGTGGTGTTTGTAATTAAAAAATTACCATCACTTGACCTCGGTTCACCTTCAAAAGCGATTACGATTTTATCTTTTACATCTACATTATTATAGTCCATAAAATCCTTATCCTCAATCCCGTAACCCACAAAAACTGTTTCCAATGTTTCTTCTTTAGGCATTGGAGCAATTGAATTTGAAATAAAATCGGATAAATACTGAAACTTTTTACCATTGGCTTTCAGATAAAAATCTCCCCAACCACGTTTTACTAAATCGACTAATTGAAGGTGAGATTTATCGTCGCCAACCACGCCTTTTAATCCATAGCTTTCAAATTTATCCGCAATGTATTTTGCGGCTAATCTTTGCTCGGGCGAACCTGTATCACGTCCTCGCATACTGTCGGAAGCAATATAAGTTAGGTGAACTTTAAGGTCTTGGGCAGTGATGGTTTTTATTAAATCATCAGGGGTTAATTGTGCAACTGTTCGGCATGAAACCAATGAGAGAACACAAATGAATGATAGGAGAATTGTTTTTGTTATTTTTTTCATAAAAGTGGGCAAGTACATAGAAGCTCTGTTGATTTTCAATTCGTTGCGTTGATGGATGATATGACGAAATTAAGAAAAAAATATTAGATTTTCCCTAATCCAAAATTCCCAATATTTAAAACTGGCACAGTTCTTGAAAACACTATTAATACAGATGCGTAATCCGCCTAATTTTATAATATATTCAAAACATAAAAAGCGTAAAATTCTAACTTTCAGCGTTTTACTACTTTTCAATATAGCTCAAAATACTATCGAAAATACCTACTTTAAGCCACAGTAATTAGAAATTCACTCGTTGTCTTCGAGGCTCTCTTCCACTCACTTTGTGCATCCAAGTGGGTCCTTCTTTAATGACTCTGATTGCCTCTTCAACCCAACCATAACCCAAAGATTTAATGATTTTGAAGTCAGACAATTTTAATTAACTTTAAATTCGACCTTGACACTTCCAACTATTTGATTTTCAAACAGGAACAATGCAGTATTATGGTTAAATTTCTTGTAAAAAAAATGTTGTAAAGGTTTTGAATCTTCACAACATTTATGGATTAAAAATTAATGTATTTTTATTTCACCTCCTCATAATCCACGTACTCTCCACCCCCAAAATTTCCTGATTTATTTCCATTTTTTTTCGGAATAAAATCAACATCAATTTGTCCTTCTCGTTTTTGTTGAGATTGGTATTCTTTTTGTTGTTGCCGCAGATCTTGTTGTGCTTTGTTCATTTGCGTAGAAATGAAGCCTTTTAATCCCCATTTGATTAGTTTAGGCAAAATATAGAAAATAAGTGCGAGTATAATTATGAATTTTAACATTGCTTTTCTTTTTAAAATATATGAATATTCTGTACAAGAATATAGAAAATAACGTTAAAATTACAAATTAGTTTACTCCATGACACCCTTTTTTAAGAAGTTTTTATGAGCGGTCGTTTCGTTATTTGAATAGAAATGATAATTTCGCATTAAATAAACCCCTCCGCTTATGAAAAACTGGCTTAAAAACTTGCTATTTGTTCTCTTCTCCTTCGTTTTCATGGGTGTCGGAATATTAATTGCCAACATTTTTATTAAAGAAAAAGGTAATCCGTTAAAAGACCCAAACTTTTTAGCAGATATTCCCGCAGATTCCACCATGATAAAATCCTCATTGCCAGTTGATTCAACCGACGGATGGATGGGAGATACTGCTCAGGTGTCTGAACCAGTCGTGAAAACTCCCTCAACTATTATTACATTTCATGAAACATCTGATGAAATTAAACCCACAGCTGAAGAACCAAAACGTAAGAGAGATTATGATGTGGTAATTGGTATTTTCGGAGAACGTTTAAATGCAAATAAGCAAGTAAAAAAGTTGCAAGATTTTGGTTACAACCATGCTTATAGCTATTCAAAACTATCAATGGATGTGGTTAGTGCAGGGCAATTTGATAAAGATGAAGCTCAAAAAATTGCCTCCAATTTGAAAGATAAGGGTTTTGATGCCATTGTAAAACACAGGTAGAAATCGTGTGTAACAGTAAGGTGAATAATTTCCTCACCTTTTAGCAATTAATTTTAGAATTATTATACTAATTTCAAATAATAAAATTTGGTGATTCAATTAATAATTTGTTATTTCGGACGTACAAAAAGACACATTTCTTTGATTTACGTAAGTTTTAATTTCAATTGACCAAATTTACCAAAAAAACAAAACAATGAGCAAATTCGATGAAGCTATTGAAACCTATCAAGGCGAACTTAGCAAATTAGGCATCTCTGTTGATGCAGCCCTTCTTACCTCTGTAGCAAAAGGTTTAGGACCTTCAATCTACAATGCTGATTCATCAAAAGTTTCTTCTTCTGATGCAGAGGAACTTGCCCGTGTGAAAAATAATTTCCTTATCGGAAAGTTAGGATTACCAGATGGACTTGAATTAGATGCAGCCATTCAATCAGTTGTTGATCAAATGGGGGCTGGAAATCGTAATAAGTATAGAGCAATTTTTTATGCACTTTTGACTATCAAAATGGGCAAAGAATCATTTTATGCTTAGTTAAGTAAAACACAACTATTAGTTGTTTAGTTGAAGGTACAAAAAATCCATCCTACAATCGTAAGATGGATTTTTTATTCCCTAAAAACAAGAATCGGCAGCCCCCCGACCGCCGATTTTGTGAACTATTACCTAATCTAAATATATTTTGTCTAAATGCGAGAGAAAGTAAACCTTCTACTCTTATTTTTTTTCTAACAATTCTTTTTGCTCTACTACCAATTTCAACTTTCTCTCTCCCGCTTTCGATTTCAATTTGACAGTATAATTTCCGATTGGAAGCGTGTATGAAGGCGAAATAAACACCTCATTTTCTCCTAAATTCATCAATTTAAAAGGTATTCCTAAGCCTGATTCTGTATTCAAATATACCTGTAATTCTTTATTTGACTCAACTCTAACTCTCACAACATCACCTCGTTCATTACGTGACATCGACATGATTGCAAAAGATTCTGTTGGAGAACCCACTATAGCTGCACTTGAATTACTAAAAAAAGTACCATTTGATGATGTATTATACCCATAACGCTCTAAAACGTCAGAAGTTTTGCCTAAAATTGCGTTAGCAGAAGCAGATTTCGATAATCGCTTTGCCATGAACTTGGCATTTGTATTTTTTTCTAAATGATTTGTCGATGGTCTATTAGCAGGAGCTACGATTCCACTCTTAGTATCATTAGACTCTACGTTACGAAATACGGTGAATAAATTAGAGGCGGTTGAAACGATTACTGAAGTTATTACAAAGCCTACGGTAAATAATGTTTTAATTTTTTTCATGGTCGGTTACTGTTTTTATAAATCCTACTTATTAGCGTTGTCTTCTGTATTACAATATCCGTGCCAAAAATTTATTAAACTTTAGAAGATGTTTTAAAGAATCATAAAAATAGAAAAGGGGTCAAGATGAATTTCTTCAAATTGACCCCTCTTTTTAATTATTGAGTTCTTGATTCGTTGCAACAATTCAACTCAACAATTACCTTAGTTTCAAAGTAACTAACGTCACCACAACCAACAAAATACCAATAATCCAAAAGCGTGTTACTAATTTTGCTTCGTGATAGCCCTTTTTTTGAAAGTGATGATGCAACGGTGACATCAAGAAAATCCTTCGACCTTCACCAAATTTTTTTCTCGTATATTTAAAATAACTGACTTGCAGAATTACCGAAAGGAGTTCAATCAAAAATATACCACAGAGAACTGGTATCATTAATTCCTTACGTATTACGATGGCGAGCGTTGCAATCACACCTCCAAGCATCAAACTGCCAGTGTCTCCCATGAATACCTGTGCAGGATAGGAATTATACCACAAAAACCCAATACACGCCCCCACAAAGGCGGCACAAAAGACGGCAAGTTCACCTGAATCTGGAATGAACATTACGTTAAGATATTGAGAGAAAACTTTATTCCCAGAAACATACGCTAAAACCGCCAAACCGATTCCGATAATTACGGAAGTTCCTGCCGCCAAGCCGTCGATTCCATCCGTAATATTTGCACCATTTGAAACGGCGGTTATGATAAAGATTACCGCAATTACATAAACTATCCAAGTAAATTGGTCAAGCCCTAAAAAGTCTGGGATTAAATTACTGTAATCAAATTGATTATTTTTCAGAAATGGAAGCGTTGAAATTAACGATTTTGAATCAGTAAATTTTTGTACTTCTCCAATATTTGCCGCAATCTTAGCTTTCTCGTAAAATCGCACTTTTATGTCATCATTAAACCACATTGTTAAGCCCACAATCAAGCCCAAACCTATTTGCCCTACTATCTTAAATTTACCCGAAAGTCCATCCTTATTCTTTCTAAAAACTTTTATGTAATCATCCAAAAACCCTACTGCACCTAACCAAACGGCAGTTACTATTAACAAAATAATGTAAATATTGTGAAGCTTGGCAAACAATAGTGTAGGTACGAGCAAAGATAAAAGAATGATAAATCCACCCATTGTTGGCGTACCTTTTTTTTGCATTTGACCCGCCAAACCCAAGTCACGAATGTCTTCACCAATTTGTAATTTTCTAAGAAGGTTAATTACTTTCTTTCCCCAAATGGCAGCAATTCCCAGAGAAGTCACCGTGGCAGCAAAAGCCCTAAAAGTGATGTATTGAAAAAGCCCCGCACCAGGGAAATCGAAGTGTTTGTCTAAGTAATCAAATAAATAGTAAAGCATGGATTATTGAGTTTTGAACAGTAATTTGGTTTGATAATAATGGCACAAGGATTATGCAAGACTTTCGAGTCGGTTAATTTCTTTGGCAATTTCTTCGATGATTTCTTTGTTTCCAATTTCTCCATCATTACTAAAAACGATGAAAACTTTGCCGTGAAAATCATCAGTAAATGATTTAAAACTGCTTTTCATACGTTCTGATAGGGAATAATTGCCAAAATTAGATTTTGCAGTAACGGGTTTTATTTGAATTCCGAAGGCTTTCGGTCGGCGTTCCGATTCTCCTACATAACCCAAATAATCAATATCGCCTGCATGGTCAAGTTCAGGAGGGCTTTCTTCAAAAAGTATATTTGGAAAAATCTTGGCTAAACCATCATTGACAACGGATTTTTCACGAATATATCCATCGTAAGTTCGATTAATTGTGAGATTATGAATATAATTTATGCAATCCTCCAAGGTTAATTGTTTGAATGCCTCTTGCCATTCTGGAATTACTACTTGCGTAATTTTCTCGTGTAAACGAAGTCCTAATTCTTTTAAACTTTCCTCGGTAACTTTTAATGAGGATTTGCCATCTGTAACTGCATTTTCAAAATACCAAGTCTCCCACTCTTCAATAGTTCGAGGCTGACATTCTCTGATTAATGCCATTACTGTACCTACTTTGTTTGGGCGAGATAACTGATAAGTCTGGCAAGCATAATTTAATACTTTTTCCTTCTTTCCAAAATCCACGGAATACCTTTTTATTTCTTTCTTTGCCATTTTTAAAATGCTAAAACTTGCTGTCCTTTTTTCTCTTTTTGAGCTTTTACATATCCAAAATTTAACTCTGGAATTGAAGAATAATTTACAACTATTCGATTGTTAATATATTCAATTTTATTCAAAAAATTAAAGCATAAACTTGTTTCTTGATTCGTCATTACTGGAAACTTATAAAACTCATTAAAATGCTTAAAATCTGTTTCAGTAGCAATCATTCTTTTTTCGACAAAATCAGTATGAGATTTTAGTCTTTCTTTAATCATTTCATTAAGAATATTTATCTTACCTTCATCCAAATTCTTAAAAATAGTCTCTGAAAGATTTTCATCTATTTCATACCCAATGCTATTTCTACCCAAAGCCATTGCAACTAACGTAGTCGTCCCTGTCCCCAAAAATGGATCAAGTACATTGTCCCCTTTTGCAGAATACATATTCACCAAACGATAGGGAATCTCAAAAGGATAAGCACCACTTCGCTCTCTGGAATTTTTGAGGTCTAATTTTTGGTTTGTTCCTCTAACTTCCCAAAGGTCTGAAAACCATTGATTTCGTTCTTCCCAAAAAAAAGCACTTTGTTGACGATTCGCTTTTTCTTTTTCGGATTTAAAAACCCTTTTACCTCCTTTTCTAAATATCAAAATATGCTCATGTTCGAGCGTCATATACGCACCGGCAGGCAGCATTCCAGAACCCATAAATTTATTCGGAGAATTTGTTGGTTTACGCCAAATAATAGAAGGAAGGCATGAAAAGCCGTTTTTTAAGAAATACTGAATAATTCTTGAATGATTAGAATATAATTGAAATACGCCATCAACATTTCTTGTTGCATCACCAATATTAATACAAACAAATCCTTCTGATTTCGTTACTCTCACAACTTCTTGCCAAACTTTATCTAATTCTTCGTGCATTAATTCAAAGGCAATTTCCCCCTTATTTTCAATCAAAGCTTGTCTAATCTTTGGGTTTTGTTGGCTCATAATTTCATCCCACATCTCAATCATGGGATATGGTGGCGAGGTAACCGTTAATTCAACAGAAGCATCTCTAATTACTTCCATTTTTTGAGCTAACCCAAAATGTACTTCATGAATCGTTTGCATAAAACAAAAATAACTTTAATAAAATGAAAAACAAAAAGCACAAACCCCTAAGAGTCCGTGCTTTTTATATAGCTTGTCAAAACAAACTATAATACCGCTTCTGCCAACACCAAAACTTTGTTGTTCAAAACTTCAACAACGCCACCATCAATGGTAAACTCTTGTTTGTCAGCCTTCAAAGTGCCTTTTCCCAACGTCGAAACGATGGCAGCATGGTCTTTCAAAATCTGAAAAGAACCGTCTGTACCCGGTAAAGTAACTACTTCTACTTCACCAGAGAACACTTTTTTATCGGGAGTAATGATTTCTAAATTCATATTTTTAGTTATGAATTATGAGGTATAAGGTATAAGGTAAGGTTATTCACCTCATATCTCATACCTCATACCTCATAACCAAAATTTATTTTCCTGCTTCTGCGATTAATTTTTCACCTTTTGCAGCGGCATCTTCGATGCTACCTACTAAGTTGAAAGCTGCTTCTGGCAAGTGGTCATATTTTCCATCAATGATTTCGTTGAAACCTTTGATTGTATCTTCGATAGGTACTAATACGCCTTTCAAACCTGTAAATTGTTCTGCCACAAAGAATGGTTGTGATAAGAAACGTTGTACACGTCTTGCACGAGATACCGCCAATTTATCGTCTTCTGAAAGTTCATCCAAACCTAAGATGGCAATAATATCTTGTAATTCTTTATAACGTTGTAAAATCTCCTTCACACGTTGAGCTGTGTTGTAATGCAAATCACCCAAAATTTCAGCAGAAAGAATACGAGACGTTGAATCCAATGGATCCACGGCTGGATAAATTCCTAATTCGGCAATTTTACGAGATAATACCGTAGTAGCATCTAAGTGAGTAAATGTTGTGGCTGGAGCAGGGTCAGTTAAATCATCGGCAGGTACGTAAACCGCTTGTACCGAAGTAATTGAACCTCTTTTTGTTGAAGTAATACGCTCTTGCATCGCTCCCATTTCAGTTGCCAAGGTTGGTTGGTAACCTACGGCTGACGGCATACGACCTAAAAGGGCAGATACCTCAGAACCCGCTTGCGTAAAACGGAAGATATTATCAATAAAGAAAAGAATATCACGTCCTTGGTCTTCGCCTTCTGCATCACGGAAATATTCAGCAACCGTCAAACCAGAAAGGGCAACTCTTGCACGAGCCCCAGGAGGCTCATTCATTTGACCGAACACTAAAGTAGCTTGAGAACCTAAAAGGGCAGTTTCGTCAACTTTGCTCAAATCCCACTCACCATTTTCCATAGCGTGCTTGAAATCTTCACCGTAACGGATTACGTTTGATTCAATCATTTCACGCAACAAATCGTTACCCTCACGAGTACGCTCACCCACACCAGCAAACACCGAAAGACCTTCGTAAGCCTTGGCAATGTTGTTGATAAGTTCCATGATCAATACAGTTTTACCTACACCCGCACCACCGAACAAACCGATTTTACCACCTTTTACATAAGGAGCAAGCAAGTCAATTACTTTGATACCTGTGAAAAGTACTTCCGTTGAAGTAGCCAATTCGTCATACTTTGGAGCAAGACGGTGAATTGGTAAAGCTTTCAAAGATTTAGGCTGAGGAATACCATCGATTGCCTCACCAACTACGTTGAAAAGACGACCTTTAATGCTATCACCAGATGGCATTGACATTGGTTGCCCTCTATCAATCACTTCCTGACCTCTCTGAAGTCCTTCCGTTCCTTCCATCGCAATGGTTCTTACTCGGTCTTCACCTAAATGTTGCTGTACTTCAAGAACTACTAACGTGCCGTTGGCTTTTGTAACCTCCAAGGCATTCAAAATTGCGGGAAGATGAGAGTCTTTGCCCTCAAAACTTACATCCACAACCGGTCCGATTACTTGCGTAACTTTCCCTTTATTGACTGCATTTGCCATTTTGTATTGTGATTTTGTTTTTCTGAATTAATCCTAAAATGTGTGTTTGGGTTGGATAAAATAGTGATTTTACAAACACGAAGACTGAATGTTGAGATTCGGTTTACATTTAGGGTGCAAAATTACTTGGTAAATTTCAGATTAACAATTCTGTTTTTGGATTTTTATCATAAAATTTGCTAAAAAGAGGTAGTTTTATTGGATTGGTCTAAGTTTTGGGTAAATAAAAAACCTACTCGGATTTTTGAGTAGGTTTTGAATGATTTGGGAATAATGACCATTTTACGAAATAGACATTTCAGTATCCATTAAAGATACTTTGAAATTTACTTTTGCTCTTAAAGCGGTAAAAACTTTCAAAACAGTATGAATTGTAACATTACTGGCATTTTTCTCTAATTTTGAGATTTGAGATTTTTGTACGCCTACTAATTCCCCTAATTCTACTTGCGTAAGATTACGTTCCTTACGAGTCTTTTTAATCATATCTCCCAATAAATCAAGTTGTAATCTAAACTCAAATTCATCTCTTCTGGGAGTTCCTTTAACTCCCATGAATTCATCTTGTATTTCATCAAGCGTGTATGTCTTCATATTTAATATTTTTATATTGTGAACTTTCAACTTTTATTCTCAAAATATAAATCTCTGATATTTTCAGCTTTTTCTATTTCAGTCACAGGAACTTTATCGACTTTCTTAACAAATCCATGAGTTGCTATAACGAATGTATCAGTGTCTCCTGTTTTATCCCAAAATGCCAAAAGACGGTATTGCAACCCGTTGTATCTTGTTCTAAATTCCCAGATGTTGCCAACCAATTTTTTGAATAGTTTTGGGTCATTTTGTTCTTTTGACTTTTTAATATTGTAAATAATTTTATCAAAAGTTTTTTCATCTAATTTACTTAGAAAGCCTCTTGCTTCTTCTAAGAATTATACTTCAAATTTACTTGGCATTAGCTTTTTGGTTATGAATCACCTCTACATTAAATAGTTTTCATAGATGATTCGGTGTTGAATATTATTAAATTGTTGTGCCGTAGAAATGTATTTTTTATCACTAAAAACTGATAAAAATAAAAGCACAAACAAACTTACAAAAAGTTTCCATATAATTCAACTTTTACTAAGAAATAAATTTTAAAATCTACAAAACCCGATACAAAAGTTCCTGTTCTGACAGCAAATCATGAAAAGAAAATGACAAATATTGATGCTGTTTTACTACTTGAAAAATGCACTGCGTAATCAATTTTCCATCACGATTCATACGCATATCGTTGTGGATGTCGCCTGTGCCTCCGTGTAGGTGGAAATCTATTACTTGCTCACGGGTAAAATTGGGATTTTGTTGTCTGAAATCAGTAAACCAATGTTCTCTTTCGGTTCTAATTTCTTTTGGATAAAGCGTCGCCGATGACCAAATATGAGCTTCTTCGGGTTTTTTGGAAGTGTAACTAAGCGTTGAACCGTCCCATCTGAATTCACAGATTTTTAAAAATTCTTTATGATGAATTATTACTAACGTAAAGTTTTCAATATTCTCAAAAGAATAATTTCCTATAAAATTATCAACGGTATCAAACTTGAAAAAATCTAAAATTATTTGTCCTCTACTTTGTCGGTATGGTGGGTTATGAACGTGATTTTCTGAGGCTCCATTTAGTAAACAAACCGTAAAATCATCGGAGGTTGCAATCCAAGTTCCACCCGCTTGGGCATCTTTTGGAAAGAAAACTTGCTTGCCGTTGATATTATATTTTTTAGGTGGAATTGCCTTTGGACGGGCAATAGCTTCGTCTCTATTATTCGTTAAAATATAGCCTGAATTAATCGTAGGAAGGTATGTAAGGACGCACATCTTTTCAGTTATGAATTATGAGTTATGAATTATGATTAGATAGAATTATAATTTTAGGATTTAAAATAGTTTTTCTATCACACATATTTTCGTTCCCCCTCTGGGGGTTAGGGGGCTATTCTATAACGAATTGTCGAATGAGCAACGCCGAAGTTTTTTGGGATTTCAATTTCGGGGTAAACTTCGTTTAATCCAATTTTGATGATGGCTAAATGGTGAATGGTGTGTTCGATTAAATACGTTAATTCACGGAAAAAACTACTTGGAATATCCAATATTTCGTCTCCTCCAAATTTACTTTTTAAGATTAAATTCTGATCAAATTTTAAGGTTTGTAGTTGATGTTTGACGTTTTCCAATGTTTCAATCGTAAAATCTTTATCAATCTCAATCAAAAGATTTCTTTCACGAGCATCATAATCAACTACTCCATTTTCATAGCCTTTTAATGCACACAAATAAAACTCAGTAATATGTCTGACGTGCTGCCCAACTGTACTGTAATGTAAGGGTTGAAGGGCATCTTTATAAACCACTGATTCTATATCATTCAGTAAATCAATGAGTTGGTCTATTATTTCTATGTTAGTTTGTTGAAGCATTTTATTTCGATATTCGATTTTTGTTGTTCGATGTTCGGTATTCCAATTTTTAATGTTTTGTAACGGAGGTGAAGCCAATTTCCGAAAGCCTTTTATTCTCTCACCGCATTTATTGTAATCGTAAAAGTTACATTATCCCCCATCCCGAAAGTACCTCCACCAACTTTCCAATCACGACGGTCAATAACGGTACTTCCTTGAAAAGTGGCTTTATCACCCTCCTGTTTGAAGATAAAAGGAATCTTTACATTCTTAGTAGTTTCCTTCATTGTCAAGTCAAAATAACCCACGTAATTATTCCCCTCCTTTTCAATTTTGGTGGTTTTCATTTTCAATTTTGGATATTTAGCCACGTTGAAAAAATCTTCTTTTTCTCGTATGTGTCTGTTTCTGAGGTTATTACCCGTATCAACAGTACTGGCATCAACCGTTCCAGTCAAACTTGAATTAGCCAAATCATTCTGGTCAAATTTCAATATCCCTGAAAAGCCTTTAAAATTCCCGTTCACAGTTGTTCCCAACATCTTCATTTTGAAATTAACACCTGCTGTTATGGGCTTCCAGTTTTGAGAAAGAGCTGAATTTGTTAGATATACGCAAAAGATAAAAATTAAGACTTTTTTCATTCGTTTTATTGAGTTAATGAAGTATAATGTTAAAATTTATAAGAAACTGCAACCATTGGCATAAGGCTTTTAGACCGCCACGTATCGTTTAATCTACCGTTAATTTCAACTTTCTTTTCGGTTGTTAATTCAACGAATTGAAAACTTGCTCCCGCTCTTATTCCAATTTTGTTTGTCACCCAATAACGGGCATAAATCTCAGAATTTAAACTACCTATGTCTGAATCACTGATTAATAGAAAATTATAAGTCTCGGGATTGGAAGGAGAAGAAGTTGAACCATCTTGAAATTTACGTTTGTTTCTTCTTGATATTAAATCGCCCGTAACGGTTGTTCCCCACGTTTTTCCTATGGCATCAATATTAAAACCGACTTCTAATTTATCAGAAATGGCATACTGCAAAATCACGCCAATGTTTACGGCAAATGTCTGAAATGACTTTACTCTAAACGTATCAATATTTGCAATGATATCATCCGAAAACAAGGCAGAAAAACTTGCCGTCCCAGAAGTAAATCTGGCAGGTGCAGTTCTGAAATCTGTTTCTCCACCAAAATAAGGTGTTACACGAGCAACATAACCAATTTTAAAACGGTTGGATTTGCCAATGCCCCATAATTGCGTAAATGACAGGGCGGGTGAAAAACCAGTTTTGCCCGCACCGATAGCTAAATCAAAAGTTTTATAGGTTTTATCAAGCCCTTGGGCTGAAAGATTAAAAGTAAAAACACTTAAAAGTAAGTAAATAGCGACTTTTTTCATTATTGAAATTTGTTAATTTTGGAACAAGTATGGTTTAATTTTGAATTATTCTAATTTTGCACTACCAAACAAAACAGTAAACTGCTGACACCAAATCAACACATATTTTTGTTTAGTCAAATCTGCACTGGCAGGTATATCAAGCACAAAAGTTCCTGTTTTAGACAATTTCATTACTGAAGTAAATCCTTTTGCTACTTTATCCTCCGCTAAATAAACGTACAAATCAGGACCAGCGTCTGTTTTGAAATTCTCAAAAGAAAGGTATTTTTTCTTGGCATCTGTTTTATCTGCCACTACTTTCACCGTGCCAGAAGTTGGATGAACACCATTTGCAAAAGTACCTAATAACTCTTGCGTGCCACCTACAACTGCGGGAGGAATTGTTTGAGTAATGGGAGTCAATTCTTCATTCTTTATACACGACCACGATAGTAAAGACATTGAGAAAACTACTAAGATTTTTTTCATGATATTATTCGTTTATTTGCATGACAAAATTGAGAAAATTATGTGTAATACTTTGTCGGATATATGACCTTTACGAGAAATTATGGTTGGAAGTTCAATTTACAACATTTCAATGAAACCTATATTTTACGGATTACTAACTTTCAATGTTTCATTTCAACCATATATCACGAGTTTGAAATAATTTTAATTATTTAAACGTCATTTATTCAAATAAAATTGAATAAAAAGCCAAAAATCACGTATTTTTGATAAATACTTACAAAAACACACTTATAAATACTTTTCCTAACGATTTACCGCCACAATTTATACCCACCGCCCTATGGCAAAATTATTAATTATTGACGATGAAAAAGCAATTCGTGGAGCGTTGAGGGACATCCTCGAATACGAAGGCTATTCAATTGAAGAAGCCAGTGATGGCGAACAAGGATTGGAATTAGTAACCAAGAATGACTATGATGTAGTGCTTTGCGATATTCGTATGCCCAAAATTGAGGGTTTGGATTTACTGCAAAAAGCTTCAGAAATGGGTAAGGGAGCTCAATTCATCATGATTTCCGCCTTTGGAAACGTAGAAACTGCCGTGGAAGCCACAAAACGTGGAGCCTTCGATTTTATCTCGAAACCACCAGATTTAAACCGTTTGCTAGTGACTGTCCGTAACGCTTTGGAGCGTGGAAAGATGATTGTCGAAACGAAAGTTTTGAAGAAAAGAGTCTATAAACTTAATGAAATCGTTGGAGAATCTGACGCAATCAAACGAGTGAAAGATACGTCTGACAGAGTTGGACCCACTGAAGCACGGGTACTTATCACAGGACCAAATGGTTCAGGTAAAGAGATGGTTGCCAAGCGTTTACACGAAAGAAGTGGACGTTCACACATGCCTTTGATTGAAGTAAACTGTGCCGCAATTCCATCTGAATTAATTGAATCTGAATTGTTTGGACATGAAAAAGGAGCGTTTACTTCTGCCATCAAACAAAGAATTGGGAAATTTGAACAAGCCGACGGTGGAACACTTTTCTTAGATGAAATTGGGGATATGTCACTTTCAGCACAAGCAAAAGTTTTGAGAGCTTTGCAGGAAAGTAAAATCACGAGAGTAGGTGGCGATAAAGAAATCAAAATCAACGTGCGTGTTTTTGCTGCTACCAATAAGAATTTACCTTTGGAAATTGCCGAAGGACGTTTCAGAGAAGATTTATTTCACCGTCTGAACGTAATTCCAATTCACGTTCCAGCTTTGGCTCAACGTCCTGATGATGTGCCTTTATTGGTTGAAAAATTCTTGGGAGATGTGGCTGATGAATACGGTCAAGCATCAAAAGAAGTTGAAGCTGATGCCATGAAATATCTGCAAGCATTGCCGTGGACAGGTAATGTGCGTGAGCTTCGGAATGTGGTTGAGCGTTTGGTGATTATGTGTAATGACGTGATTACGCTCGACGATGTGAAGTTATTTGCGATGCCTATGATTTAGTTACTCGTTATCGGTTATCAAAAATGCTGGTTCGGAAGTATAGTTCCAAATCAGCATTTTTTGTTTACTTGTTACTGATAACTAAACCTACGAAGCCTTTTTTGTATCTTTTACTTTCTCTTTTTTCTTCTCTTTCACTGAACCTTCTTTCTCTGAACTTTCAGACTTAGTCTTTTCTTTAGGAATAATAGCCGTCTCAGGTTTTACTGATTTATCATTCGGAATATAAAAGCCCGTTGAGTTCACAATTTTCCATTCGCCTTTAATTAACTCCATAATGCGAGTTTCTTTTGAGGACTCCTTTTTGTCTTTAATCTTTTTTTTTTGGTCAAAAGTTACCCAAATATACGTTGGATTAACTTTTCTGAAATTATAATTTTCTCGTTTGAAAGTTGCTTTTACAGACTTTGAATTTCCCTTAAAATAATTAGTTACAAAAGGCATAATACTATCCCATCCTTCCTTCTGAAATCCTTCTTCTTTTTCAATTTTTGCCCAATAAGTTTGTGGGGTTTGGCGATATGAATTCGACCATTTTTCTATATTTCGAGCATAGAAAAATTTTGCTTCATCGGCAATAACTTTTTTAATTTCGTCTTGTTCTTCAGGCGAAGTAATATTCTGAGCAAATGATTTTGTGATGAATAAAACAAATAGTAGGATTAAGTAAGGTTTCATGAGCTTTCTGTTTAGATTATGGGTGTGAAGATAGGAGAAAAAATTTGACACTCAAAACACAAAAATACATTCATATTGGCTGAAATTGCAAAAATAACCTTCCATTAAAAATATCAATTGTCAAAAATATTATCACACTTTTGTATCTTTATTGGATAAACATTAACCAACAACAAACATGAGAAAACTCTTAATCATCCTACTAACATTAACCACCCTAACAGCCTTCTCTCAAAAAAAGAAGTCCATTGTAACAGTCCCACAAAACACTGATAAACAGACCATTATCTCCAACATCGACAAACGTTTTGACGAATATGCTGGCATTTCAAAGCAAATCTGGAATTATGCAGAGTTGGGTTATATGGAAGAAAAATCTTCTATTTTATTACAAGAATTACTAAAAAAAGAAGGCTTTAACGTTCAGGCAGGTATTGCAGGAATCCCAACGGCTTTTTTGGCAACTTTTGGTGAAGGCAAACCAGCGATTGGGATTTTGGGAGAATATGACGCTCTTCCAGGATTAGCTCAAGAATCTGTACCAGAAATAAAACCAATTCCAAACCAAAAAGGCGGACATGGTTGTGGACATAATCTTTTCGGTACGGCATCAGTTGCGGCAGCTATTGAAGTGAAAAATTGGCTACAAAAATCGGGACAAAAAGGAACTATTAAACTGTATGGTTGTCCTGCCGAAGAAGGTGGTTCGGGCAAAGTTTACATGGTTCGTGAAGGGCTTTTTAATGATGTAGATGTGGTTTTGCATTGGCATCCAGGTTCTCAAAACTCAGCCGATGCGGGAACTTCTTTGGCAAATAAAAACGCCAAATTCCGTTTCAAAGGCATTGCGGCACACGCTGCGGCATCGCCAGAAAGAGGTCGTTCAGCTTTGGATGGCGTTGAATCAATGAATATGATGGTAAATATGATGCGTGAACACATTCCGCAAGATACTCGAATTCATTATGTAATAACGAAGGGCGGAGATGCCCCAAATGTGGTTCCTGCCTACGCTGAAGTGTATTATTACGCTCGTCATAAAGACCGAGATATCGTGCAAAGCATTTGGAAAAGGATGGAAAATGCCGCTCAAGGAGCTGCTCTCGGAACGGGAACAAAAGTAGAATGGGAAGTTTTGGGAGGGGTTTTTAACCTTCTACCAAATGTTACATTAGCTGAAACGATGCACAATAATTTAGCGATGGTTGGTGGCGTAACTTATACGGAAGAAGAGAAAAATTTTGCTGAAAAAATCGCTGAAACTTTGGGTGAGCAAAAACAGCCTATCGAAAATGCCAGTAAGGTAAAAGATTTTAGAGATGCTTCTGAAAGTGCGACAAGTGGAGGTTCAACGGATGTAGGAGATGTCAGTTGGACGGTGCCGACTGTTGGTTTACAAACTGCCACATGGGTTTCTGGTTCTGCCGCCCATAGTTGGCAATCAACGGCGGCAAGTGGCATGACGATTGGGCAAAAAGGTATGATTGTTGCCGCTAAAACTTTGGCTTGTACGGCTTTGGATTTGTATAAAGATGCCGCACTTATCGAAAAAGCAAAAGCAGAATGGTTACAGAAACGTGGGGGCAATTTTAAATATGAGGCACTTTTGGGCGATAGAAAACCTGCCTTGGATTATCGTAAATAGTACTCCAATTAATAGACCACGGATTTTACGGATTAGGCAGATTTACACAGATTTTTTTTGATACTTAATCTGTGTAAATCTATCCAATTCGTAAAATCCGTGGTCTATTTTTTATATCTGCGAATATTCAACGGGAGTCAGAAAGTGAGTTTCATTTTTTGTCATGGCGTGGTCATATTCTGGAAGGGCTTTAATTCTGTTCCATTCTGAATCCGCTCCGAAGGCTTTCCAATGTTCATCTCTTGATTTTCTGTTATCAAAAGTGGTCATATAAACCAAATTAGGCTGTTTTCCTCCCATAATCGTTTGAGCATAAAAAACTGGGTTGAACCCTAATCTTACGAAAATATTGATTTCACCCCCTTCATTAAACATATCAACTTTCTTGTTTCCTTTGGCTTCACTATGGCTTTCGTACAAACGATATTCATACACTCTTTCTGATTTTGGGGCAGTCGTTGTTGGTACTTTCAAGGTCGTCCAATCTTTAAAAGCAACCGATAATGAACTTTCAAATCGTTCATAAGCGGGTGTTGTGTGGTCGGCATCTAAATATGGTTTTGCCGCTTGTTGATAAACAGCATCAGCCGATAATTTAGCACCAATCTTACCGAATTCTTCCAACGATTTATACGGAATCAAGACATATAATTTCAAACCATCTTTTTGGTCGGCTTCGTCAAAAACCCCAATTGAAGCAATTCCTGCACGATTATAGGCAGCAATGGCGGCATTTTTAAAGTAGTCTTCCACAACGATTTTTTGAGCGGCAGTCTTGAAACTATACACTCTGGTTTCATAATATTGTGGTTTGCTTTTGGCAAATGTGGTGAGGGTAAACATCGTTACCAATAAGAAAATACTTAGTTTTAAAATACGCTTTATCATGATTTTTTGTTTGATTAATGATAATATTTATACTTATCTCCGCTTCTACAAACAGCAAAAGAGGCATGATTGCTAAAGACCATGCCCCTTCCGTTTTACTCTTTTGATGATTATTGCTACAAATTCACAAATTTCATTCCCATTTCTCCATAACGTTCGCCCGAAGCAATACCTTTTGGAGAAATTTTTTCGATAATTGCCAAATCTTCCGCCGTGAGTTTTACGTCAGAAGCTGCCGCATTTTCCTCCAAATATTTCACTCTTTTTGTCCCTGGAATTGGGAACATATCACTCCCTTGTGCCAATACCCAAGCCAAAGCCAATTGCGAAGGGGTACAATTTTTCTCGTTCGCTAATTCTTTAATTTTCTCGACCAAATCTAAATTTTTCTGAAAATTATCGCCCTGAAAACGGGGTGAAGTTCTACGGAAATCGTTGGGTGCTAAATCGTCCATTGATTTATACTCACCCGAAAGAAAACCTCTACTCAATGGACTGTAAGGCACAAAACCAATGCCTAATTCACGACAAGTTGGAATTATTTCCTCCTCCACATCCCGTGACCATAAAGAATATTCCGTCTGCAAAGCGGAGATTGGATGTTCTGCATTTGCTCGTCTGAGGGTTTGGGCAGATGCTTCTGAAAGCCCTAAATAACGTATTTTGCCTTGTTTTATTAAATCTGCCATCGCTCCCACGGTTTCTTCGATGGGCGTATTTGGGTCGATTCGGTGGAGATAATAAAGGTCGATGGTGTCAATACCCAAGCGTTTCAAACTATCTTCACACGATTTTTGGCAATATTCGGGTCTGCCACTAAATCCTCTTTTACTGGGGTCATTTAAGTCACGAACGATACCAAATTTTGTGGCTAAAACGACTTCATTTCGTCTATCTTTCAATACTTTACTCAACAGAATTTCGTTGGTATGAGGTCCATAAACATCGGAAGTATCCCAGAAATTAACGCCCATTTCTAAGGCACGATGGAGCGTTCTGATTGATTCAGATTCGTCGGCTTCGCCATAAAATTCTGACATTCCCATGCAGCCTAAGCCAATTTGTGAAGCGATTAATCCTTGTGAACCGAGGGGTGAATTTTTCATTGGTTTGTTGGTTTTTGAGTGAATGATAAATTGATTTTGTGATCAAACTTTTCTAATCATATCAGATTAACTCCAATTTTAAGGTCTTTTTCTTTTTGTCTTGATACAAAAAGAAACAAAAAAATCAAGAAATTCCGAAACTCGCTACGCTCAAACAGCGGAATTTCGGTTGGACTCCGAATTAGTCCGAATTTTCAAAAAATGATATTCTATTATTTACTAATTGACTGTAATTATTATTCAGATAAGACGATTCTGTCGTAATTTTCGTTCCAAGAAATCACTCATTCATTTAATCGCAATTGCCATCACTTTAATCCTGCCATCAAAAGGCAAGGCGGCGGCTTGGTAAACCGTTCTTGCTGGTTTGCGTCCTGCTTCAAAAAGGGAATCGTAGAATTGATTTATAACAGAAGTGTCCTTTAAATCTATGAAAGCCAAGTCGATAAATACAATGTCTTCTTTTGAGAAACCAGCTTCTTTCAAAATAGCAAAAACGTTGTTAAAAGCCAACTGAGCTTGTTCCAGCGTAGTTCCACCCACAAAAAATCCATTTCTATCAACCGCTAATTGTCCGCTGACATGGCAATAATTTCCTGCCACTACGGCATTGCTTATAGGTGCGGTTGGCGTGGGGATGTTCTCGCCTTTGGTTATGTAGGTTTTTGGGGTCATGTTGTAAATCCTCTTTATTTTAAAGTCAAATGTTATTTTTTAAAGATAGGGATTGTTATTATTGAACATAGATATTACCTTTATAATCACGAATAAGCATACAATTTACCACTAATAAATGCAAATAGAAAAATACAGAACTGAATCTACCGTTGATAATTTGATTTATACTTTTGAAAGTGTTGGAGAGAAAGTAATTAATAAAATGGTGGTTTATACCAGAATCAAAGACCCTCGTACAATTGCTTTACCTCCAAATACAATTGTTTTTAATTTAGCTTTTGGTGATTGGGATTCAGAAACTGATTATTTGGACGACCAAGTAGAAAGTAAAAATAGGGATACTGAAAAAGTGTTGGCTACGGTAGCTAATACTGCGTTTGAGTTCTGGGAAGAATATCCTGATGCACTGATATTTTTTAGAGGTAGCCAACCAACGGGTGAAAAAGCACGTAGGACTCGTCTTTATCAAATGAAAATTAATCGGTATTTTGCTGATATAAGCCTTATTGCCGATGTCAGAGGATTTGAGAATTATGGTTGGGAACAATTTATGGTTGACAAAAATTACATCGCATTTTTGATTTCACAAAAAAATCAAGTATTTTAGTATCATGAAAACACAAACAAGTATTACGAAAAATGGATATGTATTTGAGCGAAGTACATACAATCCTGCTCTTGATTATTTGATAGGGAAAGAATTATTTAAAGAGAAAGTTGATGCTGCCAGAGCATTCCTAAAAGAGCATGGACTGCCAAAAGATATAGTTGATGAATTGAATAGAAAAGCGAATTTAGAAAAAAATAATTCATAACAAAAAACGCCTCTGTTTGATTGACAGAGGCATTTTTGTTGTTTTTGAGTAAAATAATTATTTAAGAATCATGAAAATAATAACTTAAAAATTATTTTTTTGCATTTCAACGAAAATACCTTTAATTTTCGTTCAGTGTTTTTTACACAGCCATTATTTTAAAAATTACGTTTAACCACATGAAATTAGAAGCATATAATTTAGGGGCAGAAGACATCTATTCGGAAAATTTTGAGTTTTATAGTGAAGGAGAAAAGAGTTTTTTTAATGGTTGTTAATTATTCATTTTTAGGTTACGAACATTTTACCAATAAACCAGTTTATAATCTCGGGTTTGGCGTTTTGACTATTAACCCAGAAACGGGAGAGGAAGAAATTGATGATAAAATAAAGACAAATAATGGCGATAAAGCTAAAATTTTAGCCACAGTTGCTTTAACAGCGAAAGCATTTTTTAGTAAGCATCCAGCATCTATTATTTATTTCGAAGGAAGTTCACCATCAAGAATTAGAACCTATCAGATTTTGATTAGTCAATATTACGATATTTTGAAAGAAGATTTCTTTATTCGATGTTATGAAGTGGAAAGTGAATTACCCGTTGAATTTCAAAAGAATAAAAATTATCTCTCTTTTTTGATAGAAAAAAGGTAAGTAAAGTTATATTTGTATCACAAAATGATTAGGCAATATGATAATCTCAAAAGAAAAAGAATCTCATTTTAAATATAACCCACGATTAGATAATGTTAATCGTGATATTCTGTTTAAAGACAAAATAGATAGGGCTAAACATTTCCTAACTGAAAAAGGAATGTTAGTAGCGACTGAAAATAAAGAAACAAAAATGCCTCTGTTTGAATGACAGAGGCATTTTTTGTTATAGAGTATCTTTCTCAATTGGAATATTATTGTCTTTGCAATATTGTTCAACTTCTGAATCATTGATAAAATACTTATCACAAAATTCGTCAAGTTCCTTTTCAGTTGATTTATAATACCGTTCCTCCGCAGTCATTAACTTTTCTGTTTGCTCAATAAATTGTTCAAATTCCTTATTTATTTTACAGAGTTTATCAATAGTTTTAAAATCCAAATCTCTATATTTAGCTTGAAAAAGCACTTTACTTTTATATGGATTTGCATTAAGTTTAATAACCCCAATTCCAAAAGATTGATTTAATCTTTCCATTTCTTCCATCAAGCTATCACTAAATTCAAAGGCAACTAAATAACCATAATTTGCCCAACTCGAATTAGATACAGCTTGGAAAAATGCTTTTTTTAGTTCACTATCACTATTTATTTCTCTTTTTAATTCGTATGAACTTATTTTAAAAGTATCCATACGATTGATTGATTTAAGAAAATTTTGACTCGCCTTTGTGTGAAGATTCAGAAAGCGAATGCCAACCATATCTGGATGCGTCCAAATTTGATTACTGTCTTTTCCGAAAGTGGATTGCTCATGAAAAATGGTTTTCGAGTAAATTGATGTATTTTTCAAATAACTACTCAATAATTTATGTAAATCCCTTTCTTCATAAGTCTTTACCTTACCTGTTTTTTTAGGTTCTTCTACGTCCTTTTCCAAGGTATTTATCAGAATATCAATACTAATATTTTCCTCATTTTTGGTGAGGTAATAAGAATATTTTCCTCCTGTTTCCTTAATTCTTTTTACTCTTGAATCACCATATCTTATAAAATCTCCAAGTAAAGCTGAAACAGTAGCTTCTGGGGTTTTTGCTGTACCAAAATCAATATATTTATTTTCAATAATATGATTACAGACTTCTAAATAATTAGTAGTTCTATTAATATCTTCTAAACTTTTTAGAATTGCCTCTTTTACAGTCATCTAAGTTATAAATTAGTTGTTAATTGATTGAGTCAATGTAATTACGAGCAAAGTAAAGTAGTATATTTGGAACCAGAGAAGGCATTCAAACACCCTCCCAAATTCCAACAGATTGCTTCGCTATGCTCGCAATGACAGCTTTCAAGCATTTTTTTAAAGAAAACCCTACAAATTCTTCTCCAAAAACCCAGTCATCATCGTAAACAAATGCAAGCGAGTATTACCCCCATAAATACCATGATTTTTGTTGGGATAATAGAACGATTGGAACTGTTTGTTGGCTTTGATGAGGGCATCTTCCAATGATATAGAGTTTTGAAAATGTACGTTATCGTCGCCTGTGCCGTGTACTAATAGGAAATTACCTTTTAGGTTTTTGGCGTAGGTTACGGGTGAGTTTTCGTCATAACCTGTGGCGTTTTCTTGGGGTGTTCTCAGGAATCTTTCGGTGTAAATGGTGTCATAAAAACGCCAGTTGGTTACGGGTGCTACGGCAATGGCGGTTTTGAAATAATCTGCCCCTTGAAACAAACAATTAGACGACATATATCCCCCATACGACCAACCAAAAATCCCGATTCTACCTTTATCCACGTAAGGCAATGAACCCCAATATTTTGCCGCTTCAATTTGGTCTTTTACCTCCAATTTACCCAAATTCAAATAGGTAACTTTCTTGAAATCAGCTCCTTTTCCGCCCGTTCCACGATTGTCCACGCAAGCCACGATGTAGCCTTTTTGTGCCAAATGCTGAAACCACATTCCGTTGGAAGCATCAAATTGATTCAAAACTTGCTGACTTCCTGGACCTCCGTACAAGAACATGAATACTGGATATTTTTTCTTTGGGTCAAAATCAGTTGGCTTAATCATCCATGCGTTCAATTCGATATTTTCGGAGGTTTTGATGGTCATAAATTCCTTTGGAGCAATGTTATAATCCTCCAATTTCTTGCGTAGAGCGGCATTATCTTCTAAAACTTTCACTAATTCACCCGTTTGAGCTTTGTGCAAACTGACTTTCAAAGGACTATCCGAGGCGGTATTGCTGAGAATATAAAATTTAAAATCCTTACTAAAATTAGCAGAATTCATGCCTTTTTCCGAAGTCAGTTGTTTCTTTAATTTTCCGTCTAATGAAATACTGAAAAGCTGTCTTTCAATATTCGACATTTCCATTGAGGTAAAATATAAGGTCTTTGATTTTTCGTCAATACCGTAGAAATCAGCAACTTCCCAATTACCCGTCGTGATTTGGCGAATCAATTTTCCTGTTATATCGTACAAATACAAGTGCTTGAAACCGTCTTTTTCTGATGACATGACGAAGCTTTTATTATCCGCTAAATAATACACATCGTCCGCAAAATTCTCAACGTCCACGTAAGTTTTACTTTCTTCCGTTAAAATCACGTTCGTTTTGCCCGTGCTTGCCTGTGCATGAAGGATTTCCATTTTGTTTTGCAAACGATTTAATCTGTTCAAAGACAGCACATTAGCATCATTTGTCCAACGAATTCTTGGAATATATTGGTCGGTTTCTTTGCCAATATCCACCCTCACGGTTTTGCTATCAGTCAAGTTGAAAATTGATACCGTTACGATAGAATTTGCCTCGCCCGCTTTGGGATATTTATACTTATAATCAACGGGATAAAGTTTGCCCCAAGTCTGCATATTATACTCAGGAACTTTGGTTTCATCGAAAGAAATAAAAGCAATTTTTTTGCTATCGGGCGACCATTGAAAGGCTTTTGCAAACGAAAATTCTTCTTCATAAACCCAGTCGCAAGCCCCGTTAATAATGTGATTCCACTTACCATCGGTCGTGATTTGCTTCTCGGTCATGGTAGCTAAATCGACCATGTACATATTATTCAAACGTACAAAAGCCACCTTTGAACCATCGGGCGAGAAAGTAGCAAACATTTGTTTTCCGCCTTTGGATAATTGAGCTAACTTCTTGGTTTTAAGGTCATAAACAAAATTTTCTTCCCGTGAAGAACGGCGATAAATTGGCTCGCTTTCCGTAGAAACTAAGATTTTTTGTTCATCTGACGAAAGGGAATAATCTTCCAAAGCAACTTTTTTACCTAAATTTTCAACACTTGTGGCAGCATCAAAAAGCGTGGCAACGGCAGCTCCGTCTGTTACTTGATGTTTAACAATTTTCTCACCTTCCAAAGCCGAATAAAACGCTCCATCTTTCATCCAGTTTATTTGCTGAACGCTATTTGAACGGAATGTTCCTTTCGACCATATATCTTCGAGAGTGATGTTTTTCTTTTGAGCCGTAAGCGTTGAGCTTTGAGCAATGAGGATGATTAGTAGGAATAATTTGATTGATTTTTTCACTTTGTTTATTTGGTTTCTAATTGGTTGATGATTTCTTGTATTACAATTTTGAGCTTGGGAAGTTCATCTGTGATTACTAATCTAATAAATCCCAAATCCACCCCAAAATATTCATGAATAACAATATTTCGGAATCCTTTTATCCCCCTCCACTCAATATTGGGATAATTATTTTTCGTTTCCTCGGTAAGATGGATTGATGCTTCGCCTATAATTTCTAACGACCTTTCCAATGCTCTTCTGAACATTAAATTAGTCTCTATTTCATCAAGAGGAAACATTCTTAGGAATAATTCAATTTCAGCAATACAATCCGCAATGTGTTTTGCCCTTGCCAAATCATCTAATTTACTTTTCATATATTAAAATTTTATCGTTTTCTACATAAGGCAAAATATACTTAGATATGCTTCCACGAGTCAATAAATCAACATCTTTGAAAAGCAAATCTTTTAAGTCTTCTAACATTCCACCAAACTGAAAACCTCCCACTCTGGCTTCGGGGTCCAAATCCACCAAAATATCCACATCACTCTCTGGCGTTTCCTCATTACGGGCATACGAGCCAAAAATATAGACCTTCTTTACGGCAGGTTTATCTTTGAAATATTCAATGATTTTTTGATTGATTTGTACGTTCATAGCTTCATCAATTTGTTGTTTCACCAAAGTTAAAAAAAATAGGCAATAAAACTGATTTATTGCCTATTGACGTTTTATTCTATTTTCTTCTTCCGATAAATAACCACCCCATATTCCGCCCGTTTCCCGTATTTTGAAATGGCATCGCAGCCCTCCAAAGATTCCACAAATTCGAGTTCTTTGGGTTTATATTGTTTGAGCTTTTCAGCGTCAATTTCTTGATTATCAACAAAATAGAGAGGAACAATATCTGGTGATACTTTGCGTAAACGAATTATTTCTGACATCACTCTTGGAATACTCGTAGCGGCTTTGGCAGTCCAGCGTTCTTTTTCTGTTTTGATAAAAACGGTATCATTGGTATATTTTGGTTCTTGAAATTCTTCACCAACTTTGGCAATTCTATTTGAAACTATTTTCGCTCCCGCCACCACATTTATACTCTCCATCGCATCGGCATCAATGGTTTTGCGGTTCACTTTTTCGGTTTCAAATTCACCATTAATCATGTAAACCGTTCCGTTGGTAGCATAAACGCTTTCTCTAAACGAAATAAACTGTTCTGGACTCGTCAGAAGCGTATCTTTAATGACCTTCCATTTTTCGTTTTTATCCTGAATTTCTCCGATTACCCAAGTGTTTGCCAACGTCCAATCCAAGTTGAATTTTGACTCAATCGTAGTCACTGAAATTAGACCCGATTTTACTTTTCTACCAAAATAAGTTTGAGCGTCTTCCTTACTGAAAACATCAATTTTCTTGACGGTTTCTACATTAATATCCTCAAATTCAAACTCTCGACGTTGCAATCTGCCATCAATCATAATTCTTGGTTTATCGGAAAACACAAGGCTATCTGCGGTATTGAAAACGTCTAAAACGGGAGAATATGAAGCACATTTGTAGCGAACAGGTTCAAGTGTATTTTGCTTAAAAAGAAAGAAATCTCGGGGTAAATTGGGATGATTTTGATAGACAATTGCCCGAGGTTGTTTGTACTTAAAAATAACATCAAATCCCTTCTTTTTTTGATTGTAAATATACGAATAACTCGAATCTTTTTGAACCAAGAGTATATCACAATCATTCATTTTCGACAGTATTTTTTTATTCTCAAAACGAATGCCATTTACCGTAATAAAAGCCTTTTCTGGAATGGAATCAAGCGTGTATTTAACGTTTTTGAAGGCAGCATCCGCAAATGAACGATACCATTGACCTTTCTTTTGTCGTTCATTTGCCGAATCCTTCGGCATTTCAATACCGAACGCCACCGTATCAACATAAATGAGATTTTTGTGGTAAAAACTGGTAATCGAATAGGCAGTGCCGTTCAAAATTTCAGTCTTTTCTTTCTTTTTCTGAGCAAATCCAGCGAAGGAAATACAAATGGCGAGCAATAGAAGAGTAGTGTTTTTCATGTTGAGTTTTTTAGGAGTGGGAATGGAATCTGTCTGAGCGACCCTGTCTGAGCGACCCTGTCTGAATTTGGATTCGTTGGATTGAAGGATTTTTTGGATTAAAAAAGAATAGAGAATAAATCCTAAAAATCCACTAATCTGATACAGTGCGACGTTTCGCAATCCAAATTCGGACAAAATAACATTATCGCAAATTAACCAACAAATTTACCTTACTCTGTTAATGAAATGTTAATTAACAATTTTAAATCTTCCAAGAAAAAATTTAATAAATCTATGAAATTATAATCAAGCCTTTTTCATTCAATCGTTTCTATTAACTTTACACAATTTTTGGGCGTATAATGGTGATTTGTGAGTTAGTGAGTTGTGATTTTTTCATTTTGAAGACTATTGCTAAATTCACAAATCACTAACTCACAAATCACAACTAAGTCCCCTTCTTCCATTCCTCAAAAAAACAAAAAATAAAGTGCCAAGAAATCTTTCCATTAAGTCCGTTCTTATTATCGGTTCAGGTCCAATTATCATCGGTCAGGCTTGCGAGTTTGATTATGCAGGTTCACAGGCGGCTCGCTCATTGCGTGAAGAGGGCATCAAGGTTGCCTTGATAAATTCCAATCCTGCCACCATTATGACAGACCCGCTCAATGCCGATTATGTCTATTTGAAACCCCTTGATAAGAATTCTATCATCGAAATCTTAGAAAAACACATTGCCGAAGGAATTCCAATTGATGCCGTTTTGCCAACGATGGGTGGTCAGACGGCATTAAATTTAGCTATCGACTGTGACTCGGCGGGTGTTTGGCAAAAATACGGTGTGGAACTAATTGGCGTGGATATTAAGGCAATAGAAACCACCGAAGACCGTGAGAAATTCCGTCTGAAAATGATTGAGATTGGTGTTGGCGTTTGTAAAGGACGTACTGCCCGCTCGTTTTTGGAAGGAAAAGAAATTGCACAAGAAACTGGTTTCCCGCTGGTTATTCGCCCTTCGTTTACGCTTGGTGGAACGGGTGGAGGCTTTGTACTCGACGCAAAAGATTTTGATGCGGCTCTTAATAAAGGCTTGCACGCCTCGCCAACGCATGAGGTTTTGGTAGAACAATCAATCAAAGGTTGGAAGGAATATGAATTAGAATTATTGCGTGATAATATTGGAAATGTAATTATCATTTGTTCAATTGAAAATTTCGACCCCATGGGAATTCACACGGGCGATTCCATCACGGTTGCCCCTGCCCAGACGCTACCAGACACCATTTATCAAAGAATGCGTGACATGGCAATCAAGATGATGAATGCCATCGGACAGTTTGCGGGCGGTTGTAATGTGCAGTTTTCGTTGAATCCTGAAACTGACGAAATCATTGCCATTGAAATTAATCCACGGGTTTCTCGTTCGTCGGCTTTGGCTTCAAAAGCAACGGGTTACCCAATTGCAAAAATTGCCGCAAAAATGGCAATTGGCTATAATTTAGATGAATTAACGAATGCTATTACAGGCAATACTTCGGCTTACTTTGAACCAGCATTAGACTATGTTATCGTAAAAATTCCTCGATGGAATTTCGATAAATTCAAGGGTGCAGATAAGAGTTTAGGACTCCAAATGAAATCAGTTGGGGAAACGATGGGTATTGGTCGTAATTTTCAAGAAGCATTGCAAAAGGCTTGTCAATCGCTCGAAATCAAGCGTAATGGCATGGGTGCAGACGGCAAAGGATTGCGTGACCAAGATGCTATTATGTACTCGCTCGCCAATCCATCTTGGAATCGTCTTTTCCATATTTATGATGCCTTCAAATTAGGAATTTCTTTCAAAACGATTCAGCAAACGACCAAAATTGATAGATGGTTTTTGTATCAAATTGAGGATTTAGTAAGAGTTGAAAATGAAATTGAGAAATATAACTTACATTCAATTCCGAAAGAACTTTTAGAAGAAGCCAAACATAAAGGTTTTGCTGATAGACAAATTGCTTATACGCTAAAATGCTTAGAATCAGAAGTTTACGATAAAAGAAACAATTTAGGAATTAAACGTATCTATAAATGTGTTGATACTTGTGCGGCAGAATTTGAGGCATCAACCCCTTACTTTTACTCTACATTTAGCCCATTAACTCCAGATGGAGGAACAAGTAACTCCAAAATTGAAAGCCCAAATGAATCTATTTCCACTAATAAGAAAAAGGTAATTGTTTTAGGTTCAGGTCCAAACCGAATTGGACAAGGTATTGAGTTCGATTATTCGTGCGTACACGGAATTTTGGCGGCGAAAGAGGCTGGTTATGAGGCAATTATGATTAACTCGAATCCAGAAACGGTTTCAACAGATTTTGATATTGCGGATAAATTATACTTTGAACCTGTTTTCTGGGAACACGTTTACGACATCATTCAACACGAAAAACCCGAAGGCGTTATCGTACAATTGGGCGGACAAACGGCTTTGAAATTGGCGGAGAAACTCTCAAAATACGGAATCAAAATCATCGGAACCTCTTTTGAAGCCCTTGATTTGGCGGAAGATAGAGGAGCATTCTCGGCTTTATTACAAGAAAATGATATTCCTTTCCCACAATTTGGGGTTTGTGAAGATGCTGATAATGCGGCAGAATTGGGTCGTCAATTGGGTTATCCATTATTAGTCCGTCCGTCGTATGTATTGGGTGGGCAGTCGATGAAAATTGTGATTAACGAACAGGAATTAGAGCAACACGTAGTTGATATTCTGAGAGATATTCCAGGCAATAAAATCCTCCTCGACCATTTCCTTGAAAATGCCATTGAGGCAGAGGCAGATGCGATATGTGACGGTGAAGACGTTTACATTATCGGAATCATGGAACACATCGAACCCGCAGGGATTCACTCAGGCGATTCGCACTCAGTTTTACCTCCGTTCGATTTATCAGAAAACGTAATTCAACAGATAAAAGACCATACCAAAAAGATTGCTCTCGCTCTGAAAACCGTAGGATTATTAAATATCCAGTTTGCGGTGAGGAATGAAGTAGTTTATATCATCGAAGCCAATCCAAGAGCGTCTCGAACCGTTCCATTTATTTGCAAGGCATACCAAGAGCCATACGTGAATTACGCAACGAAAGTAATGTTAGGAGCAAAAATCAAAGACTTCAATTTCCAACCAAAAGGAAAAGGGTGGGCGATAAAAATACCCGTATTTTCATTCAACAAATTTCCGAATGTGAACATGGAATTAGGACCCGAAATGAAATCGACAGGAGAAGCAATTTACTTCATAGATTCACTAAAAGACGATTTTTTCAGAAAGGTTTACGGAGAACGAAATTTGTATCTTTCGAGGTAATAAAAAGGTAAACACACAAACTCGTACGAATAAATGTAAAAATTCACATTTATTCGTACGAGTTTGTGTTAAATTTCACACTTTTATGGACGAGTTTCAAATATCACTCCACTTGAGCATTCACAACTTTCCCTTCCGTAATCACTATTTTACTGCCATCAGACCCAACGGCTGTGCCTGAAAATGTAGCGTTTGCATACGTCAAGGTATTCGCTAATTTGGTTTTAGTAATCGTTACTATTCCCGATGAACCTTTTTGATCCTTACCAATAAAATAACTAACTTTTGCCACCTGTCTGGTGAATTGAAAAAGACGGTCGTTGGTTTCCTCAAATTTATAAGCCGTTCCAACGTTTGCAGAATTAATCAAAGTCATGGCAATGACATCTTTCCCGCCCGTAACTTCCAACGCTCCCGTACCTGAGAAACTGCCCGAAGTAATCGCCCCTGCCCCCACACTACTTTTCCACTCCACGCCATTGATTTTCATGGAAATATAACTTGTGCCAGTTGCAGGTGTTACGTCGCTTGATTTTGAGCAAGATAAAATCCCGCAAAATAGTAAGAGAGAAAAAAGGTATGTTTTCATGATTTTTGAGTTTAAAATTAAAATTTTGTCTGAACTGGGATTCGTAGGATTTTAGGATTTTTTGGATTTTCTATCGAACTCCAATCCAAAAAATCCATTAATCTGACGAATCCCAGTTCTGACGGGGTCGCCCAGACAGTTTTATGTTTGTGATATATTTTGTTATTGCTTGATAACCAACACATTAAAGATTACACCCACTGGCATTGCTGATGTATCTTCTAAATAAATTCTCCAATTTGACCCACTCCAAAAAACGCCATAAGTTTTATCTAAGTAAGGTCCGCCAGAACCGTAGTTGTGGGTTACTATCAAAATATCATTGGCATTATTGGCAAGCGTTGTATTGGGAATAATAAGCTGATTTAGAATAACATTCCCTGCACTTGTAACAATTTTGAAAGCAGGTTGTGCTGTGATTCCCCCCGCTACTTTAATTGCCCCTGTAATTTTAACAGCTGTACTTGCAATCAATTCTAAGGCAGTACCACCTGATAAATTACCAAATTGTGCCACTGGAATAGTTGCGGAGGTATTACTTCCAACAATTGCATAACTACTGAGAGAAGAAGTTTCTAACCCTGTGAATGAATTACTTTGGAAAAATCCTCCATAACCACTGACAGAAGCACCATAAACACCAGTACCCCCTGCCGTGGCATTTCCGAAAATACCATATCCCGAGCCTGAGGTAAGTCCATAAACGCCTTTGCCAGAAACAGCATCTCCATAAACACCATCGCCTGTGGTGAGTCCTCTTCCCCAAACACCTCTATAAGAATCTGATGCTCCAAATACTCCCGTTCCCAAACCAGAAGCTGTTGATCCATAAACACCAGTCGAACCCCCTTGTCCATAAACACCAAAACCTCCTCCAGAGCCAAAACCTATGATTGCGTGTCCTGTACCGTTATTAGTAGCTTCAATTATGCCACTACCGCCTAACGCAGTAGAACCAGTAACCACAAATGGCACACCCATTCTACTTGCCTTCTGCCAACCAAAAAGTCCTCTATAAACCTCTATTTCTGCCGTAGTTGTATTATAAATCATCAAACCGTCGGCAATTGCTGGCATAGCATTGCGTTGGGTTGTTGTCATTCTTGGCATCAAAAAGCCTTTGTCTGAACTTCTAACGTCTAACATAGCAGCCGCATTCGGCACTGCCCCCGTTGAATTTACCCCCATTTGAGCATTGACTGTTTGTAGATACACACACAGCAAGAGAGTCAACATATAATAATTCTTTTTCATTTTAATTAGCCCCCCGACCCCCGAAGGGGGAGTTTGTTAAAGTGTTATGATAATTAGCTCCTCAAATGAGGGCAAGGAGCGTTATAATTCTCTTAAAATTTGGACTCAAAAGTTCCCCCTTCGGGGAGTTCGGCGACCGATGCCTCGGGGCTATAATTCACTGATTGCATTCCGCTTCCTCCGAGAAACTGGCAATTGGGTTTCGTCTTTCAAAAAAAGGTGCGTAATGTGCTTTATATCAAGTTCTTGTGTATCTTTCACGTGTCTTTTATTGACACAATATGCCCGATGAATCCGAACGAAAGAATCATTCAATGAGTGTTGAATATGATACAGTAGGGTTCGGGGTGAAATTTTTATTTTGCCGTTATACAAGTGAATGAGGGTATAATTGACATTGCCTTGCAGATATAGAATGTCATCGAAAAGAATTTTATCTTTCCGTTTGTGCTTGTTGGGTAACAAGAAAAATCTGGAATTATTGATTGTATTTATCATTGCTTTGTGAGGTTGGGCTTTGAGCCATGAGCAGTGAGCAATGAGAAAATAATTATCTATTATCTCAAAACTCACAGCTCAAAACTCATAGCTGTTAGACAATACAAATTTCATCACAACCCAAACCAATGTAAATCCTTAAATTAGGGGAAATCGTATCCTTAATTTTAGGGATATTTCTATTAATTGTTGAAGGATGATTTGTTGAATTGTTGAAAATAAGACGATGTGCATCACGTATTACCTCAATCAACAACGCTACAATTCAACAAATCAACAATTAAAATAAACCCATGAAAAACACACTACTAATCCTGTTGCTATCTCTTAACATCACAACCTTCGGACAACGTGAAACCATTGACCGATTGAAAGCTGAATTGAAAAAAATTGAGGCAATGCCAGAATCATATACTCGTGACACGATGTGGTCGAGGAAGGTGAAGGTCTTGATGTATCACTATACGTTTATCAATGCAGATTCAGCTTTAATTTATACCAAAAAATTATTGGCTGTTTCTGAAAAGCGAGGAATTGAAACCAATATCATTCACAGTTATAATTATTTTGGGTATTTGTACGGTTTGGAAGGCAATCATTTTATGGCTGCCCAAAACTATTATAAAGCCCTCGGAATGGCTGAAAAGAGTAAGGATGAAAAGAGGATTTTAGATAGCAAACGTTATTTAACCGAAGCCTATATCAGTTTAGAGGATTATACAAAAGCATTGAAATTTGGAAATGAAGCCTTATTATTAGCACGAAAACGAAAAGATAATAATGAACTTTGGGCAAGTTTAAGCAATCTGGGCGTTATTTATTTGAATAGTAATAATTTTGGTAAGGCAAAAATATATTTCCAAGAATTAAGAGAATTAGCTCTCAAAGCCAATGATAAAGATTTTATTGCCGTAAGTTTAAATGCTTTGGGTCACGTTGAATCCTCGATGAAGAATTACAAAAAAGCTCACAATCTTTTCGATGAATTACTTAAATATTACGACCCACAAAGTATCAATTATGCCACTACACAAATAGATATTGCTGAAGTTTTGGTGGGAGAACAAAAATATAATCAAGCTATCCCAATGATTCTCACGGCTCAAAAGAAAATAAAAAAAGAGGGGGGAGAAAGCTATTTACCAACTTCTTATAAGCTACTTTATGAGTCCTACAAAGCCCAAGGCAATAATGCAGATGCACTGAAATATCACGAAAAATTTATGTCTTTAAATGATAGCCTTTCCAAAGAAAGTACACAAAGCCGTATTCGTTCTTTGCAGTTTGAATATGATAATACCTTGAAAGAGACCAAATTACAAAAACAAAACATTGAATTATTAGAAGAGAAAACACAAAAACAACAAATAGCCCAAACAAGAAATCTCTTTCTTTTGGCAGGAATATTGGCTTTGGCATTGGCAGGTATTTTATTCTGGAATAATCGAAAACTAAATCTCAAAAACCGACAAATTGAATCACAGAAAACTCAAATTATGTTGGCTCAGGAACAATTGGAAAATGCTAATCAGAATTTAGAATATCGAGTAATGCAACGCACCCAAGAATTAGCGTTTGCTAATGATGAAATTATTCATAAAAATGAAGAAATAAAAACAGCACTTTTCACAGGACAAAGCATTGAACGTAAGCGAGTTGCCTCTGAATTACACGATAATGTAAGTAGCCTATTATCTGCCGTGAATATGTCTATGCAGGCAATTAGTGGCAAAACGCTGACGGAGGGAGACCAAAAGATTTATCAAAATGTACGTGAAATGATAAAAAATGCGTATTCAGAAGTTCGGAATATTTCGCATAACATCATGCCTGCGGGCTTAGAAAAAGATGGGCTTGCAAGTACGATTGAGCAATTATTGGAGAAAATAAATCTAAATAAACAATTGTCTTTTAGCCTTGAATCTAAGGGAATGGAACAACGATTACCAGTCCAAATTGAATTAAATGTTTATAGTATCGTTTTGGAATTAATCAATAACATCATCAAACATTCACAAGCAACCTCAGCCACAATTTTAATGATGAATCAAAACGATATTTTTAATCTTCAAGTAACAGATAATGGCATTGGAATGCAAGATGGTTCGGGCAATGGGATGAACAATATCAAAGCAAGGATTGAAGCCTTGAATGGTAGTTTTACTTGTGATGCTGATAGTAAAAATGGAGCAAATTTTGACGTAAAAATACCTCTCAATTTAAACTGAGAGGTATTTTCAGGTTTTTATCGAGTAGTAGCTTCAACAACCATAGGAACTGCAATATTTACCTCAAAAGTGGACATTTGGAAAGATGGCATTCCTGGGCATCCCCCAATTCCACATCCAGGAGGGTTCAATGGTGGGGTTTTGATTGAGAATAAACTTGGATCCAAAACATTAGAAGAATAGCCTGCCCCAGACAATTTCATGAAATTACTAAGTTGTGTATAAGTAGTGCCTTGATTTTTGAAAAGTAAAGCTCCATGAAATATATTATTAGTATTACTTCCAAAAAGAGCCTTCCCATCAACCAGTGAAGATACTGGCACTAATAATGAATTATTGCCATCAATCAATTTGATGTCTTTATTATTATTCACGAGCGAATACGTACCGTATAAAAGAATAACTTTTTGCGTAGTAATGGCAGCTACTCTGGCACTACTATTTTTGGATGATGGCTCAACGGTTGTATTACACGAAAATGTAAAAATAACCGCAATTAATACAGAGAGAGATAAGAGTGTTTTTTGCATGACTTTATGAATTATTGATTTTTATTACTTGATTTATGATACAAAGTTAGCGGAGAGAACAACCATCAATCAATCCTTAATTTTAAGGATATTTGTAGTAGATTTTGAGGATATTAGTGGTATATAAGATTCTGTCTGAATTTGGATTCAACAGATTTCTGGATTTTTTGGATTGGAGTTCGATAGAAAATCCAAAAAATCCATAAATCCTATGAATCCAAATTCAGACAGAATCGCATAGATAATTTATCGTCACGAAAGTCCATGTTTCATCGCATATTTCACCAGTCCCACACTCGTATTGACCCCAATTTTTGAAAATAAATTCTTTCGATGACTTTCTACGGTGGTGGGACTGATAAATAATTGTTCCGCAATCTGAATCCCTGAATATTCTTGAGCAATGAGTTTCAGAATCTGGATTTCTCTGTCCGTCAAAATACCTTTCAAGGCTTCCTTTTCAGAAATAAATACTTCGTTATGTGCTTCGGCGAGGCTTAAAATGGCTTTATCACTAAAATATTTTTTGTTGTTGATAATACTCCTAATCGCATCTTCTAATTCCTCTCTTTCAGCAGATTTAAAGATAAAACCATCCGCACCCGCTTGCAAGGCATCTTTTATGGTTTTAGAATCCTCTGAAACCGTCAGCATTAAGATTTTGATTTTGGGATATTGTTGCTTCACTTTCCAGACCAATTCCACCCCATTCATCACAGGCATCTGCACATCCGAAACAATTAAATCTACCGTTTCTTTCTCTAATATTTGTAAAGCTTTTTGTCCGTTAGAGGCTTTACCAACCAATTCAATATCAGGTATCGTACTGATTAACAGGCTGATACTTTCCAATAGAATCTGATGATCTTCAACAACAATTACTTTGGTCATGGAATATTGGTGGTTTATTTTGGGTTGTAAATTAAGCGTTTTATCCTTCAAATTTTAACAATCTGATTATTAATTAGTGAATGGTATTTTCATTTTTTAGAGTAATTAAATGAAAGGGGAAAAGGTTGGTTTAAGTCGTAAAAATGATTTGGGTGAATATACGTTAATTACTAATTCAAAATGGGTCTTACTTTATCAGATAATCAATAATCAATTTTCTACAATAAAATTGAAAATAAAATTTTACTATTGTTTGTTATATAAACACTATAAGTTAAATTTGTTGATATTAAAACCCCTAAAAATGAAGTTTGAATTAGTTGAATTAGAAAATCTATCTGGACCTAATACTACTTTTTATTCTGTATTAGTAGATGAAGATTCAGAAACACTATTTGAAAAATTTTACCAAGAAAATAAAAATACCTTCCGAGATGAATTGAAAAGTATTGTGAAAACACTTGATATGATTGCACTTGAAAATGGAGCAAGGCGTAGCTATTTTAAAGAAAACGAAGGAAAATTAGGCGATTTAGTTTGTGCTTTATATGATACTCCAAAATCTATTTTGCGTTTGTACTGTATTCGTTTAGGAAGTACAGTAATCATTTTAGGGGGTGGTGGACAAAAAGATAAAAATATCAGGGCTTTGCAAGAAGATACTAAACTTACTCACGAAAATTATTTAATGAGAAAATTATCAGATTTATTATACAAAAAAATAAAAGAGGGAGAAATCTATTGGGAAGATGAAATGACTCTTTCAGGAAATTTAATTATTGATACCGATGAATAAAGCACGAAAAATAAATCTTGATTTTTTAGAAGAATTAAGAAATGAAACTTCTCCACAAATGAGCCAACAAATTTCTAAACGAATGAAATTGGCAGCTCAAATTGATGACGTTTTAATGTCGAGGGGTTTAACCAACCAAGAGTTTGCTTTTATGATGGGCAAAAAACCCTCAGAAATTACTCGTTGGTTGAGTGGCACACATAATTTTACGACAGAAACGCTTTGGGAAATCGAACGAGTGTTAAGTGTTCAATTACTCACAAGTTCTGTTCCTGCGGAAAAAATTATGAAAGAAACGGAAGAATTAAGAACGTTCATTGCCGATGAAGTACAAAAGGCATTGATAAAGTTTTTGAGTAAACGAAAATTAGCAATATCATAAAAAAAAGCCCTTTCAGAACATTCTGAAAGGGCTTTTTACTATTTTATCAACCTTAGAAATTCAAACCAGGGAAGTAAGCATTTGCCCCTAATTCCTCCTCGATTCTGATTAATTGATTATATTTTGCCATACGGTCTGAACGTGAAGCCGAACCAGTTTTGATTTGACCTGTGTTCAATGCAACCGCTAAATCAGCAATGGTTGAATCCTCAGTCTCGCCAGAACGGTGCGACATGATGTTTTTGTACGAATTACGTTTCGCTAAATTGATAGTGTCAATCGTCTCAGTCAAAGAACCAATTTGGTTTACTTTCACCAACACAGCATTAGCAATGTGTTGCTCGATGCCCATTTTCAAACGCTTCACGTTCGTTACAAACAAATCATCACCCACTAATTGAATTTGTTTTCCTAACAAACGAGTATGCTCTGCCCAACCCGACCAATCGTCCTCAGCCATACCGTCTTCGATAGAAATGATTGGATATTTATCCGCCCAAGTCTTCCAATAAGCCGCCATTTCCATTGAATTCAATTGCTTACCGTCAGATTTTTTGAAAGTATAAAGACCAGTTTTTTCGTCATAAAATTCAGAAACCGCTGCATCCATCGCAATAAAAATATCTTCACCAGGCTTGAAACCCGCTTTTTCGATTGATTGTAAAACGATTTCGATAGCCTCTTCGTTAGACTTGATGTTTGGAGCGAAACCACCTTCATCACCCACGTTCGTTGAATATCCCTTAGATTTCAAAACACCTTTCAACGTGTGAAAAACCTCCGTTCCCATCCGTAAAGCGTGCGAGAATGACTCCGCTTTCACAGGCATAACCATGAATTCTTGGAAATCAATCGAGTTGTCAGCGTGCGAACCACCGTTCAAAATATTCATCATTGGCACGGGCAACGTATTGGCATTAACTCCACCAATATAACGATATAACGACAAACCAGACTCCTGAGCCGCTGCCTTCGCAACTGCCAAAGAAACACCCAAAATAGCGTTTGCTCCTAAGTTTCCTTTGTTTGGCGTACCGTCCAAATCAATCATGATACGGTCAATCATTGATTGTTCAGAAACTTCCATACCCCAAAGTTCCTCAGCAATTTTTGTATTTACGTTATCAACGGCTTTCAAAACACCCTTGCCACCATATACACTTTTATCTTCGTCACGCAACTCAACGGCTTCGTGAATACCCGTTGAAGCACCCGAAGGCACAGCGGCACGTCCAAAAGCACCGTCTTCGGTATGAATATCTACTTCGATTGTTGGATTTCCACGAGAATCCAAAATTTGTCTTGCGTGTACCGACTTAATTCCACTCATTTTGCTTAGATTTTGTTTTTGATTTAGTTCTTATTTCGCTTGATTCAGAGGACTAAAATTAGACCACGGATTTAACGGATATAACAGATTTACACGGATAAAATATAAAAAAATCAGTAAAAATCAGTCCAATCCGTATAATCTGTGGTCTAATTCTTCTTCGTCTTTTGACTTTTTTTGACATTTAATCAATCAAAATTAAGCCTTTTTTCAAAATTGTTTGTACTTTTCCAATAGTTTAAATTCGTAATAGCATTAATACTAAAAAAAATGAAAAATAATATTCGTTCAATCATATTTTTTACCATATTATATTTTGCCAATCAGGCAATTTGCCTCTCACAAGTTTTGTCAACCGACGATTTTGAGAAAAAATATGCTGAAACGCAAAACGCTCAACTCGTGGATGTACGCACCACGGGCGAATATGGTGGTGGACATTTACCAAAATCTCAAAACGTAGATTATAGAAGTCCAGATTTCACGGAAAAAATTCAGACACTGGATAAAACCAAACCCATTTTTGTTTATTGTTTATCAGGTGGAAGAAGTGCCGAAGCCGCCAACATCATGCGCCAAAACGGTTTCAAGGAAGTCTATGAAATGGGCGGTGGCTATTTGAAATGGACCACCAAAATGAAACCCGTAGAGGGCGTAAAACCAGCGGATTCAAAAAATGCGATGTCAAAGGAATATTTGGATAAATTATTGAAAGGTGGCAAAGTGGTCATGTTAGATTTCTATGCAACATGGTGTGCCCCTTGCCTAAAAATGATGCCAACGGTTGATAAATTAAAGGCAGAATTGGGCGATAAAGTTGCCATCGAAAAAGTGGATTCAGACGCAAACAAGGCATTAGTAGCCGATTTTAAAGTAGATGAAATCCCAACATTTTTAATTTTCAAAGACGGCAAATTAGTCATGCGAGCCGTTGGTTTTCAGACCGATAAGGCTTTGAGGGAGATGTTGGAGCGGTAGGGGATTTTGAATTATAGTGGTAGTTACTCATGGCATGATATTGGGCATCTCTCTAATTCATGCCATGAGTGTTTAATAGGGTTTCTAAATCGTACAATTAAATATTGGTAGAGCTTTTCCATAGTACTCAAAAAATAATTATTGGTAATTTTCTAAAACACTTAAAATAGCCATACAAAACGGTTGCAACATTCCATTGATTGGTTCATTTACTTCATCTATCAGCGTTTCAACATCAACTGATTCGTCATATATGTAGGCTTCAATAACTACTTTTCTTCTCAGATTCAGCCGTTTACAATCTAAATTTAAAAATGAAATAGTGTCTTTTCCTTTTTGAGTTTTACCAGCAACTTCACCATTTTCTCTAAATAAAAAATGAGTGGCTGAATCAGCATCAAAAGGAGAAACTAATTGAAATTGTGAAGGGTCTTTTGACAGTTTATAGGAATCACAATGCAGTGGTCTTTCAGGTTCACGTTCACCTCCATTACAGGCTGCCAATAGATTTTGAAAGTCAAAAATAGTTTGCTTGTGGGTTTCCTTGGGCAAAAAATGCTCAATTTTAGTGTCCAATGGCTTTCCTTTAATAGCATCATTGCAGTAACAACAAATAAAAAATTGCTCCTTAACCAAAGCATCTCGCAACTCGGATTTGGTGTAATCGTTTGGCATTATTTCTTTACCTAAACTACTCTCTAATATTTTCCATATTATTTCCCCACTTTTACCCTCTGCAATTTTCCTGTCTATTTCTTCCTGCTTTGCGGACTTCCAACTTATAAATCCATCTGGCTCTACTTGTTTAAGAATTGTCCTCATTTTTTGCTACACTTTTTTGTTTTCTACGAATAAGAATATCTGCCTTCAATAACTCTGGTTCATCTGCCCCGATGAGTGTTTCTAATTTTTGACGCAATTGCATGGCTTTGTCCATTTCATTATCTCTGATGGCATCAAAATATTCATCTAATTTTGCTCTTACTTTAACAGGACGACTTACATCATCCATAATTGTTTCCAAAATCCATTCATTATTTCTGCCGTAAGTATTTTCTGGAAAAGCCTTGCCTTCTTCAAGCGAATATGCACAACCATTGGGAACATAACTCAATACTTGGGGCGAATGAGTAGTTACAATAAATTGTAGATTTGGGAATAATTCATGAAGCGTTGGCAACAACATTCTTTGCCATTTTGGGTGTAAATGTTGTTCTATTTCATCAATTAACACAATACCAAAACCATTAAAGAAATCAGTTTCATTATTTGTCTTTCCTACGAAAATTAGTCGGCGTGTAATGTCAATTAATAATATCAACACACGTTTCTCTCCGTCAGATAACTGTTTAACATTCAGACGTTTACCATCTTTTTTAATACTCAACCAAGAAGCTACTTGACCATCTTTTACGGTTTCGTCAATCTCAGTTTGCAGTTCCGTGAAGTGGTTTTCTGATTCGTTATTTAGCAATGAAAGTCCCTTTTTAATGACTTCTCTAATCGTTTCTAATTCAACACTCCGATATTCAGTATCTACCCGTAAGCGTTTACGATTTTCTTCATTTTCATACTCAATAAACCAATCAGAAATCATGTCAAAATCCGTAGTCATCGGAATACGAAATGCCATTGAAAGAGCATCTTTGTAAATCTCAATGTCCGTATGATGAGAAGAATAGTATAAAACTAATGGAGTTCTGGCTTCTAAGTATTCATTGAAATGTTTGAGAGAGTTTGCATCGTTTTTTAGATATAATTCTGGTTCTCTACTATTTGTATTTTTGTTGTGATAGTTAAATGGCTCGGCTTCTTTTTTGTAAATATTAGCCATTTCAGCATCACCTAATTCATCATAAATGTCACTTAATTTTTCATGTATATCATATTTCAAGTCATTGTATTTAACGTCATTTAGTAGGGTCAATCCTCTATTTAAAGATTTGATAGCTCTTTCAATATCACCTGAAATCAGATATGCTTGTGCATAATAATACCAGATTATTCCTAAATCACCATTATCAATTTCTGACAATTGTTCTTGTGCATTTAAAACTTTATCAAGATATTGAATTCCTAATTTAGGTTTATCTAAATTTATGTAAGCAATAGCAATTTGAAAATATGAATATGATACTTCTGCGTATTCAGGCCTTGTAGCTTTTCCCTGTAAAAGTAAAGCCTTCTTTAAATATTTAATGACACCTTCATTATTATCAATTCTGAAATAACAATCTCCAATTCGCCTATAAATATCAATTAAGTAAATATTATCTAATCCCAAAAAATGCTCTTGCAATGAAACTAATTTCAAATATTCACTTAACGCTTTTTCATACAAATCTTCATCATAGGCGATGTCAGCTTGTGCCTTATAATGCTCCATTCTCTCCTCATCCGTTAAATCTCTATTTTTTTCTAACACCAATTTATCCTCTGAAATAAATCGGGTTCTACTGGCAGAAAGGCTTTGGCTAAATTCGTAAGAGCGTCTTGGTCCTTGTAATCCAAGAGCAATACTTCCGTAAAGATGTGGATTTTGTACATTAAGCGGGTTATTCCATTCTACTTTGTCGTATTTATGATGTTTGTAAAGAGAATCTTGCAAAATCATACTTATACCATCAAGCAAACTGGTTTTTCCACTACCATTTTGTCCAATAAAAACGGTCAAATTTTCTTTGGGCGGAAAAATTAACTGCAAGTCGTCAAAACCACGAAATCGGTATAATTGTATTCGTCGTATTCTCATATTCGTTTTTTTCTACAAAGATATATAATTGTGGATTAACTCATGGCATGACTCAAAGTCACAAAACTAAACTCATAAATTCATGATATAACTTTGAATTTAGTTAGGTAAATATCGGTCATTACATCAAAAATCCCAAACTATAAAGATTGGGATTTTCGTTTTATGCTAATTGCAATTCTTCTTCTGGAATAATTATCAAGGTTATTCCTAAATAACTTTCAATCATTGAAAGGGTTTCTAAGGTAAAATTATGCGTACCCGATAACCATTTAGTAACTTCCGAAGGGCGTTTGCCCATGTTAATAGCAAATTGCCTTTGCGACCATCCTTTTGATTTCAGTCCATCGTCAATACGAGTGGCGATGTGCATTTGACGACGTACCAAAACCATTTTTGAAGGGTCACGGCGATTTTTGATTCCTTGAATAATTGGACTGGTATGTGATTCAGGTTCGCTGAATTGTTTATTTTTAGTATTCATCTTCGTCTAAAATTAATTTTCCTATTAATAACTTACCATCATTTGACCAAGCTAAGTCCCCTTCAATCAAGGCATTAGTGATGGTTTTGGAAATATTTCTCAATAAATAATTTTCATACTTCAACTTTGGGTCATCTTGCAAAGCTCGTACATTTTTAAATCCCCCACTGCCAAGCAAAATAGCGGTACTTCCATAACGAATACAATAAAGTCTAAGTTTTCTGTCAGGAGAGTCGTATAAAGCACAAATACCATCGCCAAGATTTCCTTCTGCGTGTTTGAAATAAATCTCTTTTGCACCTTCATAATGTCCCATTATTTCAAGACGGTCAAATATATTATCTAACTCATCAGGATAATTGGTATCATTTTCAAGTAAAAACTCATCAAACAATGTATTAGGTTCACCCTCAATCTGAACAGTATAAATAGTAGCCTTCCGTCCAGATAAGTCAAGTATTTTTACAATTTTAAATTTCATTGTCCGAATATAAACAAAAAAACAAAATGCACACTTATAAGTGTGCATTTTGTTTTTTTATAATTTCAAATTATTTAGAATCACACTGTTTAGGTAATAAGATCCCCTACCCACAATCCACATCCACCACCACGGAAACCCCTTTAAAATCCTTCGATAATCTAATATTTAGTACTTCCTCAGCAATGAATTCTTTGGCAGCTTTTAGATTTAGGGTCTTTTCTAATTTAATCATTACTTCAAACAAAAACTGATTTCTGATGCGTTCTACCAAGGGTTTTTCTGGACCTAAAACTCTTTGTTTACTTAATTTATCAGATAATTTATTACTTAATTCTATGGCAGCTTTTTCAGCTATTGGTTCATCTATGTGTTTGATAATGAGCTTAATAAGTCTGGTAAAGGGCGGATATTGAAAATCTTCACGCTCTTTTATTTCATCTTTGTATAAACCCACATAATCGTTTTCAATAATTTGCGTCAAGATTTTTTGGGCAGGATTATTGGTCTGAATTAACACTTTTCCTTGCGTACTCCGCCGCCCCGCCCGACCCGAAACTTGGGTTAATAATTGAAACGCCCTTTCTGCCGAACGAAAATCTGGAAAGTGAATCATGCGGTCGGCATCGAAGACACATACCAAGCTAACTTTCTCAAAATCAAGCCCTTTCGCCACCATTTGCGTACCCACGAGCATATCTACTCCCCCACTTTCTACTTCATTTATCAGCGTTTGGAAGGCGGATTTTGTGCGGGTTGTGTCCAAATCCATGCGGGCAATTTTGGCAGATGGGTACAAAATCTGTAATTCTTCTTCAATTTTCTCCGTACCATAACCTCTCGTCCGCAATTTGGCAGAACCGCAAGCCTGACAAGTTCGGGGCATGGGTTCGTGGAATCCGCAATAGTGACATCGCAATTCCTGACCGTTGTAATGATAGGTCAAGCTGACATCGCAATTATTACAAGAGGCAATTGTATCACAGTCTTCGCATTGAATATAAGGCGAATATCCTCGGCGGTTTTGGAAGAAAATGGTTTGTTTTTTTTGTTCTAAATTCAGCCTTACTTTATCTAACATCAAATCCGAAAAATCACCTTTCGCCATTTTTTGTTTTCGGGCAACTTTAATATCAATTAGCTCAATGTCAGGCAATTGTGTATTGCCAAAGCGTTCTTTCATCTCCACGAAACCGTAACGATTTGTCTGAGCATTATAAAAACTTTCGATGGAAGGCGTGGCTGAGCCCAACAAAACTTTCGCCTTTTGTCGGTGGGCAATCACGACCGCCACATCACGGGCGTGGTATCTTGGGGCGGGGTCAAATTGCTTGTAGGAAGTTTCATGTTCTTCGTCCACAATGATTAATCCCAAATTATTGAAAGGTAAAAACACGGCAGAACGCACGCCAACCACAAATTGAAATTTACCAGAAACAACGCCTTTCCAAACTTCAACCCGCTCATTATCCGAAAATCGAGAGTGATAAATACCCATTTTATCCCCAAAAACTTTCCGTAATCTGATGACAATTTGGGTAGTTAAAGCAATTTCGGGTAAGAGGTATAAAACCTGCGAACCACTTTCTAAAACCTGTTCAATGAGCTTGATGTAAACTTCCGTTTTCCCACTTCCCGTAATGCCGTGCAGAAGCGTAGTTTGCTTATCTTGAAAACTATTCATAATCTCAGAAAAAGCCTTTTCCTGCGATGCTGAAAGCGTGGGAACGGGAGCTTCTACAAAATCCAAATCTTCTTCAAAGCGACTAATGATAATTTCAAATTGCTCTAAAATTCCATTTTTGATTAAGGTTTTCAAAGCACTATCAGACGTTTCTTCTTTCGTTAAAGCCTTCTTTTCCAAGCCTTTACGGTTCAATTCTGGTGTACGCAACACGGGAACATGGCGAAGATAATTCAGGAGAATATCTAACTGTTTTGGTTTTTTCTCTAATTCACCCATCAATAATTTTAGGTGACTGTCGTCTTCGTAGAAAGCATTTAGCCTTACTTTTTTCAGAATTTTAGGTGAATATTTTTCACGAACTTCTTCAAAAACAATAATGGCTTTTTTCTGAATTAAAGACTTGATGATATGGTAAACATTCTTGACTTCGGCAAAACGAGCGAGTTCATCATAATTCAAAGATTGGTGTTTTTTCAGCTCTTCAATGATACCAACTTCACGTTCTGTCAGGAGTTCGGGATAAGAAAATTCGGGGTTATATTGAACTTTTGAAAGACTCGAAATTTTGAGTCCAGAGGGTAAGGCAACGTTCAGCACTTCACCAACCGTACACATATAATACTCTGATATCCAGTGGAATAAGTCAATTTGTTGAGGCGTAACCAAAGGCGAATCGTCTAATAATTCAAGGACGTATTTTGCCTGATATTTGGCAGGTGGGGCATTATGAAGTTTGGCAACCACGGCAGTTACGACCTTCGTTTTGCCAAATTGCACAATGACTCTCGCTCCCACGCAAATGCTCGTAGCGTATTCACGAGGCACACGATAGGTATATAAATTCGGGATGGCGACGGGGATAATCACGTCGGCAAAAACCGTGATTTCTTCTTGGAATTCTAATGAGTTATTCAAAATGTTGTTCTCCAATTCGTTTGATTAGTTCTTCTACTAACAAATATACTTTCGTCCTGAGAGAATCGGGAATAAAATGTTCAGAATTATCAAGTCTTTTGGCTCTTTCGATGGCTATTCTTACGTTTTGGAGGGGTTTAGTTAATAAGCCTTGCTTTTGAAAAACATCAAGTTCTGATTTTAAGTTTTTACAAGAAGATTTTTCTGAAAGGTTTTTTAAATCTTGTACATGTGCATGAAGCCAAACCTCAAAACAAGGGTTACTGACTACAAAATTCCAGTTTTTCAATCTCTCGCAAGACTCTTGAATTGTTCTCAAATGTTCAATTTTCCATCTATCTGTATCCGTTACAATCCAAAGTTGATCATCATTCTCAATCTTCAGCAATAATTCCTCTGCAATTTTTGCAGCTTTATCAAGAACCCACTTTGGGGCAGATTTATTTTCATCAGGAGTAACTGAAATAACCTTAACTCGCTGTTGTTCAATCTTTTGTAAATTTTCAAAATAATTAATCTCAGTTTCTGCCCCTTCGCAAACTATTACAAAAAATGAAGAATCACGATAGGGTTCTTTACGTTTGTAGGCTCTATTTTGTTTCCGCATGATTATTCCAGTTTAGTTTTTCTAAATCTCCCAAAAATGGAATTGCTCCAAAACGACCATTCAAATAGCCTTTTCTAATGTCTAAGTCATAGCGTATTTTAAACTCTGATAATGGATAAAACTGTGTTGCACCTTCTTGATTTTTTTCAGCAAACCAAATTTCATCTTGCCTGAAAATATCTAAATCCAAAAGGTTTGATTCATGGGTTGTGAAGATAATTTGACCTTTTGATTCTTTTATTTCCATCAACAATTTAAGAAATGTTTTGAGTAGAGATGGATGAATACTACGGTCTATTTCATCAATGATGAAAGTTGTCGCTGTCTTTTGCAATTGATTAATTATTGGTATAAAATCTAATAATCTTTGTGTACCGTCAGATTCTTGGGATAACATAAATGATACTGTTTGATTCTCATTACCTTTATGTTCGCTAACTGAGGTTTTGTAAGTTATTTGCTCATTTTCTATTGTAGCTCCAAAATAATTATTTCCTTGTTGAAAAGTTGTAAATGCACTTGGATGATCTACTAATATTTTCTGTATCTCTTCATGAATATCGTCAAATTCATTATTTGGAAAATTGGGTTTGATATCTTTAATTTTAAGGTTTTCTACACCAGTATCAAAAGTTTTTAATATGTTACTAAACCATTTTGAATAGTCTTTCGATGAATAAATATCTCTAATTAAAGATTCGATTTTAGTATCTGGTAGAATTACTACTAAATCTTCTTCAAACCAATTGACTAAAATATTTACTTCTTCTATTGCCTTCGTTTTCTGTATAGATGAACAAAAAGTAAGGTTAGCGTTTATTAATGTTTCTTCATAGAATTCAACGTAATACTTACTTTTATCGGTTTGCAAATACTTACTCGCTAATTTTAAATGGTGTTTTAATTTTTCATCTGTTTCCCTCTCAAAAATCATTTCATCATCTTTCTCAAAATTGACTTTGTAGAGCCACTCTTCCATAATCCTTGTATTGTCGAACACTAAGCCATAAGCGTAAATAATTCCATTAATTTCTATCTCAATTTCCAATTCAGAAGGCTTTTCAAGGTATTCTTTTGATAAACCGAATTTTGGTAATGCTTTTAAAATATCATTTCCTTCAACAATAAGTTTCAAAAACTGAATTACCTTTATCAAATTAGACTTCCCAGCCCCATTTGCTCCATAAATCGCCGCCGCCCGCAAGACATCTATATGTTCACGTTTGTAAACATGATGTGGGTGTCGCTTCACATCGCCCGTGAGCATATTAAATTCTGTTTCGTCTTTAAACGAAAGAAAATTTGAAACGGTGAATCTTATTAACATATCTCGATTTTTTCTCTTAATTTTCTAATTTATAACAAATAATTAACCAAAAATAGTTTATTTTATTTTATTGAGAGATTTTTTCGTTGCGAAATACAATTTATTACTTAAAAAGTTTAGAAATCCTAAACCAAAAATAGGCTCAAACATCTCCGTTTGAACCTATATTAACAAATTATAAAATCAATGACATATTATTAAACGGTATTGATTATTATCAATTTTCATACAACCTTTGTATTGTAATTTTCAAATCAGGATTAACTCATCGTCATGAACTACCTAAAAAATTTATTCGCAAATATTCAGCGTGTAACCAACAGTACCCCTTTCCCAACTCAAAAACAAATAATGGTACGGGGACCATTAGCTTATCTCTTATTCATACTTAGTTAGCTTCAAAAGCCTCCGCCAAGGCTTCTTTGTCATCAAAATGATGCTTAATCCCTTTGATTTCTTGGTAGTTTTCATGCCCCTTTCCTGCCACCAAAATAATATCTCCTTCCTGTGCTAATTCCCTGACTGCCATAAAGATAGCTTCTTTTCGGTCTTCAATAATTTTGGTTTTTTTGAAGTCAATGGGAGGTACTCCTTTCCGCATTTGCTCTAAAATTTCGGCAGGGTCTTCGTTCCTTGGGTTATCAGAAGTTAGGATTACTTTATTCGATAATTCACAAGCGATTCTTGCCATAATGGGGCGTTTTGTTGCATCACGATTTCCTCCACAACCCACAACGGTAATAACTTGCTGATTACCGTCTTTTATCTGATTAATCGTTTTCAAAACGTTCTCCAAAGCATCGGGCGTATGAGCATAATCAACAATGCCAACCTTTTGATCTTTAATGGAAACTATTTGTTCAAAACGTCCTGGGGCGGTTTTCAAGCCTGACATTTCCACCAAAACCTCATCAGAATCTTCGCCCAAAAGTATCGCAGCCCCATAAATTGCCATCAAATTATAGGCATTGAAAGTTCCGATTAATTGAAAGTGAATATCATGGTTGTTTATCTCCATTTGCAAACCGTAGATACTGTCCGAAACAATCCGTCCTTTCACGGTAGCAAGGGTTTCTAAAGAATATGTTTTAATGCTTGCTTTGGTATTTTGCACCATTACTCCTCCCCTTCTATCATCAATATTAACCAAGGCAAAAGCCGTTTTTGGCAAGGAATCAAAGAAACCTTTTTTAGCTTTTATGTAGTTATCAAAAGTCTTATGAAAATCGAGATGATCGTGGGTAATATTTGAGAAAATTGCTCCTGTGAAACTCACGCCCGTAATGCGGTGTTGCACCACAGCGTGCGAACTTACTTCCATAAATGCGTGCGTACAACCCGCATGAGCCATTTTTGCTAATAATTGGTTGAGACTAACTGCATCGGGCGTAGTGTGCGTTGAAGGAATAATATCTTCATCAATCTGATTCTGAACCGTTGAAATTAGTCCGCAACGATAACCCAAATTTCTGAATAAACGAAACAAAAGCATTACCGTTGTGGTCTTACCATTTGTGCCTGTAATACCCACTAATTTGAGTTTTTTAGAAGGATTATCGTAAAATTCAGCTGCCAAATATCCCAAAGCCTCAGACGCATCTGAGACTTGCAAAAACGTAATAGTTGAAGGTTGAATTAAAGGTAAATCCTCACAAAGAATAGACGACGCCCCCATGTCAATTGCCTTCTGAATGAAGGTGTGTCCGTCCACTTGCGTGCCTTTCAAAGCTACAAACATTGAGCCTGCGGTGACTTTTCGAGAGTCAATAATAATTTCAGAAACCATCATTTCGGGATTGCCGATGACGGTTTTCTTTTTGATATTTGCGGTAAGTTGAGATAATGTTTTCATAATAAATAAATCAATTAAAATATAAATAGAACACGGATTAAATGGATTGGACACAGATTTTAATTATTTTATCTGTGTCTAATCCATTCAATCCGTGTTCCAAAGTTATTAATATTTTGTCTCAATAAACCTGTTTCGCCTTCAAATCAGTAATCAATTTTGAATCAATCAGGAAAGTGTGTTTTTCGCCTACACCTGCCTTAATATAGAAGTTTACTTTCAAAGGCGTATCAAAAGCTCCTTTCTGAATTTTGATGCTCATGGGTCTGTCCACGCCACTTTTTTCAGCTTGTTTTTCGATATTTTCAATGTCTTGTCTGGTGAATTCTTTTTTACCAACGATGGCACTATTGGGCAAAGTCAATTCAGCAATCAGCTTTTCGTTGGTCTGTAATTTTCTACTTAGTGAGTAAAAAATACCCATTTCTGAGATGTCTTTCTTGTTTTTGGAATCTAATAATTCATTATCAGCGTCGTCAAATCCATTTGAATAAAAGCCTACATTTGTAACCGTTACGTGAATTTTATTATCTAAAATATTTAAAATTTCATCCGTTTTCTTTAATTCACCTTGCAATTCATTTACCTCCGCTTTTTTGGTGGCAACATTACTCTCTAAATCTTGAATAGCATTTTTCTGATAGGTAATGATACTATCTTTTTCTTGCAAAATCTTTTGAAAATCAGCAATCCTTATTTCATATTCACCAATAGTTTTGGTCATTTGGGCTTGCAGACGGGTTTTATCAACCGAAAGTTGAGCAATTTGTTTTTTCAACAACGCCATCATTGCTTCACGTTCGCTATCGTCTCTAACGTTTTGTTGGCTATAAACATTCTCCAATTTATCTTGGAGTGCATCTATTCTCTTTTGTTTCTCTTGAATATTGGTTCTATTGTCTTTTATATCGTCACGAAGACGCTGGAGATCGGTGTTGATAGTTTTGATTTCCTCAACATTCATTTGAATCTGACTTACTGTCAAATCAGTCTTTCTGTTTTGACCAAATTGGGTATAAAACAAATAAAGAACGCCAATTAATAAAAGACCAAGCAAACCATTACGCAGCCAAGATTGCTTGGAATTTTCCGAATTATTTTCAGTTGAATTTTGAAATGATGACATTGTAATTAGGGGTTAATTTTTAAATATTTAACAAGAATTTTAGTAAAGATATTAGACCACGGATTTAACAGGATTTTACGGATTTGCACGGATTTTTATATATAAAATAAGTAAATCCGTGTAAATCTGAAGAATCCCAATTCCATTGCGGGTTCATCCGTGGTCTAATTTTCATCGTGATAAATGGGTTACAATTCAATTTAATAATAAGCCGATATTCCGATTTCTGATGGTGGTTGCTCCAGGTGGAACTGACTGACTTATCACCTTTCCTGCACCTTTGAATGATACTTTAAATCCTTTATTTTCAAGGACGTACAAGGCATTTTTTAATGTCATCCCACGAGTATCTGGAACGGTACTTTTGGGATTCTGCCGTGTTTGATATTTCAGAATACCACCATCTCCCCGCACTACCGACCAACCTTCATTTGTGGGTACTTTCTCAACGTGAAACTCTTCACAAATCGTCTTAATATCTGAGGTATGAGCCACTTGCTTTTTTGTGGCAAATTGTCTGGCATCAGGATTTTTAGTATTCAGCAATTTGTGCATTCTGATGTCGCAAGCATATATTTTATCAGCAATTTCCTTAAAAACGGGAGCAGATGCTTCTGCCGCAAAAAGAGCTTCTTGCTTCACGCCACGTGGATTATCAATCATTACCACGATGCTATATTTGGGTGCATTTGCAGGAAAATATCCGATGAAAGAAGTGTAATACATTCCTTCACGATACTGCCCATTAATTAACTTTCGAGACGTTCCAGTTTTTCCAGCAATTTTATACAAAGCGTTTTTTATGTTCATGGCAGTTCCTCTTTCCACGACTCCTTCCAACATCTTTCTAACCTTTATCAACGTTTCTTTACTGCACAAAGGCTCCTCGTATTTAGCTTGGGAAATCTGATAATCATCTTCAATTTTATCCGCAACTTTAGTATATTTCACAATGATGGGTTGAATCCATTTTCCATCATTAGCAACGGCATTATAAAAAGCCAACATTTGCAAAGGTGTCAAAGAAGTTCCATAACCAATTGAATTCCAAGGCATTGCTGTTTGGTCTCCCAATTTTGGCGTGTTAATGACAGGCTTTGCATCGGGGCGTAATTGAAAATTTAGTGGTTCGTCCAAATGAAATTCATGGAGTTTTTTATAATATTCACTTTCACGTCCCCCAAAATATTTTTGCATCAATTTTGCAGTTCCCACGTTCGAGGATGTTTCAAATACTTGCTGAGCCGAGATTGTGCCATGTACTTTTGTATCTCTCAATAATTTATTACCGATTGTCAAAGTTCCATCACCGGTATGAACCCATTCTTCATTACTTAATCCTCCAAACTCCATCATTGCCATCATTGAAGGCAATTTGAAAACTGAGCCAGGGTCAGAAAGTCCTAAAACAGCGTGATTGTAAGTCTCGGCAAATGCTAAGGTATCTCGCAAACGAGTTAGGTTTGTCATGGCTTTAATCTCACCAGTTGCCACTTCCATCACCACCACACAACCTTTGTCGGCACTCAATTGACGAAGGTGCTTCATCAAAGAAGTCTCGGCAACGTCTTGAATATTTACATCAATCGTTGTGTGAATGTCCACCCCCGCAACGGGAATTGACTCTTCGCCACCGTCAATCGGTCGCCAGCTTCCACCTACAATCTTTTCAAAAATCCCTTTGCCATTTGTTCCCGCCAATTGCGAGTCAAAACTGTTTTCAATTCCAACTTTTTCAGTTTCTTTTTTATATCCAATTGTTCTGAAACCCATCTTTCCGAATGGATTATAACGTTCATTGGTTTTTTCAAAAACTACGCCTCCCTTAAATTTCCCATTCCTGAATATAGGCCAAGTTTCCATGGCTTTTCGTTGTTGAAAATCAATTTTTCTTTCGTTTAAACGGATGTAACTAACTTTGTCTCTGCGAGCCAAATCAATCAAGGAATAGTAATCCTTCCAGTCTTTATCTCCGTAAAAATTGGCTAAAAGATGACACAATGAATCAATTCCATCATCGTAGATTTTAGTATTTGTTTTATTAATTAGTGAAACTAAGGGATCGAATCCTAACTTGTATTTTGGTAAAGATGTAGCCAATAAACTGCCATCTACAGCATAAATATTACCTCTTACTGCATCTACAACCCGCTTTTTTACGTAAACACGTTTAGCTTTATCACGCCATTTCACACCCTCAATTGTCTGTAATTTTACGATACGGTAAACAATTCCTCCCGCAAAAATGAGGATGAATAAAAACATAAGGCGAACCCTGAATATGATGTCTCTTTTTATGTTCATTTTTAATTAGCATTGAGCTTTGAGCCATGAGCTTTGAGAAATGGGCAGATATTCTTTTGCTCAATTGCTCAATGCTCACAACTCAAAGCTATTCTCTTACAACTATCTTCGTTGGTGGGGTTTTATTTTCTTGCAAACCCATTGGGGCTACTCTTTTAATAATTTCAGATTGTTTTCCTGCCTTCATAAAATCGGCTTTTCTGGTCGTGAAATCGGCTCTTTGTTCTTCTACTTCTGCCTTCATTTTATCAATTCTATGGATAAGACTTTCAGCATTTAGTGAGGAAATAATATAAATCACAATCAAACCTGAGACCCAAATAACGTAACGCAATTGAGAGGCAGGAAATTTACCGCCCAAAATTTTATCCATGTTGAAAACACGGTCGAAAAAAGCGAATATTCCCTTACTCGGACGATAAGTTGTGGCACTTCTATTCTTATTTTTTGATACGTTTTTTGCCATGTTTCTTGTAGTTGTGATTTAGTGAGTTGTGATTTAGTGATTTTTGTTAACGTAAATTAAATCACCAAATCCCAAATCACTAAATCACAATTGTAGCAATTCTCAACTTTGCACTTCTGCTTCTATTGTTACTTGATAATTCTTCTGGGGATGCTTCGATGGGCTTTCTGGTGATGCCTTCTAAGGGTTTTGTCACCGTTCCGAAAACAATATCTCTGTCCATTTCACCTTTGAAATTTCCCGCTTTTATATAATTTTTCACTAACCTATCTTCCAACGAATGGAAAGTCATAACCACTAATCTACTTTCTGTATCTTTCAGTAAATCAGGTACTTGCTCTAAAAATTCTTGAATAACTTCCAATTCTTGATTAACCTCAATTCTGATGGCTTGAAAGACTTGGGCGTAGTACTTAAACTCCTTAAACTTTGGGGCAAATTTATCCAAAACCGCTTTGAATTCACTCGTAGTTTTGATTGGCGAGTTCATCCTCGCACTCACAATTCCGCCTGCAAGGGTTTTGGCATTTTTTACCTCGCCATACATTCCTAAAATTTTATGAAGTTGAACTTCTGAATATTCATTGATGATAGTGAAGGCTGAAACCTCCGCTTTTTGATTCATCCGCATATCCAAATCTCCTTCAAAACGAGTTGAAAATCCACGTGTGGGTTCATCAATTTGGTGCGATGAAATACCAAAATCGGCTAAAATTCCATCCACTTTTTTTACACCATACAATCGCAAATATTTTTTGATATTTCTGAAATTGGCTTCTATGAAAGTAAAACGTTTGTCGTCCGCAAAAACGAGTGAATTTTGTTTGGCATCAGGGTCTTGGTCAAAGGCGATGAGTTTGCCATTTTCGCCCAGACGTTCGAGAATTGCTCTGGAATGACCTCCACCCCCGAAAGTTACGTCCACATAAACACCATCAGGGCGAATATTGAGCCCTTCAAGGCATTCTTGAAGCATAACGGGAAGATGATACAACTCTGGGGAAGTCATTTTTATGGTTTTTTTATTGAGTAAGGATTATCCGAATTTTTTGGATGTGTTTCATTACAAATTTATGGATAAAATCCTAAAAATGTCATAGGTTTCTGAAAATTGTAACAATCCGAAATTTAAAGTAAAGAAAGTCGGGTTTAACGCATGAAAAGTTGACTATGATTTTAATTAAGCATTGATAAATTTTGAGCGTTAAATCATCCCAATTGAAAGAGCAATTTGCAACAATGCCGTTACATCTCTCATACCTGTGCGAGCCAACATATTTTTTCGATGGGTATGAACCGTTGCAATACTCAGAAATAGGCTTTCGGCGATTTCCTGAGATTCCATACCTTGATTGATTAATCTTAAAATATCTTTTTCACGGTCAGAAATAATATCTCCTTCAAAAGTTTTTCCCGTTGATGAAAGATAATACTTTACTTTTTCATTATTGTCCCCACAACTAAACCGCATCCACCAAAAATCGTCTTTCATAAAGTGGCTGATGTCTTGAACCGATGTAATGATGTTAATGGGATTTCTTTGTGCATCCTCATCCAGATGGGATGTGTGAATAAAAGTGCGACTAACTTTACCAAATCGAGTTTTAAATTTCACTCCAACGAAAACAATTTTTTGATTTATTTTCTCTTCATAACTTACTGATTTCAAACACTTTAAATACCACTTTCCCGCTGTAATAGGAAACATGGCGTGGTCGTATGTAATAATTTTTACATATTGAAGAATGCCAATAACTGGGTTGGTTTGATGCGAATATCCCCAAATTTTTTCAACATTACTACTTACATACAAATCTCTGTAATTCTTTAAACTGATAATGGCAATCACCGAGTTGGAGTTCTGAGATAGGAGATCCAGTGAATTTTCATCATAAGATTTTCTCTCTGAAGCCTCAGGGTGACTTTGGGTCATTTCAGTCCAAATATTTTTTGTTTGCAAAATCAAATCTTCGTGTCTAATGTTCATAAGTAAAAATAGCTTGAGTAAAAATTACATCATTTGCTCAATAAATATTGAAATTTACCTACATTAGGTATTGAAAATCAGTAATTATATAACAATATTTGTACAATAAATTATAAATCCAAATATTTTACCACATTACCTCTTATAATTTATTTTCTGTTCATTAGAAGAACAACATTTTTTTTGATACCGCCATTTCAAATGAAGCAAAAAAGCCCCTTAGATTTTAAATCAACGGGGTTTTTTTGTTTTACAATATTAATTTAAAAGTCTGCAAAACTCCCATTCCCACAAACGTCCAACCAATTAGTTGTTCAAAACGGTTTTCATTCAAATATCTAAAAATCTTTTCTCGGTGTTTATGAGCCATGTAGGCATATACATAATTGAGTGCAAATGCTCCTGTGCTTGTGCCTAATACAAAGGAAAATTTATCAAATAAGTCACTGATTTTTAGAAAGCTATAACGCTGATAATTTATTAAAATCACTATCCAATAAGGCAATAATTGGGGGTTGAAAAGAGAAAGCAAGAAACCTTTTAAGGCACTATTATCTAATATTTTTGTAGGGTTTATAATTTTGCGGTGCTTTTGAGAATTGATAATTTGTAGAATTCCCAAAACCAATACAATTGGCACAACTGCCCACTGCATAATGTTGAAAACAATCGGATGCTTCTCAAAAATCATGACGCCTTCAACGGCTAAAAACCCATAAATTATTTCAGGAATAACACCCCAAAAAGCCAATATAACTGCTGGGAAAAATCCTTTTTGGAATGTCGTTTGAATGACGGAAAGATTGAGCGGTCCAGGATGAATTGAACCGACAAAACTGATGAAGAAAGTAATTAGGAAAATTAGCATATTATTTGAATCCAGAACTTTACATAATTTGAATTATTTTATTGCCATTAAAGACCTCATCATAACTCATAGGAACGGGAATTAAATAAGTTATTTCATTCCCGTTCCATAGATGGAATATTATACGATTCCCTACTGAGGCTGTGAAACAAAATGTCTTCTCACCACCTTCCACAAAATACCGAATGGCACGGGCATAATACCTCTGCGTTGTTGCTGAATGGAGATATCGGCAATAATTTTCCAGTGATAAGCCAAATCTCGGTAGGCTGCCCAAAGCGAGTTTTTAGGGTCGTATATATGCCCTGGTTCAGAACTAACTCCGTTCAATTCCATGATTCGGATATTTTTCCCTTCGTATAAATCTTCGATTGACTTTACTTTCATATCAAAACGTCCGTAGTGAAAGCCGTCAATTGTTAAAGCAATTTTATCAAAAACTTTATCTAATTGACTGTTTAACAGGAAGTTGTTATCTAAAAACTTAGTTCCTCGACAATGATTTCCAATCGGTTCAAGGATTCTTTTTTCTCCTGATTTAATCACTTCATTCATCCCCATATCACCCAAACGTTTCCGCATGGAATCAATCTGAAATCTGGCTCTGGTGCTTTGTTGCATTAATTGCTCAACGGTTGATTTCCCATCACCCAAAACCGTAAGAAATTCTTTGCGTGTAACGGAGGTAACTTTCCCTGTTGAAGCATCTGGATAACGGTAATATAAAACACCCAATTCAATATCATAAGTAATGAATTCTTGGATAATAAAATCCTCTTGAACGTTGGATAAATACTGCACTAAATCATAATTGCTGTACAATTTTTCAACTTGCGTTCCCCTTTCGCCAACGTCGGGTTTGCAGATAATTGGATAAACCAAATCCTCTTGAATCAGTCTATCAACAATCGTTTTTAAATCCGTTTGTTTTTCAATAAAAATGGTTTTGGGTAAATATTCCTTCGGGATTTGGCGAAGAATTTCCATTTTTGATTCCCCAAAAAAACCACCATAATCTATGCAAGTGTCAGCATTGGTAAAAAAGGTCAGCGAACGTGTACGGGCTGCCTGAAAAAGCCAATAAGGAAGTAATGGAACATAGAACATCCACCAAGTCCAGTATTCAAAATGGGTTAATTTAATGAGCCAAAGGGGTAATTTAAGATTATTCATGTGGCAAATTTACGTAGAAAAGGGGATTTGCGGATGTCGGGGAGAGGACAGTTTTTCTATCTTAATAAGAGAATTATTCTGAAAATAAGAAAATAGCAAAACTCTTACCATGTTTATTTCTCTTAGACTTTGGTTGAAAATTTGTTAATTAATAATAATTATCTGTCAGAATATGTTATAATTGTACTTTTAGAGTTTTTATAAGTGTATTAGAATTGAAAATTTATTAAAAATAAATCAAATTATGTTAGCTCAATTTTCAGATTCTCCGAACAAATCATGGCTTAATATTGACATAGCCGTAGAAATTATTAACAGAATGATAGCCGAACAAATGAAGGGCTTACATGAATTCTGTTCTCCATATGAATATGCTGGAATTAGCTATGACGAATATAAAAACAATTCTGAATATCAGGCATATTTGAGTAAAATTAAAGATTTTAAAAATGAGATTAGACAACTGTATAAAGGAGAAAATTTAGAAAAAACCTTAAAAAAGGTTGAAAGTGAATATGCCCCGTACATCAAAAATATGTTCAACAAAACACAATACGCCTAAAATTGAATGGAACAAGACTATGGTTATGACGGATTAAAAGTTGCAAAAAAAGTATTATTAGCCACGTCATTTGATAATGCAAAAAGGGAAAAGCAACCAATAGCAGTTATTTTAGGTGGACAGCCCGCTTCAGGGAAAAGTAAACTCTTTAAACTCATAGAGAACAAAATTTATCCTAATAAACAATTTGTCATTATAAATGGCGATGAATATAGAGCACATCATCCAAGAAATATTGAAATAGCAATTGAGCATGGCAAAAATTATGCTGACATTACACAATCTTTTGCCAATGATCTTGTTAAATTTATGAAAGAACATTGTATCGAAAAACGCTATAATTTCATCCTTGAAAGTACATTTAGAAATATCAAAGCTATAAAAGAGACTTCTGTTGAATTAAAAAAAGAAAAATATAAAACTGCAATTCACGCTTTGTCAGTGCCATATTGGGATAGTATTCTTGGAATTTTTGAACGTTATGAAGGTCAATTTGAACTAACTGGTTTTGGACGTTTTTCACCACTCGTTACCCATGATGAAGCATTCAAAGCATTACCACAAAATTTAAAAATGTGTCTGCAAGAACAACTTTTTGATGAAATATTTATCTACAAAAGAGTTTCATTAGACTTAAAAGGAATAAGAATAATTTCTGATTCAGAAATTGATGGTCAAATGAATCATCGCTTACCTATTTCAAACCCTGCGTTTTATAAAAATAAATTTGAGAATATTTTACAAATGGCTCGCATGAGAGATTGTTTGGATAGTGATTACTTAACGAGTCTAAATTCAATAATTGAACAACTACACAATTACGTATCTGGTTCAAATCCTTAAATTTGAACCAGTTGTTAACTTTATAATCACTTCAAAATCCGAACAGGAACTCCAGAAAAAGCTGAATTCCCCGTTAATTCATCAATCAATAAATCATCGGTTAAATCGTTCAAACTCACCCCTGCATGAGCGGTTGCGATGTCCAATTGTACGCCCTTGCGAGCGTGTCCGAAACCGTGCGGAATACTCACGACATTTGGCATGATTTCGTCGGTAATTTCAACGGCGATTTCCACTTTCCCAACCCTTGATTCAATTTGTACTTTTTCCAAATTAACGATACCACGATTAGCCGCCGTTTCGGGGTGAATCATGAGCGTGCAACGGTCACGTCCTTTCACTAATCTTTCTGAATTATGCATCCATGAATTGTTGCTTCTTAGGTGTCTTCTTCCGATTAATTGTAAATCAAAGCCGTCATTCATGGCATGAGATTGGGCATCCCCCTTAGTCATGCCATGAATAGAAAGTAGCTTGTCATAATTTTCTTTTACTCTTGCTAAATCATTCAAAAGCAAACCTGAAATAATATTAATTTGTTGATCATCAGTCAATAACTTCTCTTTTAAACACGGACGTAAAGCTCCCAAATCTTCGCCGTGTGGATTATCTTTTAGTTTTTGGAGGGTTAATCCGTCTTTTCCATAAGGTCCGAATTGCATTGCCATCTCCAATTTCTCTTCTGGATTTTTTGGTACTGGAATCTCTGCCCCTTCCTGCGAAATTAAGCGGTTTTTTATTTCCTCAAAAATCTCCCAATCGTGCCGTTGATTATTGTCTTTTTCAAATAATGGTTCTGAATATTTAGCAACATTTCTGACTGATAAATTATAGAAAGCCAAGTCGTAATGTGCCACTTCTAAACCCGTTGTTGGAGGCAAAATTATATTAGCATGGCGAGTGGTTTCATTGATAAAAATATCGACCGAAACCATATAATCCAAACCTTCCAAGGCGGTGTCTAATTGTGTTCCGTTTGAGGTACTTAACACAGGGTTTCCGCAGACCGTGAAAAGTGCTTTTATTCCTCCGTCCAAAATATCTTCCCCCATTGCCGAGACAGGCAATTCACCATCAAATTCTGGTAATTTTCTGACGGCAGATTGATAACGATTAAAATAATTTTCACCTTTTTTTGCCCGTCCCCAAAGGTCGAAAGCGGGTTGTGTGAACATGGCTCCACCCTCAGCATCCATATTACCCGTGAAGATATTTATGCAATTGATAAGCCATTGACAAACGCCCCCAAAGGCTTGTACACTCACGCCCATTCGTCCATAAACGACCGCACTTTTTGCCGTTAGGATATCTTGGACAAGGTTATTAATGATTTCTACGGATACACCTGTGATGGTAGAGACTGTTTCTGGGGTGTAGGGTTGGATGGCAGATTTTAATTCCGAAATAGCTTTATTATCAATTGGAAGATTTGTCGTAGCACCCCATCCCAACCCTTCTCCTGAAAGGGAAGGACTTATGATTTCATTCAAAATCGCCAACAATAAATATACATCCGTAGCAGGTTTTATGAAAATGTGTTGATCGGCAATTTTTGCAGTTTCGGTTTTTCTTGGGTCAATTACTACGAACTTTCCCCCTCTTTTTTGAATGGCTTTCAACCGATTGGCTACGTCTGGCACGGTCATCATCGAACCGTTGGAAGCCAAAGGGTTTCCTCCCGTAATCAACATAAAATCAGTACGGTCGATATCTGGGACGGGTAATAAAAGTGGATGCCCGAACATCAATGAAGACACAAAATGATGAGGCAATTGGTCGGCGGACGTGGCTGAAAAGCGGTTTTTTGTTCCCAAAGCCCTCAATAAAGCAGGGGCAGACAATAAAGTTCCAGAATTATGAACCGAAGGATTACCTTGATAAATCCCAACAGCATCTTTGCCATATAGGGATTGAATACCTTTGAGTTTTGAAGCAACTTCATCAAAGGCCTCTTCCCATGAGATTGTCTCCCAACCATTTTCAGTTCTTCTGACGGGTTGTTTCAGTCGGTTTTTATCTAAGTAGATATCTTTGAGTCCCACGGCTTTTGGGCAAATGTGCCCACGGGAGAACGGGTCTTTTTTATCTCCGTTGATTGTCAGGATTTCGTTGTTTTGATTGACCGTAATTTCTAAACCACAGATGGCCTCGCAAAGATTACAGGCACGGTAATGAGAACGGACGTTTGTTGGTGAATTCATATATTTTACTTGAATAGTTCAAATTGAACTTGAAATTACGCAAAATATTTTGAAATATGACTACTAAATTTCTCTGTTACTAATCTATTTAAAGGCTTTTAAAAAAAGAAATTCACGGCATATAGAGTGAACAACATTAGTGAATAAAGAGTCTTGTACTTGTTTGTAGTTTTGCACTCCCGTAAAAACTAAGCAAAATATCAATTATTGTTTTTACCATATAGCAAGAACAACATTAGTGAAGAATAATCAATTGTAGATGTTTGTATTATTGCACATTATTTTTTTGAGCTATGAATATCTATTATTTGAGTGAAACGACTGAGTTAAAATGCTAAGAATTTTACCGTACAATAAAAACAACATTAGTGAAGATTTATGATTCGTTTAAGTTTGTAATATTGTATTCTCCTAAAAATGAGAGTCTTACAACACAATTAAACAAAAATAATTACTCATTCCTATAAAATTCTAATAACCAATAACTAATAATTATTAACTAATGCCTCTTTTACATTAAATTTACGCCTCCAGAAAACATATATATTTTTGAAAACGATATTACTCCCAAAAATTCAGCAATCATTCCGCACGGAAATCCCTTTGCCTTCTTCCAAGTCAGAATCAAACCGAGCCTTGGTTATTAATGCCTTAGCGGGTGGAAAAGACAATCTTTCCAATCTTGCCGAAGCCCGTGATACGCAAACTATGATGCGACTTTTAGCGTCTGATGATGACGTTGCTGATGTGATTGATGCAGGAACCACGATGAGGTTTCTAACTGCCTATTTTGCCATAACGGGTCAGCACAAGACCATGACAGGTACGCCTCGTATGTGTGAACGCCCCATTGGGATTTTGGTGGATGCTTTGCGTTCATTAGGAGCTGATATTCAATATGTTAATCAAGAAGGTTATCCTCCTTTAAAATTACAGGGTTTTACTTTTTCAGGAAATAATCACCTCCAAATTAGAGGTGATGTGTCGTCGCAATATATTTCTGCCCTTTTGATGATTGCTCCTCTCCTTCCCGAAGGTTTGGTTTTGGAAATAAAAGGAGAATTAGGCTCAAAGCCGTATATAGAAATGACTTTGAAACAGATGGAGGCTTTTGGTGTAACTATTCAAAGAGATTGGGATAATATGACGCTCACGGTTACTCATCAGAAATATCAAGCAATCCCATATTCCATTGAATCAGATTGGTCGGGAGCGAGTTACTGGTTCTCGGCGGTGGCACTTTCTGAAGATGAAGATTCTGAATTGGAATTATTAGGATTAAAAGAAAATTCATTACAGGGTGATTCAGTTATTACCCAGATAATGAGCCACTTGGGCGTAAAATCCGTCTTCACTGGTCGTGGTTTTAAGTTAACAAAAATTTCTGCGAATGCTTCTTTGGAGTGGGACTTCACCAATTGCCCCGACCTTGCCCAAACTGTTTGCGTGGTGGCATCGGCAAAAAAGATACCACTTATTCTAACGGGAATAGAATCCTTAAAAGTAAAAGAAACCGACCGTATCTTAGCCCTCCAAAATGAACTCGCTAAAATGGGTACAAAACTGGAAGAAATGGAAAAAAACAATAAATACCTCCTCTCGCCCTCTCCTACCATACAATCGCCATCATCAATCCACACCTACGACGACCATCGTATGGCAATGGCTTTTGCTCCGATGGCTTGTTTGATGGACATTGTGATTGAAGAACCTGAAGTTGTCATAAAATCATACCCATCGTTTTGGAAGCATTTTGAGTTAATTACTGGCTCACGGATTTAAAAGATTAGGGACGGATAAAATTTATTTATTCGTCCCTAATCCTTTAAGTCCATGCGAAAACCCAATTTTAATCAAAATAATTCAAAAAAATATTGTCGAACTAAAAATCCATTTTTCAAAACAAAACATTTATTTCTTAGAACGTATATTAACCTTTGTTTAAGACGTATAAACCTAAAGTAAAACAAGATTTTTTCTGAGTAAAATAGAGTCCTACAAATGGTTTTTTTAGTAGGGATTTTTTATTTACTTTTAATTTCAATCTAACAAAAAATTTTGTTTATGCAGTTTACTTTATCATCAAAGTCCCACACAGACACCTTTTCAAAACCACTTTTAAATCATCCATTGAGCATTGGAAACGAGTTTATGCCTCATCCTATCAACCAATTATCTGAAGAAGCTGAAAATGATTTTCAAATAATTACTCAATATGCAGAATCGCAAAGGTGGATTAAATGGGTTGATTTTGAGAAACACTTAAAAAAAGGGAATAACTCTGTGGTAATTTCAGATACAAATCAAACAATTTTGTATGTCAGTAGTGGTTTTGAACACATGACGGGCTATTCTGAGATATTTATTAAAGGGAAAAAGGCAAAGCTTCTGCAAGGAGAAAATACAGAAATAGACGTGCTAACTACTATTCAAAAAGCCATTGAAAAACGTGAATTTGTAGAATGTATTTTGACAAATTATCGTAAGGATGGGGAAGAGTATTTATGCAAAATCAAAATTTTCCCAATGTTCAATCAATCAAATAAATTAGTGAATTTCGTTGCCTTAGAAAGTGAGGTTTTTGCGTAATAAATTACTAAAAACACAAAGTAAAAAATAACTATCTTTGTAAAAAATGAATTAAAAAGCCTTTCCAATGATTTGGGAAGGCTTTTTGTATAGGTAAAAGAAAAAAATTGGAAAATGCAAAAATCACAAGTCAAGTACTTAATCGGAGCCATTTTAGTCGTTATTGGCTCAATTTGCTTTGCAGGAAAAGCCATATTAGTCAAATACAACTACATTCATTATCACGTTGATACCGTATCTTTATTAGCTTTAAGAATGTTATTTTCCGCTCCTTTTTATTTGATAATTCTCTATTTTCAAAACAGAAAACAAAGCGAAGTTCCAAAATTGACTAATAAAGAATGGGCTTGGATGCTGTTCATTGGATTGGTGGGTTACTATTTAGCCGCCTTCTTCGATTTTTGGGGTTTGAATTATATCACCGCCAGTGTTGAAAGGTTGATTTTGTTCCTATATCCAACCATTGTGGTGATTTTATCCGCTATTATTCTCAAAAAACCAATCCATAAAATTCAGTACCTTGCCCTTTTCATTACCTACATGGGCGTGGCATTCGCCTTCATTCCTGACCTAAGAATGGGAATGCAGAAAGACTTAATCATAGGTTCAAGTTTAATATTTTTGAGTTCACTAACTTATGCCATTTACCTTATTGGTTCGGGCGAAATGATTCCAAAAGTCGGAGCATTACGATTTACTTGTTACGCCATGCTCATTTCAACCATCATGATAATTGTTCATTATTCAGTATCGGTTGGAGGAAACTTATTCGCTTATCAATCAGCGGTTTACTGGCTTTCAATCACGATGGCAGTTTTCACAACCGTCATTCCATCATTTATGATTTCGGAGGGAATTAAAAGAATTGGTTCAGGGAATGCTTCAATTATTGCCAGCATCGGACCGATTGCCACCATAATTATGGCAAATATTTTCTTAGACGAAATCATTAATTCATGGCAAATTATTGGAACATTAATCGTTTTGGGAGGGGTTTTAATGATTTCTTGGAAAGGGATGAAGTAAGGAGTTGATGGTTGGAATTATTTGAAAAATTATCTTGAAATATAATTCGGAAGTATGTACTTATTGACGCAAAACCGCTGACGGGGTGAAAAA
>JAYVIV010000214.1:0-19941 GCA_043769985.1 Arcicella sp.
AGAGGGGCTTTAAGCCAGATTAAAGTCCTTCCCTTTAAGGGGAAGGGCGACCGTCGCTCGGTTGGGATGGGGTAATCCGCCAAATAATGCATAGTTCCGTTATTTAATAAGGCAAGAATTGCTATTTTTAATTTTCGGGAAGTAAGTTTTCTTGATTATAATTCAAATTGAACGTTGATTATCTAAAATGTTTCAAGCATGGCAACCTTAGATAGACTTCTCGTAAATTCAAGTAAACTTTACATAGATAATCCCTTAATACATAAATTCAGTAATCAACCATCTTCCAAAATCAATTTAAAATGAAAAAAATCGTCTTATTATTTAGTTTAATATTAACAACTATTTGTGCTTTCTCGCAGAAGAAGGAGAAAGGTTTCGTGTCTTTATTTGATGGCAAAACCTTTACTGGTTGGAAAGTAAATACAGAGAATCCTTCCACTTTCAGTATTGAAGATGGCTTAATAAAAGTAGCGGGAGACCGTACTCATTTGTTTTATGACGGATCTGTTGCCAATCATAACTTCAAGAATTTTCAATTGAAACTAAAAGTTAAAACAATGCCTGGTTCAAATTCAGGCATATTTATTCATACCGTTTATCAAGAAAAAGGGTGGCCAAACAAAGGTTATGAAGTTCAGGTAAATCAAACGCACGAGGACTGGCGGAAGACAGGAAGTTTGTACAGTGTAAGTGATGTAAAAGAAAATTTGGTAAAAGATAATGAGTGGTATCAGTATGACATAACCGTAAAAGATAAACACGTTGTCATCAAAATAAATGATAAAGTTGCCGTTGATTATACTGAACCAGACACACTTCCAGCAGATCGTGGAGAAAAGCGTTTAAGTTCTGGGACATTCGCTTTGCAAGGTCACGACCCAAAGAGTGTAGCGTATTTTAAGGATATTGAAGTGAAGATTCTGGAATAAAACAAAGAAGTATTTGAACATAATTACTCATGGCATGACTAATCTCACAAACTATTGATAATAAACAAATTACTATCAGTCATGCCATGAGTTTCGTTCAAACTAATGGTGTGCAGGACTTAATTATATATGTCTTTGATTTTTTAACGCAGGTTGGGTTCGAAGCCAGCTTGCGTTCTTTTATTTTATCAGTTTTATCTATCATTTGATAGAATATATAGATAAAAATTATTGGAAATTTTCGTTTAAATTTGGTGAAATAATAATCAAAATACTACTAAAAAAATGGAAGATAACGCAAAAGACAGTATTCTGTCTGAATTGAATACTGGCAACAAATGCCCATTCCCTCATGGAATGACAAATGGTACGGCACCATTGTATCATGGCGAAGTAACTAAGCAAACTGCTTCAAAACAAGCTGCGGGTGGTGGCACAAGAAACCGTGACTGGTGGCCAAATCAATTAAAATTAGAAATCCTCCGTCAGCATTCGCCGTTGTCAAACCCAATGGGTAAGTCTTTTAATTACGCAGAAGAATTCAAATCTCTTGATTACAAGGCTTTAAAATCAGATATTTTTGATTTAATGACGACCTCGCAAGATTGGTGGCCCGCAGATTATGGACATTATGGACCTTTCTTTATTCGTATGGCTTGGCACAGTGCTGGAACCTATCGTATTGCAGATGGTCGTGGAGGTTCGGGTTCGGGGACGCAACGTTTTGCACCTTTGAACAGCTGGCCCGATAATGCAAATTTAGATAAAGCTCGTTTGTTATTATGGCCCTTGAAGAAAAAATATGGTAAAAAAATCTCATGGGCAGATTTAATGATTTTGGCAGGAAATTGTGCTTTAGAATCAATGGGCTTTGAAACATTCGGTTTTGCTGGTGGTCGTGAAGACGTTTGGGAACCACAAGAAGACATTTATTGGGGATCAGAAAAAGAGTGGTTGGGTGATGAACGTTACACAGAAGCTCGTGAATTAGAACAACCTTTGGCAGCCGTACAGATGGGATTAATTTATGTGAATCCAGAAGGACCAAATTCACAGCCAGACCCACTGGGTTCAGCTCGTGATATTCGTGAAACTTTTGGCAGAATGGCAATGAACGATGAAGAAACTGTTGCTTTGATTGCAGGAGGACACTCTTTCGGAAAAACCCACGGTGCTGCTGACCCAGGCGAATATGTTGGTGTTGAGCCAGCATCTGCGGGAATTGAACTTCAAAGTCAAGGTTGGTTAAATAAATTTGGAACGGGAAATGCGGGAGATACTATCACCAGTGGATTGGAAGGAGCTTGGACAACAACGCCAACAAAATGGAGTAATAATTATTTTGAAAATCTTTTTGGTTATGAATGGGAATTAACAAAAAGTCCAGCGGGAGCTCATCAATGGAAACCAAAAGATAATGCAGGTGCAGGTTTAGTACCTGATGCACATGATGCAACAAAACGTCATGCTCCTTTTATGCTTACCTCTGATATTGCCATGCGTGCTGACCCAGCTTATGAAGCAGTTTCAAGAAGATTTTATAACAATCCAGCTGAATTTGCGGATGCTTTTGCAAGAGCTTGGTTCAAATTGACGCACCGTGATATGGGCCCTATTTCCCGTTATTTAGGTCCAGAAGTACCTTCAGAAGAATTGATTTGGCAAGATCCAATTCCAGTAGTTACTTACGAAACAATTGATAGTCAAGATGTTGCAACTTTGAAAAATTGGATTCTTGCCTCTGAACTTTCAGTTTCTGAACTGGTTTCGACAGCTTGGGCTTCGGCTTCAACTTTCCGTGGTTCAGACAAACGTGGTGGTGCCAATGGTGGACGTATTCGTTTAGCTCCACAAAAGGATTGGAAGGTAAATAATCCAATTCAGTTATCAAAAGTGTTGAATGTATTTGAAGGAATTCAGAAAGAATTTAACGAAAAACAGACTGGAAACAAACAAGTTTCAATGGCAGATTTGATTGTTTTGGGTGGAAATGTGGGTGTTGAAAAAGCGGCAAAAAATGCTGGTCGAGATATTGAAGTGCCTTTCACGGCTGGACGTACTGATGCTTCACAAGAACAAACTGATGTGCATTCCTTCGGCGTTTTAGAGCCACAAGCAGACGGATTCCGTAATTATGTGAAAACAAAATATACGGTTTCAGCAGAAGAATTGTTAGTCGATAAAGCACAATTATTGACTTTAACGGCTCCTGAAATGGCTGTTTTGGTTGGTGGAATGCGTGTTTTGAATACGAATTTTAACAAATCGCAGCAAGGAGTGTTCACAAACAGACCAGAAGCATTAACGAATGATTTCTTTGTAAACTTAACTGATTTCGGAACGAAATGGAGTGGTATTTCAGATTCAGATGATGTTTTTGAAGGAATTGACCGTATGACAGGAAACATCAAGTGGATGGGAACTCGAGTTGATTTAATATTCGGTTCAAACTCAGAACTCCGTGCCTTAGCAGAATTATATGCTTGTGAGGACTCAGAAGAGCAATTTGTAAATGATTTTGTGGCGGCTTGGACGAAGGTAATGAACCTTGACCGTTTTGAGATTTCATAGTTATCAGTAACCGAGTTTTGATTTAGTATCTTTTTAACGGAACTATCTACAATTCGTTGCAAAATACAATTAGACCACGGATTGTACTGATTTAAAAGATTTTCACGGAAAAATTAAAGAAAAATCAGTGTAAATCTGTTTTATCCGTGTAATCCGTGGTCTAATTTATTTTGCGACAAATAGTAGATAATTCTTCTTTTTAATTCACAACTCACAAATTTAAAAACTGCATTAATTCAAATCGGGCAGGGTTTGTTTTAATGCAGTTTTTTTATGACTACCTTTTCTCGCTAAAATCCGTCTTTATGTCGCTAAAATATGCGAATACAGATAAGCAATATCAATATTCTTAGAAAAAATCAAGTTCTTTGTATGATTCCAATCGTAATTGATATTTGCATGAAACTCAAACAACAAACGGTAAAATAATGATTAAAAATTTACGAACTTATATCCTCAAAAATCTACTCATTTGGTTGTTATTTCTACTTTCGTCGACTTATTTATCTGCCCAAGATAGAGAATTCAAGTTGCCAGTAATTGAAGGAAAAGTTACAGATTCCAAAACGGGTGAAGCAATTATCGGAGCGACAATTTCTCTGGATTTTAAGAAATCAGGAATTATTACCGACTCTACGGGTTATTTTCATGTGTATTTGCCTGTGGGTGAATATATTATCAAGGTCAGCCATGTTGGGTATAAACCATTCAGGATAAAAACGCAACTCAAAACCGATCAACGCATTGATGTTCAATTAGATGACGTAACAAAAACGTTAGAAGAAGTTATTGTCTCAAGCCAAGCAACCCGAAAAGATATACAGTCTCCGTCTTTGGGCGTAACTTTGTTGAGTATAAAAGCCATCAAAAAACTCCCTGCCATGATGGGCGAAGTTGATGTGATTCGCTCGTTGCAAACACTTCCAGGAGTTTCTTCAGTTGGCGAAGGTTCAAATGGAATCAACGTGCGTGGTGGAGCCATTGACCAAAATTTGATTTACATTGATGGAGCTCCCATTTTTAACCCAACTCACCTTTTTGGCTTATTTTCTGTTTTTGCATCTGATGCCATTCGTGAATTAGAATTGTATAAAGGAGGAGTGCCTTCCCGATTTGGTGGTAGGACGGCTTCCATTTTGGATATAAAAATGACGGAACCAAATTTAGAGAAGTTCAAGTTGCAAGGAGGCATTGGCTTAGTGTCGAATCGAGCAATGGTTGAAGTTCCGATTATCAAAGAAAAACTATCATTCTTGGCAGCAGGACGCTTATCTTTTAATGATTTTTGGTTCAAATTAGTAGGTCCTGATAACATCAAAAACTCTCGAGCAAATTTCTATGATTTAGCGACTAAGGTTTTTTATCGCCCCAATAAAAATAATACTTTTTCCCTCTCAACGTATGTCAGCAGCGATTTTTATCAAGTAGATTCTCTTTTTAGCTTAGAGAATGTAATTGCCAAACGAACTCAATTTGATTACGGTCACCTCAACTTCTCAGGTCGTTGGAATCACTATTTCAACACGAAATTGAGTGTTGATGTATTGGGCGTAATTTCAAATTATAAAACTCGGACTTACTCACCTGACAGCGTAAATCGGATTGAATTGAATAATAGTATTGATTACAGAAACCTAAAAATTGACTTTGATTATAACCCGAATGACAAACACAAAATCAATTTTGGGGTTTCTGTAGTGACCTACGATATCTCTCCAGGGGCTTTAAATAAAGATGTTAAATCAAGAATTGCAACGGTCATTTTGCCGAATGAGCAATCTTTGGAAACCGCAATTTATGTAGATGATGAATTTAAAGTAAGTAATAAATTCACAATTCAGGCTGGATTAAGATATGCGAATTATGTAAATTTTGGACCTTATTCTCGTAGAAAATATATTGAAGGCGAACCTCGAACTACAAATTCACAAATTGGTTTCGAGGAAATTGGTAGTGGCTCCGTTGAAGCAAGTTATGGTGGCTTTGAACCTCGAATCGCCATGAAATATTCCATTGGCGAAAACTCCACCATCAAGTTTGGTTATAACAGAATGCAACAATTTATTCAGTTATTAACCAACAACACCACGCCCCTGCCAACGGCAAGATGGAAAACCTCGGATTCATACATTAAACCACAAAAAAGTGATTTTATTTCTTTGGGATATTTCAGAAATATAAAGGAAAATATCTTTGAAGTTTCGGCAGAAGGATATTTCAGACAGACCAATAATATTATAGATTTTATTTCTGGAGCAAATTTGCAATTAAATAAAACCATTGAAACACAGATAGTTACTGGTCAAGCAAGGGCTTATGGTTTGGAATTAATGTTAACCAAAAAGCGTGGAGAATTGAGTGGATGGGTGAGTTATACCTACGCCCGTTCTTTACAACAAGTGAGGGGAGATTTCCCAGAATTGCAACAAATTGCGGGAGGAAATTGGTATGCTTCTAACTACGATAAACCGCATACAGTCAATGCAACCATAAATATACAACCCACGATTCATCATAGTTTTGGGTTTACGTTTGCTTATAATACGGGCCGTCCGTTTTCATCGCCATCGGGTTTATTTCAATTAGATAATAAAAAGTACCCTGTCTATGAAACTCGAAATAATGATAGAATTGCAGATTATCATCGCCTTGATTTTTCTTGGACTATCACCAACCCAACCCTGAAAGTAAAGCGTTGGGAAGGCAGTTGGACATTTACGGTTTATAATATTTACGGAAGGAAAAATCCCTATTCAGTATTTTTCAAATCAACACCCGCAGGCATAAAGCCTTACGAATTAAGCGTTTTTGGAGCTCCTTTTCCATCTTTGACATATAATTTTAAATTTTTATAAAAGAGTAGAATTACACTGTTAATCAAGTTTCCCAGAAATATATTTTTGGGGTCTAAAGTTCCAATAATTATTTAGTAACCTGTGGAACAAGCATCTAAAATTATCGAAGGAATTGTATCCTTATGACTCAAAGATTTACGAATTATAATTTAATTTCATGAAAACTAAATTTTCAATATATATCGTTTCACTGCTGTTCTTGGTGGCTTCTTGCATCACGCCGATTAATGACTTTACGCAAATAACTTCCACAAGTTTTTTAACGGTGGAAGCATCTTTAACTGACCAACTGGGACCTCATAGAGTCAAATTATATACATCATCCAATAAATTGACGAGTTCATTTTTTTTACCAGTAGCCAGGGCTAAAGTTTATTTTGTGGATGAAAAAGGCGTTAGAGAAGACCTCACAGAATCGGCAACAAGAGGAACTTATCAGACCTCATCAAAATTTGCGGGAAGGGTTGGCGGTACTTATACATTGAATATTGAAATGAATGACGGAAAAAAATATCAATCTCAAGCTGAAACGATGAAGTCTGTTCCAGAAATTGAAAATTTGATTACACGTTTTGAAGTACTTGACAATTACGCAAAAGGTGACCCACGCCGAGCAGGGTTTAATATTTATGTAGATTTTCAAGACCCAATCACATCGGGCGATAATTATCAATGGTACTGGAAACATTATGAAAGAGCCTTTATTTGTGAAACTTGCGTTGGCGGTACTTATGATTTCAGAACCAATATGTGCGTACAACCAAGAGTTCCTACTGACGTTATTTTGAACTACCGATGTGATGGTGACTGCTGGGATATTACCTTCTCGACTGACTTAAATATTTTCTCAGATAATTATTTAAACGGACAACGGATAACAGGAAAGCAAGTTGCCAGAGTGCCTTTTGATGGAGTTTCCCCCTATTATTTGCAATTCGAGCAAAGAGCAATTACCCGTAATTCCTACAATTATTATCAGGGATTAAACGCCCAAATTCAAAACAATGGAACGCTTTTTGATGTGCCAGCCGAAACAAAATTTAGCTTTAATATTAAATCAACCACAAATCCAGCCGAGAAAATCTTAGGTATTTTTGATGTTTATTCAGTTCGTAAAAGAATTTTTTACATTGATAGAACCAAAGTTCCAAAAGATGAAACGCCCGTCTTAAGAACTCTGCAAGGAGAAATTTTTTCCTGTCTGCCCACCCAAATTGGTTGTAAAGATATAGTACAATGCAATGATGGTTTATTCAGAACACCATTTAAACCAGAGGGTTGGAAATAGTAGACTTTCTAACCAAAGTATTTCTTTAATCCAATTCAAAAATATTCTTTATGAAAATAAAAATCTCTTTAATTTTTCTTGTAATAATCTTTACCTTAAATGCCTGTTTAACTCCAATTACTGACTTTGAACAAACAATATCAAAGAGTTTTTTGACAATTGAGGCTTCACTGACTGACCAAGCAGGAACCAATCAAGTGAAAATTTATCAGTCTTCAAATCTACTTATCTCTACTTTTGCAAAACCAGTAGTATTTACGCCCATTTCGAGAGCAAAAGTGTATTTCAAGGATGAAAAAGGAGTAAGCGAAGAACTGAAAGAATCACCAATTTTAGCTGGTACTTATCAAGCATCTCCGCAATTTGTGGGGAGAGTGGGTGGAATCTACATCCTCAATATTGAGACTTCTGACGGGCAGAAATATCAATCTTCCCCAGAGACGATGAAAGCTGTTCCTGAAATAGAAAATCTACTTACACGCTTTGAAATTAATGATAATTACACAAAAAAAGACGCTCTAAGGGCTGGATTTAACGTTTATGTAGATTTTCAAGACCCTATCTCGAAGGATGATTTTTATTATTGGTATTGGAAACATTATGAGAAAATTGATATTTGTGAAGTATGTGTTGGCGCACCTTATGATTTCAGATTGAATACTTGCAGGAGATCAACTGCTGAAAAGGTATTTAATTATAAATGTGATGGTAATTGTTGGGGTATTAATTTTTCAACCGATTTGAATATCTTCTCTGACGCTTTATTGAATGGTCAGAGAATAACGGGCAAACAAATTTTAAGAATACCTTATGATGGTAATTCCCCTTATTATCTTCAATTTGAACAACGAGCTATCACTAAAAATGCTTACAGTTATTACCAAAGTTTGAAAAATCAAACGCAAAATAATGGTACATTATTTGATATTCCAGCTGAGACAAAATTTAGTTTTAACATCAAATCGACAACTAATCCCTCAGAAAAGATTTTGGGTATTTTTGACGTTTATTCCTATCGAAAGAAAATTTTATATATTGATAGAAAACAAAATGTGCCAAGCGATGAACTTCCAGTAATTTCTATACTGGATGGGGAAGTCTCTGGTCAAGTTCCTTGCGTTGAGGGTTTAAATCGTACAAAAATTCAGCCTGAAGGCTGGAAAGATTGAACAAAAAACGAATTTTGGGAGTTAAATTTGTATAAAATTTCAGAAAATACAAACGCTTGAAGATAAATTATGCAAACTATAGAAGCACTTTCATTGGCAGAACCACAAGCTAAAACTAAATTTAAAACGGGGGTTTTAATTGTAAATTTAGGTACGCCCGACTCGCCAAATACCCCTGATGTACGTAAATATCTCCGTGAATTTTTGATGGATGGAAGGGTGTTGGACATTCCTGCTGCGGCACGTTGGCCTCTCGTAAACCTCATTATTTCGCCTTTTCGAGGTCCAAAATCTGCCAAAATTTATAAAGAGCTATGGGAAGAAAGAGGTTCACCATTAAAATTTTATGGAGAAGATGCCGAGCAAATGCTTCAAGAAAGGTTAGGGGATGATTATGTGGTTAAATTAGCGATGCGTTATCAATCTCCAAGTATGGATGAAGGCTTGGAATTATTCAAAAAATCTGGCTTTAAAAAGATAATTGTCGTACCATTATTTCCTCAATATGCCTCTGCAAGTACGGGTTCGGTATTTGAAAAAGCCATGAAAATAGTTTCTACTTGGCAAATAATTCCAGAATTACAGTTTACGAATACTTTTTTTGACCATCCAAAATTTATTGAACACTTCTCAGACGTGGCTCGAAAATATATGGAAAAAGACCATTACGACCATTTCTTGTTTAGTTATCATGGACTTCCAGAGCGACACATGAGAAAAGGTGATTGCACGGGAGAGGTGTGTAAATTGGGTTCATGTTGTGATACCCTACATTCAATGAATCAGTTGTGTTATAGAGCCCAATGTTTTGAAACTACAAGACTAATGGTCAAGGAGTTAGGCTTAGAAGAAGGGACATACACGACCTCATTTCAATCACGATTAGGCAATGATCCTTGGATAAAACCCTACACAGATGACGTAGTTCAGGAATTAGCCAAATCTGGTAAACACAGTGTATTGGCATTCTCTCCAGCCTTTGTTTCTGACTGCTTAGAGACTACAATTGAAGTAGGAGAGGAATATAAAGAAATGTTTGAGGAATACGGCGGTAAGCACTGGCAGTTAGTGGAAAGTTTAAATAATTCACCCATTTGGATAGATTTGTTGGAAGATTTGGTGAAGAAGGCTTGATTAGGAATTAGTTATTAGTTTTCAAACATTATTTTCTACTTGAATACTGAACTTTTACGGTAGTTTTGTAGTGGAAATTTTATTTCACAATAAATGTTTATTCCAGTAACTAATAACCAATTAACCAGTAATTATTCGACCAATGTTATACTTAGCCCTGAGCGTATTTTTTTCCGTTTTATTACTCATTAATTTTAGACTACATGCTCGTTTTGGTGTAAATACTTTTCAAGCAATCATTCTTAATTATCCCGTTTGTTTTTTAACTGGACTAATTTTCTTGCCTGATAATCAGCACTTTAGTTTGAGTTTTTTAGAACCCTCAACGCCTTATGCAATGCTTTTGGGCGTTGGATTTGTGATAACTTTTTTGCTGTCTGGTGCTTCAACACAAAAAGTTGGAATCACCGCCACTTCTTTAGCCAACAATATTTCTTTGGTAATACCCGTAATTTTCAGTTTGATTGTCTTAAAATCCAGTCAAACATTTGATGGTTGGAATTATTTAGGATTAGCTTTAGCGATGGTTGCTGTGGTGTTGAGTACCTTAAAGAAAGAAGAAAAAGCCGATAACCAAACGAAAAATACTTCTGACTACCTCCTGCCGATTGCTGTTTTTGTGATGTACGGAATTACAAATACTACCTTCAATTTTTTGAATGCTAAATATGTAACAGCTTCTGGAAACACCATTCCATTCACGTTAACAATCTTGACAGGTTCGATTATTTTTGGAAGTATTGTATTGGTAATCAGAATGTTACAAGGAAAAGAGAAGTTACAATTAAAAAGTTTTTGGGCTGCCTTCCCCTTAGGAATCCCAAATTTTTTATCCTTTTATTTTTTGTTAAAAGCCTTAGATGCTTTTCAGAATAATGGTGCTTTTGTATTGCCGATTTACAATATCAGTGTGATTTTAGGTTCAGCGATTATTGCTTTAATTTTCTTTCAAGAGAAACTTTCAAACCTAAATAAAATCGGTTTGGCGTTGGCAGTTTTAGCCATTGGATTAATCTCTTATCAAGGGATTTTTTAAATAGACACTTTTTTTGGATTTCGGAGTCTTCTTGGAGTCCGACCCGAAATTCCGCTGTTTGAGCGTAGCGAGTTTCGGAATTTCTTGATTTTTTTGTTTCTTTTTGTATCAAGACAAAAAGAAAAATACGTTTAAATTGGTATGAATCTGGTAAAATGAAAAGTGTCTGTCTGCAAATCAAGGGTTAATTAATATCTACTCACAAATTTATTCCCCTTTACATAAAACCGATATGGCAATTCCACGCCTTGCGTAATGCCAATTCGAGTAGTCGTAATAATCTCATTATCAGATATTTGTATCTTTGGAGGAGTGATTTTTAATCCCGATTCCAAAATATGCCAATCATTCATTCCTTTGTAAATACCCATGGCTTGCACTAATTTACCTGGACCAGAACACAACTCTTTGGGTCTCATTTGAGTTAATTTTGAGGTTTTCAAACGTCTCTCTTCCATCAAATCCAGTCCCACAGTTGGCTCTAAAGCACGGATTAGGACTGCTTCTCCAACGTCTTCTTGATTGGTTGAAATATTCACACAGAAGTGCATTCCGTAAATCTGATAGACATAAATGGTTCCTGCTTTGCCAAACATTGGGGCATTCCTAACACTCTTTTTTCGATAAGCATGACAAGCGGGATCACCCTGCAAATATGCTTCCGTTTCTACGATAATGCCAGCCGTTTTACCTTCTTCGTTTTCGTGAATGAAGGTATAGCCTAATAAGTTTTTTGCAATTGTTAAAGTATCTGAATTCAGTAGGTTCATGAAGCTTTTTTCAATTTTAAAAGTGCTGAAATCGCAATCATTACCCAAACCACATTCACGAACGCTGAAGGATAGGCTTTATGATAAATCGTATTGACAATAAAGAAAATTCCTCCTATAAGATTGGCAATTTGATATTTTTTGGAGGTTGAGGCAATTTTACCAAACGAATTTAAAGCAAATGCTCCTACAATTAATAGTGAGGCTATCCAACCAATAATTTCAACGAATATTTCGTACATAAATAATAAAATTAATTTTAAGCAAATTTACTTAAAATCAACTTGATAAATAAATGGAAACGGATCTTTGATGATTTGATTGATAAAATAGAAAATAGTTACGGAACTATTTACTTATTGACGCAAAATTATTTCCAAGGCTTTAACACATTTTTATATCACTAACCCCATGCCTTCAGGCTGGGGATATGTCGATTCCCCAGCCTGAAGGCATGGGGTTAGTGATAATAAAGATGACTAAAGTATTGCCCAATCATAAATTTTCGATTTACGTCAATAAGTATATACTTCCGAATAGTTATTTTAAATTTGATGTTAAAAGTCTGTTTTACAGATAGTTATATTTTAACAATTAATTTTTAATTATTAATTGTTAATTATTAAAAATCTCTTCCCGAACTTTGCCAAAATTTTAAAAAGATAGAAAATGATACAAGTGAAATCGGGCGATAAAATCAGCGTCCACTACACAGGAAGATTGACCGACGGAACACTTTTTGATTCTTCGGAAGGACGTGAACCTTTGGAATTTCAAGTCGGTTCGGGCATGGTGATTAAAGGATTTGATGAAGGCGTGACGAATATGAGCATAGGCGAGAAAAAGACCGTTCACATTCCTGCGGCTGAGGCTTATGGCGACATGGATCCAAATTATTTGGCCGTTTTCAACAAGGCAGAAATCCCTTCGGATATTCCTTACGAAGTTGGAATGCAACTAAATATGCACCAAGACGGAACGGGGCAAGTCATGCCTGTTTCGGTTGTGGAAGTCACAGAAACCACAATCACTTTAGATGCGAATCATCCACTTGCAGGAAAAGATTTGATTTTTGATTTGGAACTGGTTTCTATTGGGTAAATGCTAAGTTACTTTCGACAATCCTGTCTATGCGACTCTGTCTGAATTTGGATTCGTCAGATTTGTAGATTTTTTGGATTATTCGTTGGATAATAATCCAAAAAATCCATAAATCTGACGAATCCAAATTCAGACATTCTTTTAAGTTTTTATGTACACTTGTAATTAAAAACAAAAAAAGCATCAGCCGAATTTTCGACTGATGCTTTTTTTACTTGAACATTGAGAATTGAACATTTTAAATTGAAAATTCTCTTTATTTCAACAAATATTAAACTGGCTTTGCCACCTCAACATTCACTTTCTTTCCTTTGATAGACGCTCCATCCATACGATTTAATACCGTTGTTGCGTATTCTTTTGGAACATCAACGAAGGTATATTTATCGAAAATATTGATTTGTCCTAAAGTATTTCCTGGAATTCCAGATTCTCCAGCAAATGCTCCTACGATGTTGGCAGGCGAGATTTTCTCATCAAAACCAATATTTACAAACATTCTTACCATGTTATCATCCTGACGATATGGCTTTCCAGCTCTGTCTGTGCGTGGACCTCTGTCTTCACCTGAACGAACAGGACGGTCGCCTGTGCGAGGAGGACGAGAATCATTACGATCAAAACTTCTTGCTCCGTCTCTGCTTCCACCACGAGAATCATTACTTCCGTAGCTTCTTGCCCCGTCACGGCTTCCACCATCACGACTTCCAAAACGACTATTTCCTGAATCTCTACCATCACGACTTCCGAAACGGTCACCGCTGCTTCCATTTCCACGACCACCATCACGACTTCCGAAACGGTCATTACGACCAGAATCACGACTTCCGTAACGATCTCCACGGCTATCTCCTTCTAAATTCTCATCAGCAAATTCATTTTTTGCAACTCCCATTGTCATTTTCACAAGGGCAGCAACAATTTGCTCATTAGAAAATCCAGCGTGGGTTAATGAACCATAAACATCGCCGAAAAGTGCCAAATCATCCTCTTGGATAGCATTTTGTACTCTCTCAATAAACATTCCTTTCTTCACACCAACCACATCCGAGAATGATGGAATTACACCTTTGTCAATTTTTACTTTCGTAAAATTCATAATATCTCTCAAACGATTACGCTCTGCACCCACCACGAAAGTATAAGCCTTTCCAGTTTTGCCAGCACGACCTGTACGACCAATACGGTGTACGTAATATTCTTCGTCCAAAGGAATGTCATAATTGAAAACGGCATCAATATCGTTCACGTCAATTCCACGAGCGGCAACGTCCGTAGCAACCAAAATAGTTGTTGCACCTGAACGGAATTTTGCCATTACGTTTGTACGTTGTGTTTGACGTAAATCTCCGTGCAAACCTTCGGCAGCGTATCCTCTCAATATCAACTCTTCAACCACTTCGTCAACTCTTTTCTTCTGATTACAGAAAATTAAAGCCAATTTCACGTTGTAAAAATCCATCAAACGAGTCATTACTTCCATTTTCGCCTTGCCTTTCACGTCAAAATATAATTGTTCGATGTTGGCATTGGTGATTTCGTTTTTAACAACTTTAACCAATTTAGGGTCATTCTGGTAGCGAGACGTAAGAGCCATAATTGGCTTAGACATCGTTGCTGAGAAGAAAACCGTTTGACGGTCTTCGTTTGTTTCTTGCAAAATGCTTTCGATGTCATCACGGAAGCCCATATCAAGCATTTCGTCTGCTTCATCAAGCACTGCCATTTGTACTCTTTCTAATTTCAAAGCACGTCTTTCAATCAAGTCAATCACACGTCCAGGCGTACCTACAACGATGTTTGCTCCTGCTTTCAATGACTTAATTTGACGGTCGATTGAATCACCACCATAAACCGTAGTAACCCAAACGCCTTTTTTATACTTGGCTAATTTTTTGATTTCTTCGGTAACTTGTACTGCCAATTCACGAGTTGGGCAAAGCACCAAACCTTGAACGTGCTTTTCGAAAGCGACAACTTTCTCAATCATCGGAATACCGAAAGCGGCTGTTTTACCAGTACCCGTTTGGGCTTGTCCGATTACGTCACGACCTTCCAATAAATAAGGGATTGCTTCTGATTGGATTGGAGAGGCAGTTTCAAAGCCCATATCCAATACTGCTTTTTTAATATCTTCCGACACGGGAAGTTCATCGAATCTTAATCTTGCGATTTCACTCATAATGTTGTTGCGCCACATCTAACGACATGAAGAATAATTAGGGCATCGGCATGATGCTCCATTCGTTTCCTGCGACTAATTTTTAATTGATTTGTAATAATTTTGCTTTAATGATGCCCGAACATCCGTTAAAGCTCTGGGAGACCGACCTGAGGAGTTATGAGTTGTGAGTTGAACCATTCAACTGAAACCTAAACCTCTCTTAGAAGAAGTGCTTCGTGCCAACGAAGCGAACACAGAGACGTGCGGATGTTGTTTTTGTACTAATTTTTCACAAAGGTACGTCAATCTTTTGGATTCGCAAATTTTATTGGATTATTTTTAGAAAAGGAAAGTTGGGTAAAGATTTCTAAAACAAGATTTTGGTTAGTTATAAAAATTTCTATGGTCTTGGGTTAAAATATTTTTCATTAATGAAAAGCAAATAAAATTCATTTGCATTGATATTTGTAATCGTAGTAACGGTCATAAGTTCCATCTGAATATTTTGTCATACTTGATAAAAGATAACCATCGTTATCAAATTCACGAATATATGAACCAACTGTTTTTATGGTTCCATCAGAATTATAGCAAGTTTCTTTTTGAGGATAAAATTTATTATTATTCCCAAAACTATTTATCCCAAAATTATAAAGATAATTAATTTTAGTTTTTACAAGTAACTTGCTCATTTTATATTCCGATTGTATATGCCTTTCTGTTAAGACATTATTAAATTTTGCAGTTGAATAGCTTCTTACAAAATTTCCATCAATGTATTCCGCCTCACTAATACTGTAATTACCTGTATATTCACCTGTTAATTTATTTCTTTCATTGCTCGACGATTTTTGATATGATAGCCATTATTATCATATTCTTCATAAATTAAAGTATTGGGATATTTATTTTTTACAGAATTAAAGCGTTCTATTCTGGTCACCCTGCCATTTTCATTACAATAGTATTTCTCGCATCTTCCATTTTTATCCAAAACAGTTACATACGGTTTTAAATCTGAACCTAAGTTAGATTTATCTTCTAAATAAGAAGTTTCATTGAAATTGTTGAATAAAACTTTTCCTTCATTATTATACATAAAAAGACCACCACCAACCGCTGATGTATAAAGTCGTTCGGAATAGATAGAATATGATTCAACAAGACAATCAATAGACTGGAAAGAATTAGCGATAGGTTGAATTACAGTAATTTTACAACAAGAAATAGTTGCCATAAAAATAATTCTAAAAAAAAATGTTTGCGATTCAATTTCATGACATTTTAAGGACAAGAGTAATAAAAATAATATGTGGTTAAATTTAATTTATCAACTCCAACTCAAGTATAAAATTCGTTTTTGTTTTTTTTGAGGATAAAATTTTACTTCCCCTTCAACTCCACATTCCGATAAATCCGTTCCATCGAAATAGAAATACCAACTGATTGCAAAGGCAATTCTCCTTTTAGGTCAGTAACAATCGTCTCCTGCCAACGCCCTGGACTTTCACGATACCAAACTTCGGCATAACATTCATCTTGACGAATCATTACGTATTCTTTGAAGGATTGGAGGGTTTTGTACTTGTCAAATTTTCCTATGCGGTCATATTTTTGGGTGCTTTTAGATAGAACTTCAACTACTATTATTGGATTAATCAAGAGTAATTGATTATCATCCCAATACAAAGGTTCTTCACAAACTGCCAAAGCATCTGCATATACACCTGCATCTATACTTGGAAAATATATTTTTTGGTCAGATGGGAAAATGACATAGTTTTTCTCAGCATTTTCTAAACCAATAAACATTTGAGCCATCATATTGACGGCAATAATATTGTGTGGACCTTTTGCGTAGGGCATTTTTATGATTTGACCGTCTATAAATTCGTGTTTTTCAAGAGATTTCGCTTCTTTTTCTAAATATTGTTCAAGCGTATATCTATGAATTGGACGATTCACTTTAAGTGGCGGGTCGAATTGTTGCGTTCTTGCTGTCATACCATTTTTATTTATACACAAATGTAAAAAAATCAAACAAATTATTTTCACTTCCTTAAATAATAATCCCAAGCCGCCAAAGCAATCTCCGCAATCATTTTATCGTTGGTTATTTCATCTTCCATTGAATTTGAAACAAAGACTGCAATCGCAAATAGTTTTCCATTGGGTAAAGTGATAATGCCAATGTCATTTGTTGCTCCCGTTAATCCCTCTTTATTTTTTCCAGAAGAGCCTGTTTTATGGGCTACAATGGCTCCAAGAGGTAATAATCCTTTAATTTTATTGGGTCCCGTGGTGGTTTCTATCATGATTTTATAAAGAAAATCTTGGCTACTTTTTAAGAGGATATGCTCTTTGTGGAATTTTTGGAGTAACTGTACAGCGGCAAAAGGCGTACTATAATTCTTATATTGAAGACTCCAATCGTTCTGAATTCTCTCTTCTGTATCAAGAATTTGTACTTCCCTAACTCCTGATTTATGAATAAATTTATTGGCTTTTTCTGTTCCTCCTATAAGTTTAAAAAGACGGTCACAACCAACATTATCACTTTGCGAAACGGTGTATTTTACGATTTCACTCAAAGGTAAATTGAGGTTTTCTTCGGGATATTTATCTCTCAACGGGCTGTATAAATTCGGAATCATATCAGCTTTACTCACAAAAACACTTTGATTTAAGGTAAATTTCCTTTGATCAACTTGATTCAAAACCGCCAGTGCCAAATGAAATTTATAGACACTCTGCATTGGAAAATGCCTTTTTCCGTTAAATGTTAAGGTATCACCATTTTCAAAGTCCATAATTCCAACACCAACTGTGGCATTTTTGGATTTTATGATTTGATAGATTTTTTCTCTCAGTACATTTTTTTGAGAATATCCGCAGTAATTAATTAATGGTAAAATAAGGAATAATAAGACAGTTTTTTTCATTGGAATGGATTTAGTGTTAAAAAATTGTAATAACAAATTTAGGTGTTTTATCAATTTAAAATAATTCCTTTTTCAAGACTAAATTGTATCAATCAAAGAATATTAAACATAAGAAATAAAAAGGGATAAGGTTTTGATAAATTTATCCAATCTTTAATCAATATTTCATCACCAATATACGTTAAGCATTAAAGTACTTTGTATTATTCCATGAAAAAGCTAATTATAATCCTTCCATTTTATACATTATTTTCAATTTCTGCTTTCAGCCAAGTTTATTCTGACTCCCTAATTATCAATATTCAAGGGTCGTTGGGGAAATTACAAAGTGAAAATGAAAACCTAAAAAGTCGTCTCGAAATTCAAGGTCGTTCTCTTACGGATATATCTAAAAATCAATCACTTACGGACAGAACTAAGTGGGAGAAAATCAAAACTAACTTAGTGAAAAGTGCTGAAGTCTATAAGATTTTGAGCGATGACATCATTGATTTGAAATCTCAAGTGTTGAATCAGGATTATCAAGGTTACATCAAAAAATTGAGTTCCGTAGAAAAAGGCCCATTAGGATTTTCCTTTGAAGATGTAATTTTGAAGACTGCTCAAAGTAAAGCAATTTTCAGTAAAAAGGAAAAGAATGAGCGTTTTATGAGTGTCTTGAAAAGTTTGAAAGACAGTCCGATTGTGGGATTGATTCCGTATGCTTCTCAAGCCGTCAATCTTTCAACGGCGGCAGTTAATGTTGCCTACGCCTCTGGTATGCAAGATAAAAAGGTCAATTTCGATAAAATTAAAGAATTTGAAAAGGAATTGCAACGTTACACGGGCTTCTATAATATGTTGGATAAAGCCAACTTGACAAATTCAAATTCGAGTTCTCAAACTGTTACGATGTTAGAGGCTTTGCAATTGGATGTGTTGGAGAAATTTAAAAAAGATGCTCAAAAAATTGGGTACAATCCTCGAGAAATACGAAACGAAGAGCCTTTGGACGATTATTTTAACTACATGATAGGTGAATTTTCTACAGATTATATGAAGAAAAGAATCGCTGACATTGAGAGTAAATATACCCAAAAAGACGGCAGAACAAATTTGGGGGAAATGTTGCAGTCGGAATTAGATATTCGTCATGTAAACAATAATTTAGATTACGTTCAAAGTCTTTGTAATCGTTTTATAGCCGTCCATGACCAATATTTTGATTTTGAGAATCGGTATTTTGATCAGGTGAAACAGGCAATAAATGTAGCAAAAGCCAATAATATTATTGAAGGAGTTGGAGAGAAGCCAGCTCAAATGGTTTATGAGGATTTGATGAAGGACTTGGGAGCGAAGAAAAAGAAAAAAGATTCAGCCATTAAATCAAGCATCAATATTAGGGAGTTGAAAGATAAAATTGACTCTGTTGATATCTATAAGATTTTGTAATTTGATGCCTCGTCATCGAATAAAATATTTTTTTCGTTCGATGACGAAGCATCAAATTACAGTTCTTATCTTTGCAAATGGAAAAACAGTCTTCTATTTATACCACACAATTTTGGTTACTTTGCCTCAGTAACTTCCTCTTTTCTGCCAGTTTTCAAATGATGATTCCTGAATTACCTGATTATTTAGAAAGTTTGGGTGGCAAAGAATACATTGGTTACATCATAGCACTATTTACTTTAACAGCAGGTTTTTCTCGACCATTTTCTGGAAAATTAACCGATACCATTGGGCGAGTTCCAATCATGGCATTTGGCTCTCTTGTTTGCTTCATTTGCAGTGGCATTTATCCTTTCGTTCACACCGTTTTTGGCTTTTTATTATTACGATTTCTCCACGGATTTTCAACGGGAACAAAACCTACCGCAACCGCCGCTTATGTGGCAGATATTATACCCGAAGACAGAAGAGGAGAAGCACAGGGAATGTTAGGTATTTTCACGGCAACAGGAATGTCAATCGGACCCACCATTGGTAGTTATTTGGCT
>JAYVIV010000215.1:0-8089 GCA_043769985.1 Arcicella sp.
TCAAAAAGTTGTTCATCATAAGGCGATTTAATCAAATCTTGGTAGGTGGCACTGGCAGCAGCTTTGCCCATATTTTGTTGCACCGTCGGACCTTTGGGAGCCAGCATTCTTTTTGGAGCATCCTTTGCAGAAGTCACCGTGGCGTGATACAGAACGCTATTATTATCCAACCAAGACAAATCATTGATGACAATATTCAAAGGCGTTTTATTGGTTTTTGTGGCTTTTTTTGTTTTCAAATCAATGATGTATAAATCAATATTATCCGCATTGGTTTGCGTAAAAGCAATTTTATCATCATTTGGACTCCATTGAAAATTACCCGCTTTTAAATTAGTAGGTAGTCCTGAAATTTGAAAATCCTGCCCAGTATTAATTTCTTTCACCGACAAACCAATGGCATTGGTCGTGCGACTTGGCGAGAAATTATTGGGGTTAATTCGTAATCCAGCAATTCGTAATTCAGGTTGTGCCAATTCTTCAACGGTCGGCATGGCACTGCGTTCGGTAATTAACATCCAATCGCCTTTATCGTTGATACTAACGCCTGGGGAAGGTTTTGCCGTTGCCAAATTCATAATGGCGGCTGGGGGAGTTTTGTATTCAATAGCATCTTGTGCGTTGATTTGAAAACAAAAAAATGAGGCAATAAAAAGGAAAGTATTTTTCATGTTTTGTATGTTTGATGAATAGATACAAAAATACAAGCATTTACAAATTTTCCTACTTTCTTGAGAAATTTATTGTTCCAAAATCACGCTAAAATGTAATTTAAGAATGAATTTACGCTTAGGAACGGGAATTAAATAAGTTATCCAAATCTATACGAAGTAATTTTTGAACGACTTGAGGTCTAAAACCGCAATTTAGCATCGCTAAATGAGGATTTTAGTAACGAAAAATCATTCAAAAAGGACGAGTAGAGATGGATAAGTTATTTAATTTCAGTGCCTTAGGGTTCGTAAGCCTTTTATTTAATTGTTAATTTTTATATTAATTTGTCGTAATAGTGGCATTGATTTGATGCCAAAGACTTTCGATATCATGTTGAGAAAAAGGAATTGAAAATACATTGGGCTTTAGTATTTTGTGGCGTGCCAACTCAATTTCATGAATTTTATCAGGATATTTTTTTAAGAAATTTTCCCAGAAAAATGAAATCGTCAGATTCTCTGGAGCGTTTATCCATTGCGAAAAATAGATGTCAGTCACAAAGTCCTCAGAACAGTATTCCTCATATTTTCGAAAATTCAATGAAACCACTTTTGTAATTTTTTAAGTTATTTTTGTATTTTATTTCAAAAGTCAAGCCTATTTTTTTTCTACTCTAATTTTAAATTAAAAACTTTACGTCGCAATATTTTTGATTTTTAACGACAAAAAAAGCCCGATTGACGACAATTGAGCTTTATACTTTAAGAATTTATGTTATGCCAAAGTTAATTTTTCTTGTGAAATATGCTCTTTTAGTATCTTTAACGCTCCAAAAATTAAATTATAAACTGACTGAGGATTGATATTCATGGCACTCGAGATTTGATCGGTATCCATGTCTTGAAAAAACTTTAACGAAACTGCTTCTCTTTGTCTTTTAGTCAAAAAACGAAATGATTCATTCAGATTTTCTGACAATATTTTCTCCTCCTCAAAGGCAACCAATCTATGTTCGTGCGAACCCGTATAATCTGGATTTTCGAGATAATAGGCTTCATGATGTTGCGAATGACGCTGAGTGGTTTCTAAATGGCGAACCAATTTACGCTTGATTGAAGCCATTAAATAATAACGTATAGAGGTTGTTTCTCCTAAATTTTTATGATTTTTCCAAAGCTCAACAAATAAATCATGCAAACAGTCTTTTATTAACTCACGGTCTGGAGTAATGCTCGTACTATAGTTGTATAACAGACTCACGTAGTTTTGATAGATTTGCGTAAATGCACTATGATTACCGCCTCGGAACTCATTCCACATTTTTACCTCATCAATGTTTTTTGTGTTAATCGTCATCATCTTAAATTGGTTAAAAGGTACTATTTTGAGTTAGTTTTGAATTATTTTATCATAAAGATATATTAAAAGAATATCACTATTCAAGGTTTTTATTGAATATTTTTCCGTAAACGTTTACGGAAAGGTTTACAAATAAAATTCTTTTAATTATTGGATAAATTAGGTCATTCTAACCCAAAAAGTAGATTTTGCAACACTTGTCTTTTACTTAAATTAAGAGGAGTTCAAATTTTATCTTCAGTTAAAGGAAAACAATCAAACCAAGTTGGATATATCCCTTTTAGCTTTTACTTTTAATTAATATTTCAACAAACCAACCATCACAAACAATGAAAAAACTGTTTATCACATTTCTCAATTTATTTTTATTGAGCCCACTAATTTTCTCCCAAACGCAAACTTTCCCACGGAATGGCGTTCAAGATGAAAGACTTGATTTATACGCCTTCACAAATTCCACGATTTTAACGGATGCCAACACCACAATTGAAGGAGCAACTTTGATAATCAGAGGCTCTGTTATCGAATCCATCGGCAAAGGCCTATCAATTCCTCAAGGAGCAACAATTGTGGATTTGAAAGGGAAAAGAATTTACCCCTCTTTTGTGGAATCCTATTCAAATTATGGTCAACCCGAACCTGTTAGGCAAGGAGCTGGAGGTTTTAGAGGCGACCCACAACCCGATTCTAAAAAGAAAGGGGCATATAATTGGAATCAAGCAATCAATCCTGAAGTGGATGCCGATAAAGTTTTTACGGTGAATAATAATTTAGCGGAGGACTTGCGTAAAGCCGGTTTCGGTGCAGCCATCACGCACACACAAGACGGAATCGTTAGAGGAACTTCTGCCTTAGTTGCCTTAATGGATGGAAAAGAACAAGATGCTCTACTGAAAGGTCGTGTTTCTTCAAATTATTCTTTTTCAAAAGGCTCTTCAACGCAAGATTATCCAAACTCATTGATGGGTGCGGTGTCTTTGTTGCGACAAACTTTTTATGATGCTGATTGGTATAAAAAAGCCAAGGGAAAAACAGAATTCAATATTTCTTTAGATGCTTTTAATAATAATCAAGGAATTCCTCAAGTTTTTGAAGTTTCGGATAAATTGGGTATTCTTAGAGCTAATAAATTAGGTAAAGAATTTGGGGTTCAGTTCGTTATCAAAGGAATGGGCGATGAATACCAACGTTTAGATGAAGTGAAAGCATCGGGTGTAAGTTTGATTTTACCCATAAATTATCCGATTACTCCCGACGTTGAAGATCCATTCGATGAGAGAATTGTCTTACTGACCGACATGAAACACTGGGAAATGGCTCCTGCCAACGCTGGAATTTTAGCAAAAGCGGGGATAAATTTTGCCTTAACTACTTCAAATTTGAAATCAAAATCAGATTTCATGGCAAACCTCAGAAAAGCTATTGAAAATGGTTTGGATGAAAAAATTGCATTGGCCGCTTTGACTTCAACCCCTGCATCCATGATGAAAGTTGATAATCTGGTGGGTTCTTTAAAAACGGGAATGTTAGCAAATTTCTTAATTACTTCAGATAATATTTTCAAAGATGGAAATGTGATTTACGAAAACTGGATAAAAGGTAAGCGTTACGTTTTGTCAGATATGAATGTGAAAGATGTGCGTGGTAATTACGAATTAACGATAAACGATAATTCAAAATTAAAATTAAACGTAACCGGAAAAGCTGATAAGCCTGAATACCAGATAGTTGTAACCGATTCTGTAAAAGTTACTCCAAAAGTTTCTCGCACGGGAGATATGCTTACGATTTTGTATAAATTGGATGCAAAGAAGGACAAAGGTGATGCCAGAATTGCGGCCTATTATGATGGTAAAAATATCATAGGGCAAGGAGTTTCTGTGGACGGGAAACCCGTTTCATTTGTAGCAATTTTTAAAGAAGCCATGAAGGAAACGCCTGCTAAAGCCGATACCGCTAAAAAAGCGAAAGTTGAAATGGGTAAGTTGGTTTATCCCTTCAATGGTTATGGAAGTGAAACAAAGCCACAAGCGGAAACAATTTTGGTAAAAAATGCAACTGTCTGGACGAATGAATCAACGGGCATAGTACAAAATGCAGATGTGTTAATTCAAAATGGAAAAATTGCTCAGTTCGGTAAAAACTTATCATCGGTTGGGGCAAAAGTGATTGATGGAACAGGTAAGCATTTGACCAATGGAATTTTCGATGAACATTCACATATTGCTTTGCTTGCCGTGAATGAAGGCTCGCAGTCGGTTACGGCGGAAGTAAGAATGGAGGATGTAATTAATTCGGAAGATATAAATATTTATCGTCAGTTAGCGGGTGGGGTTACTTCTTCACAATTGTTACACGGTTCGGCAAACTGTATCGGGGGACAATCTGCCATTATCAAATTGAAATGGGGAGAAGCACCTGATGCCCTAAAAATCCCAAACATGGACGGTTTTATCAAGTTCGCTTTGGGTGAAAATGTAAAACAAGCTAATTGGGGCGACCGTTCAAGAGTACGTTTTCCACAAACTCGTATGGGCGTTGAGCAAATTATGATGGATGCTTTTTTGCGAGCAAAGGAATACGAAAAAGCAATGAAAAATCTGGGAGGATTACCCGTTAAACGTGACTTAGAATTAGATGCTCTCGTTGAGATTTTAAACAAGAAACGCTTTATCACTTGCCACTCTTACGTTCAATCAGAAATTAATATGTTGATGAAAGTGGCTGATTCGTTGGGTTTTAAAGTTAATACTTTTACGCACATTTTAGAAGGCTATAAAGTTGCTGATAAGATGAAAGCACATGGAGCAAATGCTTCAACTTTCTCGGACTGGTGGGCTTATAAAATGGAAGTAAAAGAGGCAATTCCCTTCAATGCAGCATTAATGACCAAGGTTGGCGTGAATACATCAATCAACTCAGATGATGCTGAAATGGCTCGTAGATTAAATCAAGAAGCGGCAAAAACGGTGATGTACGGTGGAATGACCGAAGAAGAAGCCTGGAAAATGGTTACGCTAAACCCTGCGAAAATGATGCACTTAGATAATCGTTTAGGAAGCATAAAAGTAGGTAAAGATGCCGATGTGGTCCTTTGGAATAATAATCCACTTTCTGTGTATGCAAAACCTGAAAAAGTAATCATCGACGGAGCGGTTTATTTCGATTTAGAAAAAGACAAAGTATTGAGAGCAACGATTGCTTCTGAACGTAATCGTTTGATTCAGAAAATGTTAGCTTCAAAAGCGGGTGGAAATCCAACGGCAAAACCAGATTTGAAAAAGCCAAGATTATTTCATTGTGCAAGTGAGGGGGATATTTATTCGGAAGAAACGCACAGTGAGCATAATGATTAATTAATATCTTTTGCTTACCCCACCCAACCCTCCCCTTGAAGGGAGGGCTTTAAAGTTCGAAAAGCCCTCCCTTTAAGGGGAGGGTTGGGTGGGGTGAGTAAAAGAACCAATTTAAACAATTAAACATTATCACCGAAACTATTTTTTACCTTCTTGTAATCTTAGTGCCTTGGTGGCTAAAACAAACCATAAAAATGAAAAACATAAAATACATATATCTCCTTGTATTCCAATTAGTTACGAATACAATTTTTGCCCAAAATCAAGCGGCAGCGAGTCCTCAAACGAAGGCAATTGCTCTTACTGGTGCAACCATTCATACCGCTAATGGGCAAGTTATTGAAAATGGCATAATCGTTTTCAATAAAGGAATTATCACGGCAGTTGGTGGTGTGGGAACAGCTTATGATAAAACCACAACCGAAACCATTGATTTAGCGGGTAAAAGCATTTACCCTGGCTTGATTTCACCCGCCAACGAGTTAGGTTTGACAGAAATTGATGCCGTTCGTTCAACCAACGACATGGCTGAGATTGGTGGAATTAATCCCCACGTGAGAGCATTGATTGCTTACAACACTGATTCTGAGTTGATTCCAACGGTGAGAAGCAACGGGATTCTGATTACCCAAGCAACACCACAGGGAGAAATTGTGGCAGGAATGTCTTCCATTATGCAATTAGACGGTTGGAATTGGGAAGATGCCGCTTTGAAAAAAGATGATGGGATTCACATTAATTGGGTGGGATATTTCAAACGTGATTTTGACTTCAATACTTTCACAGTAAGTACAAAAAAGAACGAAAAAAGAGATGAAACGTTGAGAGAAGTTGATAAAACTTTTAATGATGCCATCGCTTATATCCAAACAAAACCTGCCGTTACAAACGTGAAAATGGAAGCCATGAGGGGACTTTTCGATGGTTCGAAGATTTTATATATCAGTGCTGATTATGGAAAAGAAATTATCGAAGCGGTGCAGTTTGCAAAGGCAAAAGGTGTGAAGAAAATCGTCATCATTGGAGCGGAAGAATCTTTGTTAGCGGCAGATTTTTTGAAGGAAAATAACGTTCCAGTAATCGTTAGTGCCACGCATCGTTTGCCAAATTCTGCCGATGATGATACGGATATTTCCTACAAATTACCTTACCTATTGGCTCAAAAGGGTGTTTTAGTGGGTTTAGGCTATATTGGATTAAACTGGAGAACTCGTAATTTGCCTTTCTTAGCAGGTATTGTGGCAGGGCATGGAATGGACAAAGAAGAGGCGTTGAAATTGATAACAGCCAATAACGCTAAAATCTTAGGAATTGATAAAATGGTGGGTACGTTGGAAGTTGGTAAACACGCAACATTAATCGTTTCGGCGGGTGATGTTTTGGACATGAGAACCGCCAAAGTTGAACACGCTTTCATTCAGGGTCGTAAAGTTGATTTGGATGATAAACAAAAACGTTTATACCGTAAATATTCAGAGAAATACGGTACAAAATAAATTTAATTTGGGGTTTGGGTTTAGGGGTTAGGCAATAGCGAAAAACGCTCTCTATTAAACCTTTGTTAGAACTTAAGTTTACTTATAAGGTGCAGGTTTCGGCTTGCACCTTTTTTATTTATGGAAATTGCAAAAGAAATATCACCTTCTTGTGAAAAGGTCTTCTAAGTCAAACGTTTTACGTTTATATTTGCAATTTACCTAAAATTAAGAGCAAAGATATGACCATCAGATTAGCCACGCCAACTGACCACGAAGCCGTCTGGCACATTATTAGTAATGTAATTTCAACGGGTGATACCTACGTTTTTGCCCCTAATTCTTCTAAAGATAAAATGTTAAATTATTGGTTTTCTTCGGATAAAAGAACTTACGTTGCCGAAGAAAATAATGAAATTTTAGGGACATTTTATCTAAAAGAAAATCAAATGGATTTAGGTTCTCATATCGTAAATGCGGGATATATGGTTTCTGAAAATGCTCGTGGAAAAGGAATTGGAAAAACAATGGCGGAGTTTTCAATGGAAGAATCTCGACGTTTAGGTTTTCGTGGAATGCAATATAATTTAGTGGTAAGCACGAATCAAAAAGCAGTCAAATTGTGGTTAAAATTAGGTTTTAAAATAATTGGCGAAATTCCCGAAGCCTACAAACATTCCTCTTTGGGATATGTTAATGGTTATATCATGTATCAAAAACTTTGAAAGAAAATTCGATAAATATTGTCTGGTTTAAACGGGATTTACGCCTCCGTGACCACGCCCCGCTTCACGATGCTCTGGCAGAAGGTTTACCCGTGATGTTGCTCTACGTATTTGAACCCTCCGTTTGGAATGACCCTCATTATTCCGCCCGTCATTACCGATTTGTCAATGAATCTTTGGCTGATCTGAATAGACAATTAACAGAATTTTGTCCTGCGGAAAATCCTCCACAATTTACCATTCTTTATGGCGAAATGATTGATATTATTCCCCAAATTCATCAGCAAACTGGAGTTAACAAAATTTTTTCACACGAAGAAACAGGCATCAAAGTAACCTACGACCGTGATAAAATATTATCTCAATACGTAAAAGAAAACGGCATACAATGCCCTGAATATCAAACGAACGGGATTATAAGAGGTAAGCCAAATCGGGCGGATTGGATGAAAGATTGGTACGTTTTTATGTCAAAACCAATCGTCAATGTCTCGACTGAATTATTGCAAAAGTTGGTAAT
>JAYVIV010000216.1:0-4334 GCA_043769985.1 Arcicella sp.
CGTTGATTTAACAATTTTAGGAGCCATGGAGGTTTCCGAAAATGGCGATATTGCCAACTGGAAAATCCCTGGAAAAATGGTCAAAGGCATGGGCGGGGCGATGGATTTAGTGGCTTCGGCAAAAAATATCATTGTAGCCATGCAACACGTCAGCAAAGATGGTAAGTCGAAATTGCTTAAAAATTGTTCCTTGCCCATTACTGGAATAAACTGTGTGAAGAAAATTGTGACTGAATTAGCGGTATTGGAAGTTATGCCCGAAGGAGGATTCAAGCTCTTAGAAACTGCCCCAGGCGTGAGTATTGAGGATGTTCAGAAGGCTACGGAGGGAAAATTAATTATTGCGGATGATGTGAAGGAGATGAGATTTTAAGGATTTTGTTTAATTTCAGAATAATCTACTATTTCACATAAACCCCTGACAGGGCGAAGAGCAGCTGTCAGGGGTTCGGACTTATACCCTGACAGCGGCTCTTCGCCCTGTCAGGGGTTTATTAAGGTCAAATTTGGGAGTTGCATTTTTAAATATACAGTTCCGAAAAAATTACAATTTTCTCCTTTTCCCCTGATAATCAACCACTTCCACAGATTTCACACTGGGCGAAAGCAAAATACTTCTTGATGATTGTGATAAAAACGACGTACCATATCCAACTTCAATTTTACGAGTTTTCCCATTTTTTAATTTCGCAAAAACGAAGCTATCATTATTTTTTAGAGGCTGAGTTAGGAAAGATTTCATACCCATAAAACTCCTCAAATCTGAACGGTTTTGGCTTGCCATAATAATGGGTTTCCCCTGTGAATTTGTTACCCGTACCAAACCTTTTGCATCGCCCGAAACACAAAAAGCACTTTCTGAAACATTAACCGATTGAAATTTTCCAGTTCCGTCCCCTTTCAGTAACAAACCATTGAAAGCATCCAATCGCCCTACTGAAACTTCATTGCCAAAATCATTCCCTACCATCAAAACATCAAGGTTTCCATCATCATCAAAATCTTCTACTAACATTCCGTTTACAGGGGCAGTTTGAGCTTGCATGGGCAATACTGAGATATTGAATTTGCTTTCGCCCAAATTTTCTATATAACTGGTATTCATATAATTAGCTTTCAAAATTAAAGCGTTTTTTAGTTCTTCTGCCGTAAGGATTTCGTAAATTCCTGCCAAAGCGAATTTTTGATAATTATCAAATTTCTTACGCATTGTGTTCATTTGCTTTGATAAATCATCCCGTCCATGAAAGGTTACTTCCTTGCGTTTTCCATCTTTATCTTGGTAAAAAACCGTAGGAATAGCATCAAAATTCCCATCATTATTGAAGTCTTTTGCATAGATACTCAAAGGAAATTCGTCCGATGCACGGTTGAGTGTGTTGGTTCCCAAATTCCCTGCGATGTAGTCCGTGTCACCATCATTATCAAAATCTCCTGCCGTCAAACTATTCCAAAAGCCGACCTTATTTTTCAAAGATTCTGTCGAACTTGGAGCGAACGATTTTCCTTGATTATTTTTCAAAAGCGTTATAGGCATCCATTCCCCCGCCAACATCAAATCCATCCAACCGTCATTGTCGGCATCCGTCCAAAGAGCATCACAAACCAAGCCGATATTTTTCAGATTTGGAGCAATTTGGGCGGTTACGTCGGTAAAAATAGCCCCCCTAACCCCCGATGGGGGAGTTTTTGACTGCGATTTTATTGTCGCTTTTCCCCCTTCGGGGGTTAGGGGGCTATCATTCCGCAATATATAACTACTTACAGGCTTTGGGTACGCTGCCACTTCCACCCGCCCACCGATGAACAAATCTAAGTCGCCATCACGATCAAAATCTGTAGCTTTCACGCATGAACCACTCTTTAAAAACTGAGGTAAAGCAGCTTTATTTTGGATAAAATGCCCTTTTCCATCATTCTCATAAAAACGGTCTTGGTATTCGAGCGATTCTTTTGGAAGTTCATTACTCCCTCCCACTACGTATAAATCAAGGTCACCGTCGAGGTCAGCATCGAACAATAAAACGCCCATATCTTCTGCTAATTTCGTGGCATCGGTTTCTCCCAAAATCAAATCCGATTTCGTGAATTTCCCTGCTTTATTTTGCAGTAAAAATTTTCCTTTATAATTGGCTGAACCACCGATATAAACATCTTCTAAACCATCGCCATTCACATCACCAACTGCCAGCGAAGGTCCAAATTGGGAGAGTTTGTGGGGTAATAATTTCTGAACATTAAAATCAATCGCATCTACTTCTTTATGAACGTAATCAATTGATAATGAATCTGTTATGTCTCTAAAAATAGTGGTTGAATTATTGAATTGTTGGCGGTTCGACGATTCGATTTTTGAAGTTGGGCTTACCGCCAATCTTTCATCAATTATCAAGACTTGATTTACTGGAATATCTGTCAAAATTTGAATCTTTCCGCTTTGCCAAATCACTTTTACTTCATCAATTTTTTGAGTTTTTCCTAAACCAAAATGGGCAACATTTTCTATCGTTGAGAGATAGCCCCGGTAAGGCGTATTTTCATAAATTTGTTGTTCATTTTTGTTGTATTTAATTTCAATAAAAGCACCAATTCCGTTGATATTATTCTTCAAACCGTTCAGTTTCACCCTCAGATAATTACTTTCTTTAGGTTTCATTTGAATGGAATTATTGCGATATACAGAAGCTGAATCGTTGATATTATTCACCACGTAATCCAAATCGCCATCATTGTCTAAATCAGCATAAGCGGCACCGTTTGAGAAACTTGGCGTGTCCATTCCCCAATCTTTAGTCACGTCCTCAAATTGTAAACCACCTTTATTTTTGTAGGCATAATTGGCAATTTTAACTGATGGAATTGACTCCAAAAGCATCATCGGACTCATCAAATTTTTAACTTCGGCACTGTAAATCATGAAGTCTTGGTCGGTAATATCTCTTGGAAAACCATTGGTAATAATAATGTCTCTGAATCCATCATTGTCAAAGTCCGTTACCATCGGAGTCCAACTCCAATCGGTTTCTGCAATCCCCACCAACAAGCCCATTTCGCTAAAAACGGGCTTTCCTGTCTTCGGATTTACCCCCTGATTTACCTGCAAAGTATTGCGTGGATATTGGTAATTATAATGAAATTGTTCGTTGTTTTGGTAACTCAAATAGTTATTGGCAGGAGTCATCATTTTCTTGCGATAATTGTCCTTAGGCATCATATCGACCGACAAAACATCCACTAAGCCATCATTATTCAAATCTTCCACTTCGTTGCCCATCGCCGAGTAGGAAGTATGTTTGAAAAATTGACCAGCTTCATCCGTGAATCGTGGTGACAACCCTTTTTTACTTCCACTATTGATGTACAGTAAATCGTTCGTCAGATAATCATTCGTTACATAAATATCTTTCCAACCATCACGGTTAATATCAGTAATATTTACGCCCAAACCATACCCCTCAATCAGAATTCCTGCTTCTTTGCTGACATCTGTAAACACGGCATGATTGAGTGTTTGAGAAAAGTCATTTCTATATAACCTGTCCGTCCGTTTTGATGAACCATCCACTATTTTATCGTGATATTTATTTGGAAAACGATTGTCATCCATCTCATTTACAAGCACATAAAGGTCTAAATCTCCATCGTTATCGTAGTCAAAAAACACAGAATTTGTAGTGTGCGTGGTGTCTGCAATGCCATATTCTTGAGCCATTTCCTTGAAAATTGGCACGCCATCTTTTCCAACGCCTTGATTAACATACAATAGATTGGCACGGTCAGAAGCCACTTTTTTAACGGTCGCACTCACATAAATATCCAATAATTTATCATTGTTAATGTCCACCAAAGCCACACCCGAACACCATTTTCCTTTAGCCTCCACATTGGCTTTTTGGGAGACATCATCAAATTTAAAGTCTCCTTTATTCAGGTATAATTTGTTATCAACTTGATTCCCCGTAAAATAAACATCCACTAATTTGTCATTATTAAAATCGCCCAAAGCCACGCCTCCGCCGTTGTTTACGTACTCAAACGTAAGCACATTCATGGTGTCTAATTCCGTAATTCTGTTTGAAAAAGCAATGTTTGTTTCCTCAGCGGACAGTTTTGTGAAGACCGTTTCATTCCCGCACGAATATAGAAAAAGGGAAGAAATGAGTAATAAAAAGGGTAAGAATTTAGCAGTCATTGATGAATAATTTACAAAAATCGAAATATTTTTTATGGAAATAAGGAACGGGAATTAAATAAGTCATCCAAATCTATACGAAGTAATTTTTGAATGATTTGAGGTCTAAAACCGCAATTTAGCATCGCTAAATGAGGATTTT
>JAYVIV010000217.1:0-4934 GCA_043769985.1 Arcicella sp.
ATAATATTTGAGAATGAAAGAACTCTTGATAATCTTACCAAATTCCTTCATGGCTCTTTGCAATGGATTTTGTTGTGAGTAGGAATTTAACCGCTTTAAAACCTGTTCAGCGGTGGTTTTTCCTAATTTTAAGGATGCCATCACTCGTAAAATATCGTCCCAATGTTTCTCTATTAGGGCAGTATTAATGGTATGGTCGGGTATTAATTTATAGTCTAACTCTACATATTCCTTTTTGCTCTTGAACCCATACAATTGCTGTGAACCAAGGTCTTTTATTCTGGGAGCAAAGAAGACTCCTAACAGGTGCATCATCCCAAAAACGACTTCGGTTGAACCGTGGGTATCAGTTGAATGAATCGTACTTTTAATAACGGGATTATTGAGGTGCATATCCACCATACTAACAGCTTCTCTTGCGGATGCCACAATTACCGTTGCATAAAACATGGCGAATCGCTCATCAACTGCCGTGTTTGCCACCGATGCTTTGTCGAAACCAGGATATTTATAAGAAAAGGCAGCGTTAAGCGAGTTCTTTTTATTCAAAATCTTCTGCCCATCGCTGGCAGTATGCAGTTCATTGGGGTCATTTCTATGGATTTCTGGTAAATCTAAGCCATTTTTCATTTTGCTAATGGCATCGTTTGCATCTTTGAGTGCTTGTAATGACAAGTACCAATCGCTTGTATTTTGGAGCGTTGAAACTTGAATTCCTTTGGAGATATTTCGCATCTTTTCAACGCCTCTATTACAGCCCAAAGCAATAATGGAAGCAAAAAATGTTTCGGGCGTAGGACGTTTCCTTTCGTGGGTTTTACTCTGGTGTCCCAAATGATGTAAAAACGGAGCGGTCTTTTCAACATGAGGTTTTCATAACATTTGTGCGAAAATTTACGGTTTTCAACTAATAAATCAGTTTTTCTTAAAGCCAAATCCACTTTTAGGCTTTCTTAAAGCACGTAATCCATTCTCTTCCAGTTTGATTTCATCCTTAAAATTGTATTTTCCCAAACGGTTAATGTGTTCAAAAACGGAAGGTGAAATATGATCAAAATCTTCTTCATTAAGCGGTTCGCCGCCCGCCTCATATCCTTCTTCTTTAAGTTCTTTGAGGATTTCTTGAATGTAAACGGTGTTCCAAGCCATCACAATATTGGTTAATAAAGTGAGACTGTACGCTGTAATTTGTTGTTCGGCTTCCTGTTGTTTTCGAATAAACCCATCGCTACCAAACCATAGATAAGACCTTAAATTATGTAACTGTTCTCCTTTATTGAGTTGCCGATTGATTCTTCTTCTCATGTGAGGTATCAGCAAATAATTACAAATGAATACCGTTTTCTCTAACTGTCCGTAGGCTTGTAAGACATACATTAAATTGTTTTGTCTCGGATATGCTTGTAGCTTATTCATTAACAATGAGGCAGTTACCGTTCCAGTTTGTAACGATGCTGATACTCTTTGTAACTCATGGGCGTTCTTTTTTAGATAATCTATATTGACTGTACCTGTGAATTTAAGGGGCGGATATTCTAACTCATTGTATTCATTATTGGTACTTGATTTGATTTTGCAAAGTCTTTGCCCTTTGAGGTCTCTGAGTCGTGAAATAAGTTTTTTGTTTACCAAGTTAAAGAACGCAAAAAGTAAATCGGTATATCCATGCGTGTCAGTTGCGTGTTCTAAAATTTCCAAATCAGTTTCATTGGCTAAGATTTCATCTAAAACGTAGGCAGCATCCCGTTCGGTTGAAGTTATCACTTTTGAACCATATTGAGAATATTGACGGTCCGCCGCTGCGGTCGGAGGTGTGAGTGTAAAAAGTAACTCCATTCCCAAATCCAAAATACTTTACGATAGAGCTTGCATTGCGTATTTTGCCACTGGTAGGGCATCTTTGCCCATCGGATGATGATAGTGTTCCATCACCCCAATACTCACTGAGCCACTGTTTATGCAGGAAATTCACAACAATATTGTTGGATTTTTTAACATTCTCATCGCTAAAATGATTGTTTGCAACCCACCATAAGGCTTGATAATCTAAATCCGAAGAACGAGCCAAATCTGCCAAAGGAATATTGCAACCATTACTCATTAGGGCAGCATACAGTAAAGAATCTCGTTCTGAATTTCGAGAAGAATCCCCGTCTCGAAGCTCATTGGTATAGTTTACCCAAGAGTCCACCTCCCGTATCATCTCCACTAATCCAACTTTGGGAAGTCTCAAATTGACTTGCTCCCTTAATCGTTTGGTAGAATCACTAAGTTCATCAGCCTTGATGGGCGGTAAAACCAATTCTCCATTTTCTAATCGAATGTCAGTGCCTTGTGCCAATAAGTCAGATAATGGTTTTAGTAAGGATCCTAATTCCGATGCCATTTCATCAATTTTAGCCGCAATATCAATACCGCCCAAAGATTGACAAATCCGTTCTGATTCTATCTCCCAACGAGATTTTGGAATTAAAAAGCTATTGAAATCTGCAAACTTTCGAGAGTTTTTTACGAAGACATCGCCCGATTGCAACCTATCTTTCAAGACCAATAATACACAGAGTTCATAGGCTTGGCTTTGGTTAATCTCCTGATCATCAATGACTCTTTGCCATGAATTAACAATAAAATTACTGGGAGCGTCCACAGGAAACTTTCTTTTCTTACCAAGTTGTAGGTCTGTAACCAAGGATAATCCTGGACCAAAATTATCTTTGACGAAGGCTATTTCAAAGGATAATGTTTTTAGAAAATTAATGGTGAACTGCTTGAATCTGGCATATTGTTTCAGCAAAAATGATTGGAGAGAATGAGCATCATGGTCAATGTTTTTCAAGAAGAAATCCAGTGCAGCATCAAGGTCTTCTTTGGACAGATGTTCATAAATAATATTCCTCAGATTTGGACTTTCAATCCTTTCATCCACTACCATTTGAGCCGTTTTTACCAACGTCCATACCGCAAATCCCTGTGTCTTTACTATTCCTTTTTGATATTCTTCTAAGGCTTTTTTAGCTTCATTTACAGCGTGTTGCCAAAATTCACTGTACATTAATAAAACGATGTCAGTAGTGTCCAAAAGCGTTTCGTACAAAAAACAAATCAATAAAGGGTATCGCTTTTGTGGGCTCATCCTTTGCAAATAAGTATTGGTGTTTTGTCGAACCATATTGGCTAATCGTTTTTTACGATTGGCAGGAATAACCGACAAATCCCAGCTATCTACCTTAATAAAATCTTTTAAAAAGGTGATTTTATCAAGCGTTTGATTGATAGAACGGGCAGAATTTGAGCTCGGTGTTTGGCATAGCCAGCGATGCACCGTTTGTTTCTTTTCCTCATTAAATTCAAGAATATCATCCAATTTTTGAAACACGTCATCCGTCCACATAAACATTAAACGCTTATAAGTTTCCTCATGTAAACGCTCATTAATACTTGAAACTATCCTTTCCAAAGAGCTAATGGCAGGACGTAATATTTTCTCACGATGCAGTTTCTGACAAAGTTTTTCCAGTAACCAACGCTCATTATCGTGTTCCATTCCTCGCTCAATAAGCCATTTTTCAATGACATGCTCGTCCATAATGGGTTGCCATCTTCGATAATCAAGGTGTTTCAAAATTTGTTGTAAGTGTTCCGTTCTGGTGGCTGGTCTATTTCCATAATCCAGTAAATTCGGATTTACAGCTATTTTTAGTTGTTCCATTATAAAGCCAATCCAATCAGGATTTATCTGACTATTCCAGCCTTCGGGTAAAAATCCTAATAATCGAATGATACCAACCTGTAAAGCAACTGCCACTTTGGATTGATTGCCATGAAAAAAGTGAATAAATATTTTATCTTCTTTGCTAAGAAAAAAGTTTTTCCATAAAACTTCTTCTTCAATCTTTTGAGGAACGCTCTGATAAATTTCTCTCTCTTTATTGGTTAAAAATAAATATGCCATATTTTGAAGGTTTTGGGAAATAGACCATTTTTGGATTAAAGCGTTACAGAAAAATGAGGGGTTTTATGAAATTATCGTTTCCATGAATATTTCTTCTCAATTGCCCTTAAAATTGCTTTTGCAAATTCCATATTCCTGTTATTAAAATCAAATTATATTTTACTATATTTATATCGAGTATTATAAAATATAAGACCTTTATGAGAATAGGATATGTACGAGTTTCCAAAGAGGAGCAAAACGAAGCACTCCAAATGGATGCCCTTAAAAAATATGGCTGTGATAAAATCTTTCATGAAAAGATTTCGGGCATTTCCAAATTAAGACCTGAGTTTGAAAAAGTGAAAGAAATTTTGAGAGCTGGGGATGAATTGGTGGTTTGGGATATTGACCGATTAGGAAGAACTACGCTTGAATTGATTATGCTGGTTGATGAACTAAACCAAAAAGGAATACTATTCAAAAGCCTTTCTCAATCTTTGATTGATACTACCACCGAAACTGGGGAATTTGTCTTTAAATTATTTGCCCTTTTGGCAGAACATGAACGCAAAAGGCTAATTCGTAGAACAAAAGCTGGGCAGGATGCTGCACGAGCCAGAGGCAGAATGGGAGGAAGACCCAAGGGATTATCACCTCGTTATCAAGCAATTGCTCCGATGGTGATAAGTGCTTACAAAGAACAAAGAAGTATTCGAGACATTATGAAGGCATTTTCGATTCCTTCTACTACGACAGTGTATAAAATCTTGACAGATAATAATGTTCCATTTCAAGTATATAAGAAGCCTACTCTATAAGTATCAACTAATTAAATAGCGGCCACCGCTGTGGTTGTAAACCGTATATTTTCGGCAAATTGTTATGAGAACCTCTACGTCAAGAGTGCATCAAAAAGTGTGGGGCAATCTAAATAATATCTTAAATTAAGTACTCAGAACTATTCAATTGAACTGTTAAATATCTTGAAAGATTTTACTAA
>JAYVIV010000218.1:0-7597 GCA_043769985.1 Arcicella sp.
TTAGTAAAATCTTTCAAGATATTTAACAGTTCAATTGAATAGTTCTGAGTACTTAATTTAAGATATTATTTAGATTGCCCCACACTTTTTGATGCACTCCAAGTAATCACCTATTGGGTTGAGATTTGCTGATTACGGCTGTATGAGTGTTACTGGAAACGAGTTTGCTTTACTGCTTCCGTATTTTTAAATTGCTTTAGGTCGCAATCTTAAAACGGTTTTTTTCATGCCATTTATTACTACTGAAACCCATTGTTCCACGAAAATTTGGAATTTGGTACTATTCTTGGTAAATTTGTATTGAGCAATTTTTGTATATCACAACCTGCAACTGTCGGGGTTACCAGTATTGGTACGGGATACAAAAGATTGCTTTTTTTATGTCTATACATATCCATCTCTTCTGAATTCGCTTGCCTTTTCAATTGAAAAAGGACTATTTTCCTGATGATAATAATTTGAATTGTAATTTACAGTGTCATATAGGTCAATTATTAAGCTGAATTTATTTTGGAGGGCTTTAAAATATCTGCCCTCTCCCGAAAGAATGTATCGCTGCAAAGCCCAAAGCATATAATCAATAATACTCAATTCAGGAGTCATATTACTTGGTGCGGTTCGACAATCAAATTTTATTTCTAACTTATTCTTTCTGATTCTATTATCGCTTTCAATGGCTTTCTCAATGGCTTCTTTTAATTTTACAGAACTACTGCCTGTTCTTCCTGCCAAAATAATCTGATAAAAATATCCATCATCGTTCAAACGGTCTTTGAGTAGGTGATAAACCATATCAAAATAAAATTCACTTTCATTGTTGTTATGCTTTTTTTGAAAGGTACTCAATCGTTTACGCCCTATCACTGCGAAAGTATTAAAGTTCTTCAACTTTCTGAGAAGTTCAACAAATTTTAGTTTTATATCGGTATGGTCTGCCCTGGCGTGAAGGTACCAGCCTTTGGGGTCATTTACACAAGCCAAAGAATTATATAATTCATCGGTTTTGATGAAATCCATAAAGTCCGTAAGGTCTTGATGAATAGCTTGCTTTTCTTCAATAACAACCATTCCCAACAAAAGTAGTGGCTGGAATCCTTCTGTTCCTACCAAGAGTTTTTTCTTTTTGGCATAGAAAGCTGCATCACCACTTTCATCAATAAATATGTATTTTTTGGGTAAATGGCTCATGTTGGTTTTTAAGTTCTTCTGAATTGATAAAAGGTATAGAACCTAAAATAATTTCGTGAATGATTATTTTAAACGAAATTACGAACAAATCTCTACTATTAGTTGAGACAATTATTCTTTTTTGTTCCTCTGTAATTTTATAAAATCTACTTAAATTTCATTTCCATAAGCCAAGAATTATTCAATTTTTTACTTGTTAAATATAAATTAAGTGCGGAATATACCGCTTAATAAGATTCATCAAATAAAAGGTATTAATATTAGACAATGTGGTTTATTTCGTAGTAATTTGAGGAATAATTAAGAAAAGTTCACATTTTAAATTTACACTTCATGCTTCAAACCCTCATTAAACTTGGCTCACAATTAAGTCACAATCGTGGCGAATGGGATGATATTATTGATTGTCCAGATATTCAGAAAACTCATTTAGAATTCCAAATTTTTATTTTATGCTAAAATCATTTTATACTATTGGCAAAGTTCTAAGCCAAGATGAAAAATATTCAGAATACTTTGAGCCGTGGGCAAATCCTTTTCCAAAGGTAAAAGGAGATGAAGCAAAAGTCCTTTTTGCTGAGATAAAAGATACTGTTTTGATGGACGAATTAACGGATGAATTCTTCTCAAATCAAAAAGTTAATTCTTATCTCTATCGTAAAGTACAAGGGGCAAACGGAACAAATCTTGTCCCTACCTTATTATTACAGATGGACAGTAACATTGAAAAATATGCTGATAATGTCAGAAAGCTAATAAAGAAAGTAAAACAATCAATTGTCAATAATGGTCATAAATTTATTTCTATTGAGCAAATTGATACCATTGAGAAGAAATTAATTGAATATCATAAATCTATGTCTAATGATAAAAGATATATGTTCAGTATGAAAATTGACAATAAATATTTTGGAGATTTTGAAGAGTATAAAGAATTATTTAGAGAAGAAGCATATAGCAAATATTATAAAGACTCAAAAAGCGTAAATAAAGTGTGTTCAATTACCTATAAACCATCATCTGAGGTATGGGGACGTGTAGATACGCTTGGATTTACGGTTGATGCAGTTTCTTTTTCAAGAAATGGGTTTAATGTAAATGATTCTTACAAAATGTTTCCTGTTTCTCCTGAAGCCGTTAAAATTCTTGAAGGAGCAAAAAGGATTATTATAGATTCTGATTTGAGTCTTACACGTAATTTCTATGGTTTAAAGTATTTCATTCTTCCTCATTTTATTTCAGCCAAAGATGAAATAGTGAAAGAAATTATAAACTCTTTTATCAGTAAATCATCAACGAATACCTTGGATGGCGAAAGTAATAGTATAATAGGCAATGAAACTATTATTAATGAAATCATTGAGAGTGAAGAATTACGCCGAAATGACATATATTATGATATATTCTTTTTCCAGCCCAATAATGCCCAATTTCTAATTAAACTACATTTATCAGATGTACTTCCTTCAAGATTCAAAGAAATATTTGATACTAAAAAACGGATACAAGAAAGGTATAGACTTATCAATAGGATTTTAATAAAGGCTAAAAATGCGAAATCAAGTGATATTATAAAAAATTATGAAATCAATTTTGGCGGATTTTATGAGAAGGGGTTACCACCTATGTACGGAATTAAAGATTATTTTTCTCAGAAAGTGAGAACTGACACGGTTTTTCATCCCTATTTCTATAAAGTTCTTGAAGCAGTATTTTATGGAAATAAACTAAATAAAGAAACTATTTTACAGGCTTTCATGGAGACCATTGTGATAGCGTTTAAAAATAGTAAAGATAATCCTAATGATTTCTCCCGTCATGTTAAAACATCATTTACAATTTATCAATTTTTTAATGAACTAAAATTAATAAACTCTATCACAATGGAAGAAAAAAACATTGAATCTTCTGAAATAGCCTTAAATATAGACGATTTCATTTTACAGCATAATGACTTTTTTGAGAATAGTGACTTAAAAAAAGGGGCATTCTATTTAGGGATACTTACCAATATTCTTTTAGAAAAGCAAAATAGTCATCTTCAAAATAAACCCTTTATGAATCAATTGAATGGTTTAAACTTAGACGTAGAACAAATGAAAAAGATTCATTTAAAACTGATAGACAAGCTTTCTCAATACAATGACAAACTGAAAAAGTCAGAGCATGAACTATTGGAAAAGCTAAATCCACTTATTGGTAGGAATCTAATCAAGAAGAATGATTTAAGTAGAACAGAGTTATCATATTCATTTTCTCTCGGTATGGTAATGCAAAAAGAGTTTTTTTATCACCAATTAAATAATCAAAAAAATAGTTAACAAATATTTATTATGGCAATAATTACTAATCGTAGCGAACTTATTTTTCTATATGATGCTACTAACTGCAACCCAAATGGCGACCCAATGGATGCCAATAGACCAAGAATTAACGAAGAAACAGGTAAATGTTTGGTCACAGATGTTCGACTTAAACGTACCATTAGAGACTATTTATTTGAGAAAGGCTATAATGGAGAACAAACTGAAAGCCTGGGAGATATTTTTATTAGAGATGAAGAAGGAAAAGCCGTAACTGGTACACAGAGAGCAAAATCTTATAATAATAAAGAAGATTTTAAGTTAAAATTTATTGATGTTCGCTTATTTGGAGCAGTATCTGCACCAAAAAAAGATAAAGTAGCAGATAAGAAAGGTAAAGCAAAAAAAGGAGAAGAAAATACTGAAGAGTCTGATAATGAAGGAGATGCAGAAGAGATAGATACTCAAAAAACTTTTCATTTTACAGGACCTGTTCAGTTTGGCATGGGAAAGTCTTTGAATAAAGTCAAAGAAAATTTCATAAAAGGTACAGGAGCTTTTGCAACAAAAGAAACATCAATTCAACGTACTTTCAGAGAGGAATATAATATCTCGTATGGCATGATTGGATTTCATGGGGTGATAAACGAAAATGCTGCAAAGAATACAAATTTATCGGAAGAAGATGTCAATGAATTGATTGAAGGAATGTGGAATGGAACAAAGGGTTTATTGACTCGTTCTAAAAAAGGACATATGCCCAGATTACTGATCAAAGTTGATTATTCGCAAAAAGGTTTTTTTATTGGGGATTTACTTGATAGGCTCACATTGAAATTTAATGATGGGGTTAAAGAAGATGATTTGGAAAGTATATCTCAATTCAGTATCAACACAGATAAATTAGTTGAAACTTTAAACAAATACGATTCAAAGATTAGTAGAATAACTATTATCAAAGATGATAGAATAACTTTTACCACCGATTTAAACTCAAAAAATCCAGCAACTTATGAAGGTCTTAGCATTTGATATATGGGGGGAACTTGCTCATTATAAGAAAATCTATGCAACGACTTCTGCGGTTTCATATTGTCTTCCTACTAAGACATCCTTATATGGATATGTGGGTGCAATTCTTGGTTTAGAGAAAAATCAATATCTAAATTATTTTCAAAACAAAGAGTGCTTAATAGGAATTCAATTATTGAATCCTATCGTAATGCAGCGAATTAATATCAATTTAAGGGCTGTATTGGGTAGAATGAAGCAATCAGATAATCGGAAGCCTACCATGATGGAATTTGTATATCAACCTAAATATCGTATTTATTTCTATCATAAAAATTTAGAAACTTATAATAGATTAAAAGAGAACTTGATAGAAAAATGTGCGATTTATACTCCATCTATGGGGCTTGCAAGTCTTATTTCTAATTTTGAATTTATTGATGAATTTGGGGCAACATTAATTGAAGAACCAAATCAGTCCATTAAAATTGACTCAGTAATACCCAAATCACAATTTCAAAAATTTGATATTGAAGTACTTGGTAAATATAGAACTGAGATAATTGAACAAAGTATGTATTCCATAGAAATGGATTTAGAAAGAAACGTTACCGAAAGAGAAGATATAATTTTAGAAAGAAAAACAAAATCAATTTATGCTTTTTTAAATCAATATTATCAGTTATCCAATGGAACAAACATCAGCCTCTTTTGAATTAATATCTCACCCCGATAGAACACTTCAAGAGCATTTAGATTCTTGTAATGACATTTCTGAAAAGTTGCTGGACATGAAATTTATATCCAGCAACTTTTTCCCGAAACCAGAGATAGAAGATATACGTAAACTATTAGTTTATTTTCATGATTTTGGAAAAGGAACTGACTATTTTCAAAGTAAAATTATTGAGGCTACAATAGAAGAAGATAATAAACCCTTTATTGATGCAAATCAAGACTATATTAATTATTTTTTAATAAATAAGAATATCAGTGCGACAAAAGAATTAAATCAAAATCCAAACCTTTCCAATCATGCAAAATTAGGAGCATATTTTGTATTTAGTAATTATTCAAATATAAATTCAATTATAGAATATATAGTTTTGAAAGTTATTAGAAGGCATCACGGATACTTGACTAACTTAATTGAAGATAAAAATAATAACTCCCAAATATTTTTGGATGAAGAAAGTAAAATGGAACTTGATTGTCAAATTGATAATTTACCGTTCGAACTTTACCAGAATATTTTATTAAAAACAGGTTTTATAATAGAAAGGAAGGAATGGGATAATATCAAAGCTAAATTTGGAAGTTTAAGACAAATAGAGAAAAATAAGAATAAACTGTATCAAGAAAAAGATTCAAAATATTTCTTCCTCCAACACTATCTATTTTCCCTTTTACTATCAGCCGATAAAGGAGATATGATGATAGGGAAAAGTGGGAACAAATGGAATATTATTTTAGAGAATCAATTGTTTAGTACAGAAATGGTTGGCTTTTATAAACAAGCCACTTTGAAAAATGAGGGAAAGGCTATTGACATCGACAGAGAATGTGCTTACCAAGATATTGCAATAAATACAAAAAAATATGCTTCTTATAATTTCTTTTCAATAACACTTCCTACGGGAATGGGTAAAACCTTTTCTGCCTATAATGCAGCTATAATCTTACAGAATGAATTTGTTGAAAAATCAGAGGGTAAAAAACCTCGTATTATTTATTGCTTACCTTTTACCTCAATTATAGACCAAAATTCGGCGATTTTTAGTCAGATTGTTGCTTCTTATAAGTCAATTGATAGTAATTTAAAAGCAGATATGGTTGCCAAACATCATTATTTGTCAATTCCAACAGACAGTTACAACGATATTGAAATTGGCTCAAATGAGGCAGAGTACTTGACTGAAGGATGGGAACAAGAATTTATTGTAACAACTTTTGTGCAGTTTTTAGAAAGTATATTTACTAATCAAAATAAGGCGTTAAGGAAATTCAATAACATGACAAATGCTATTATTGTATTGGATGAAGTACAAAATATTCCACCTAAATACTATGAAGCAATCGAATTGGTTTTTACTAAAATGGCAGAATACTTTAATACGAAATTCATTTTTGTTACTGCAACGCAACCAATAATATTTTCCAAAACTAATGTTATTGAGTTAACTGATTTCTCAAAAGAAAGAACAAAATACTATTTTGAAAAATTGGAAAGAATTGTAATTGACCAAAAAATACTTAAAGAAAGTAATTATCAACCGCAAGATTTAAAAACAGAACTACTTTCAGTATTTTGTGATGATATTGAAGAAAATGAAACAAAATCATTTTTATTTATTCTAAATACAATCGCTCAGGCACAATTTATTTATACAACGTTTTGTGAATTATACGGAAAAGAGAGTCAAATAATCTATTTATCAGGTTCTATTTTACCCAAACGAAGAAAACAATTAATACAATTAATTAAGCGAAATATTAAGTATAAAAAACGTCAGATTGTCGTATCAACGCAGGTAGTTGAAGCTGGAGTGGATATTGATTTAGATATTGTATATCGTGATTTTGCTCCTTTGGATAGTATTAACCAATCTGCAGGGCGTTGTAACCGTAATGGTTTGAAGGGTAAAGGGTTTGTTAAACTATTTAACACTGGAAAATACAAACATATTTATGATGGAACTTTGATGAACATAACGGAGAAGATATTTAAAACTGAAAGTTCAAATATTGAAGAAAAAAATATCTATCAACTAAGTAATCGCTATTTTGATGAGATTCAAAAATGTATTTCAGATAAAAGCAATTCATCAAAAACTTTAATTGATGCCATTTACCATTTAGAGTTAGAAACGGTTCAAAAAGAATTTAAAATTATTAAGGATGAGAATTATTATCACAACGTATTCATTCCTTACAATCCAGACTCTAAACGACTCTGGGAGAAATATTTAGAATTAAATCAAATCGAAGATTTCTTTAAGCGAAAGCAGTTGATGAAAAAACTAAAACCAAGACTTTTGCAATATGTCACAAGGTTTCCTAAAAATAAGTATCAATTAGATTCTGACCAAAAAGAG
>JAYVIV010000219.1:0-9059 GCA_043769985.1 Arcicella sp.
CCCGAATAATTGGCTAATCCTGTGTTTTCCTCCATAGTGTTAGCCTTTTTTATTTTGCAGTACGTTGAATTAATTTAGGACTTGCCATAACCTCTGATAAGAGGAAACGTTTTAAATTTCCGATACGATAAGACTTTAACAGTCCTTTTTTCTCATACTCCCAAACTGATACACCGCTAACGTCCAATAATTCAGCGACTCTCTTCTGGTCTATGTAAGTATCAGATTTATCTGTGGGTTGTGGCTCTTCTTTCTTGTGGCGTATTTCCACTAAAAGACTTTGAATTTCAGTTAATCGTGCATCGAAAACCTCAAAAGGATTTACAAAAGTTTGTTTCATTTTTTACTTGGTTTTAATTAAAATGATAGGCAAACTTAAAAAATCATGTAGCTATGGGGAAAGTGTGGGGAAGTTTTGGGAAATAAAAAAGTTTGTAAACTATTGATAATCAATAATCTACAAACTAAAAAAAGGGGAAAGTGTGGGGAAGTTTTAGCCTATTGGTGCAAAGATTTTCAACTCACTAATAGCCATTGCAATAGCTTCTTTGTTTCTTATTGGGTCTTCGTTAAGCATTTGAATTGCCTGTCGATAATTTTTCTCATTCCTAATATTTATTCTTGTATTTGGTTTATGAAAACTATCAAGTTCTTTTCTAAATTGTGTTGCATCAATGCCTAATTTATCTGTGAGGGTTTTTATAGACTTGATTTTTCCCTCTGGTCGCAAATCGAATGATGTTTCAATTTTCTTTTCAATCAAAATAAAGTATAAGAGTGAATAAGAACGGCATTTAGGTTTGATTTTATCTTTTTTACCCTCCTCCTCGGTAGCGGAGGTGTCAAATTTATTATACTCCAATTTCCAATATTGTAATTGTTCTAAAATTTCATCCCTAATATGCTCAACTGCTTCATTTTCTACTATTGTTGAATATTCACTATCTAAAACTAAATTCAGTAGCTCAATATATTGAGTTATTTTCTTCTTTTTTGTTATTCCGTATAATTCATTTACCTCATTTCTCCATAAGTTAAACTGTTCTGGTATTTTTTGAATGATTAAAGCTGTTTCGTGTGGTGGACTTAGCTTTAATCTATTTTTAAGCCCTTGCGTAATTTCTGGGTACTCTTTTTCTGCTAAATATGGGTTTCGACACAACCACTCAACAAAAGATTCCATGTTTTCAAATCCTGCTATCTCCTTTATTTTCCCTTCCTTCACTTGTGCGGTTTGAGGTGGCGTAATTTCGATTAAAGTCTGTTTTTTACTCTGTTTCAAATATTCCAGTTGTTCGGTTATATGGTTCTTTAAGATTGAAAAATTAGAGTGCAAATCTTGATTTATTAATTTTCTGCCAATATTTCGTGAAACTTCGATTAGGTTCTGGAAGTCATTACTTTCGTAAATTAAATCTTCAAGATGCTTGATAGATGCGTTAATGTTTGTTGTATATTCCTCTTTAATTAGTTCTAACACTCGCTCTAAACAACATAGTCCAAAATATAAATTATAAAATGGATTGTCTGGAATTTCTATTAATAAACTACTTTCACTTGATACCTTGCTCATAAGATTAGAGATAACTTTCTCCGCTTCTTTGTCTTCATAAGCAAAACCAACAAAAATGCAATCTTTATAAAGTTGAATAAGTAAAAATGTCTGTTTAATTAATATCATATTTTGTGGTCTAATTTGCCCTCCGTTGCTCATGTCTTTGGTAATTTCTTGAAATAAGCCATCATGTAATGCAACTGTCACTTTATACCATCCCTTTTGCTCTTTATCTTGCATTATAGTATCATTTACGCCCTATTCTCATACTTTGGTCTGTGGAGGATAGGGTTTTTGTTTTAGGATTAATTTATTTATCGTAGGTCGAAAACATTTGAGCCTGTTTACGTTTTGAGGTCTTTATGTACGCCATAAACGCCTTTTCTGACTTATGGTCTGTAATTGCCATAATAACCTTGGTAGGTACGCCACGTTCAAACGCATTGCTTGCAAACGTTCTTCTGCCTGTGTGTGAACTAATCAACTTCCAACGCTCCAAAGATTCTTCAATGTTCTTGCCGCCCTTTACGTAGGCAAGTGTTTCCAGGTCCTGCAATGATTTACAAAGCTGTGCAACTTCTTTAATGTAGTCGTTGAACTTCTGGTTACTTGGTGCTGTCGGTAGCACGTTGTTATATTTGCTTACAATCGTCTTCACGGTGGCGTTTATCGGTGCAACCACATGACGTTTCATTTTTTCCTGTATAATCTCAATAAATTCACCTTCTTTTGTTTTCTTAATATTTTGAGGTTTAATGTCGCCAAAGTCCGAAAATCTTAATCCAGTTGAACACGCCACGATAAACAAATCTCTAATTTTATCCAATCTCAAATTATCCGATAAGTCTAAATCAAACATTTCTTTTAGTTCGTTTTCATTGAGTGCAATATCATTCGATTCTGTTTTGTCCTTTGAAGTGATTTTAAAGGTTTTTTTCTGAAAGTCAAGGTTTTGGTTCACTCCGTCATCGGTGGCGTTCCTTAGAAAGGTTTTGAGCGTTTTCTGGTGTTTCCCCATCGTGTCGGGTCGGTAGTCTTTCACGTTCGCCATGTAAGAATTAAAATCTTTGTAGAAAGTCAAATCAACCGTATCAAAATCAATAAGCCGTGGATAAATCGCTGAAAAGTCTTGGATAAGTTTCTGCGTGGAGCGGAAACGTTGAACTGATTTATATTCGTAGGTCTTACCGCTATCTAATAACCGCTTACCACTTTCAATTTCATTAATAAATTGTTCGATATACTCAAAAAGGGTGAGGGGTTTTTCTTCGGGTTGCGGGTTGAGGTAGTTATCAATAGATTCTTTGAGGTCGGTTTTAGTCAATGGTTCACGCATCAACTTATATTTTTCCATCGTTCTATCAATAAACTCTTTCAGGTCGTGGAGGTAGGCGTTTATTTCGTCCTTATTCGAGACGGCTAAAACATTTTTAATTTTGGATTTATCAAAGTCCCAATGTTTGGGCAAAACTTTAAATCCAGTAGGATAGACTAATTGGTCTTTCACCAATCTACAACCTACGTAAATTGGTTGTCGGGTGCTAATTTCTTTATAAGAAACTTTTGTACCTTTACGAAGAAAGAAAAACGCTTCTGCCATTTGCTGAAATTTGAAATTTATTTTTGTAATTCGACACTACAAATATACATCAAATTTAATATGGTTAAGCAAATGGTTAAGCGTTTTTCTTAATGAATACAGTATTTATCTTAATGTATCTTAATAGAGGAGGAGGAAAATACTATCATAACTATCTTAAAATCAATTACTTATCATTGATTATTGCACATTAGAGAAATATACAGATTAAGGCTTTTGTAGTCCCGTACGGACTACAAAAGCCTTCACAATTTGTGAAGGCTTTTTTGTTTAATAATGGGTTTGCAATTGTATATTTGTTCTGAACATAAAATAACCTCATGGAAAACGCTTTGCAACAAATGATTAGTTCTATTGAACAAAATATTATCCTTGAATTTGGTATTAGATATGCCTTCAATCTGATTGTAACTTTTATTCTTATTCGTACTTTTTATTATGCACGCCACAAGAATAAAGATTTTGTTTTTACTTTTTTTCTCTTCAATAGCGTACTTTTTCTTATCTGTTTCCTTTTGAGTAGTACTAAAATCGAATTAGGTTTTTCGTTCGGGCTTTTTGCCATTTTTTCCATTTTCAGATACCGTACTGTCACTGTTCCTGTTCGTGAAATGGGCTATTTCTTCCTCACCGTAACCGTGGGAATTATTAATGCCTTAGCCAATTTATCAGATACTTTATTATTATTGATTATTTGCAACATTATCATTTTAGTCCTTACGTATATTTTGGATGGACATTTGGGTCTTGAACACGAAAGTTATGAAGAGGTAAATTATGACAGAATGGATTTGATTCGTCCTGAGAAACGGAATGAAATGCTGATAAATCTTCGAGAACGCACTGGGCTTTCAATTCATCGAGTGAAATTCCAAAAAATTGATTTTTCTAAAAACATAGTCTATATTCATGCCTTCTATTATACGAAAGAAAACGAATCAACGGAAGACAAAAGCTCGGATAATGATGATTAAATTTGAAGAATTTACCTGTAAAAATGTACTTAATCTCTTGAAAAAATATTCACTCATATTTCTAATCTCCTTACTTTTTTCCTTGACTGTCTCTGCCCAAAAGAAACAGAAGAAAGCTACTACTGCTGTTGATAATTCGGAGGTTTCTATTGAATCTGGAAAAATTACGGGGCGGGTAATTTTTCTTCAAAATAACAAAGAATACGCCCTTGAATTTGCAAGTGTTTCAGTTTTTAAAGGTAAAGATTCCACTAAGGCAATTGGTGGTGGACTTACGGATGTACGAGGGATTTTTGATATTAATGATTTGCCTTTGGGGAGTTATCGTATTGTTATTGAATCAGTTGGGTATAAAAAATGGAAATCTGACAAAGTAAAACTGCAATCATACGAGGAGAATTTAGGAAAAATAGTAGTTCAAACAAGTTCCCAAAATCTTGATGAAGTAACTGTTTTGGAACAAAAACAGGAGATGACCATGAGCCTTGATAAAAGGATTTTCAATGTCGGAGCGAACCTCACAACAGTTGGTGGAACTGCATTGGATGTGATGCAAAATGTGCCGTCAATAATCGTAACGCCCGATGGGGAAATTCAGATGCGGGGAAGCAGCAATTTATTGATTTTGATTGATGGTCGTCCCTCTGGCATTACCACCTCAAACCGTCAATCTGCCCTTGAAATGTTGCCCGCCGATATGATTGAAAGTATCGAAATTATCACAAATCCTTCCTCAAAATATCAAGCAGATGGGACGTCGGGAATTATCAATATTATCACCAAGAAAAGTAAAAATGCGGGCTATAATCTTCGGACGAACCTAAACGTAGGGACTCGTGAAAAATACAATGGAAATATCAGCATGAATTTGCGTCAGGGTCGTTGGAATGTTTTTGGTGAATATAATTTGCGAGATTTTAAAAGACTGAACACACAAAGCCTGTTTCGTGAGCAAAATAGTAAAAGGGGAAACAGTGAAATCAATCAAAATTCAGATGAAATTAATCGGGATAATAACCAAAATACCAAAATAGGCTTTGATTTTTTTATAACAAAACGAGCTACAATTTCGGGTTTTGCTCTCCGTCGTTTAGCAAGAGATAATAATGATGAAAACCGTTATAGTACCACAGATTATCCCGAAACGCTTTCAGAACCAAGACTTTATCTTAGAAATGGAATTAAAAAAGGAGAAGATAAAGGCTTAGATTTTTTCTTGGGGTATAAACAAACCTTCGATAAATCGGGTCAAGAATTGACCATTGATTTTACAAATATTGATAATAACGGTTACGATAATAATGACTACATCCAAAATTATTTCTACCGTGAATTCACAACGCCATCCCCTTATCTCCAAAAAAGAACAGAACAAAGTAGGGCAACCAATCAAAATTTCACACGAATTTTCCAGACAGACTACGTACATCCTTTAAATGAAAGGAGTAAAATTGAATCGGGGTTAAGGAACTCATTACGTGAATTTGATAATGATTTTTCGTATTCCGTTTTTGAAAACATAAGCAATTCTTTCAAAAAAGACCTTCGGCGAAGTAATCGTTTTGTCTATAACGAAAACGTAATTGCTGGTTACGTAAATTATGGTCAAAATTGGAATAAATGGTCACTTTTGACAGGAATTAGAGGAGAATATACTGACATAACAATTGATCAAAAAACTAACCTAATTCCTATTAATAGAACATATTTGAACCTGTTTCCGAGTGTATTTTTGAACCGTCAAATTAATAAGCAGCATCAAGTGCAACTGAATTATGCTCGAAGGATTAATCGCCCGAGTTATAAGGCTTTGAATCCTTTTGTCAACACCAATGATTTATTGAATTTATCGACGGGAAATCCTTATCTTCAACCCGAAAACGTCAATTCTTTTGAACTGACTCATCTTTACTTCAAAAAAGACTTCTCGTTAAATTCGACCATTTTCTACAGAAATATTTTAAATTCAGTGGCAAAAGTTCGTCAGATTATTGGAGAAGATACCACGTTAACAACCTTCCAAAACCTCAATCAGAATAACTCTTTTGGCATAGAATTAATTGCGTCGCATCGTTTGGCAAAGTGGTTGAGAACCAATGGAAATGTTTCTGTTTTTCAGTCGGATATTCTGGGGCAAACACAAGCAGGAGAGTTCAATAGAAGTAATTTAAGTGTAACGGCAAGACTGAATTTTCAAGTGAAAGCTGGTAAGAATTTATCAGTACAGTTCTCGAATAATTATCGCTCACCTTTGCTGACACCACAAGGAAAAGTTAGTACCATTTATACCGCAGATTTAGGAGCGAAATATGATGCTTGGAAAGGAAAAGTATCCATAAATTTAAGGATTAATGATATTTTTAATACCCAAGAACAAACCATTTTTACAGATGGATTAGGTTTCAATGCCATCAATTTCAAGAAAAATGAAACTCGTTTTTTAATGTTGGGGATTCAATATCGTCTCTACGAAAAATTAAGGAATCCTACTCAACAAAGAGAGCGAAAAAAGGTGAATGAAGAACAGGCAGGGGATGAGCAATGATTATTAAGATATTAGACCACGGATTGAACAGATTTGTTTTAAAATATATCCGTGAAAATCTGTTCAATCCGTGGTCTAAATTTATCTATCTACGGTAATTCAAAGGTGGTTTTCTGTCTCCAGCTAATGATTTATATCCAAAAACTTTGCTTCCTCTTCGCTGATATAATTCTTCCTTCGATTGCTCAATTAGTTTCGTGTTTTTGTATAAATTTTGAGCAGTTAAAGCAATCGTTTGGGCAGCATTCATCATGCCTTTGTGTCCGATGCTCATGCCATTGCAGGCCACCGCTTGCCAACTATGGGCAGGTACGCCAGGTACCCATGTGGCCGTTGATAACCCCGCAGTTGGCACGACCCAACTTACATCACCCACATCAGTGGAGGCGGGGAATGATAATCCAGACGTATAATTTCTGACTTCTTGGGCGGTTGTTACGGGTGCGAGACTTTGGGCATTTACCGTCAAACGTATTTTATCGGCAAAATCTTTTTCTTCGGGTGTGTATTTTACGCCTCCCACTTGCTCCAAACTCTTTTGCATTTCTTTTGCTAAAATGTCGTTAGGAAGAAGGTTATATAAACCAGCCAATATCTCAAAACTCATCTTCGTTTCCGTGCCAAGTGCCGCCGCTTGTGCAGTTTTTATCACTCTTTGCCAAGTCTCTTCCAATCCTTGGGCGGTGGGATTTCTAACGGTATATTCTACCATAGCATAATCTGGAACTATATTTGAGGTCAATCCGCCATTTTTAATCACATAATGAATCCGAGTTTCGGGCGAGATATGTTCACGCATTAAATTGACCATGTGATTCATCGCCTCCACCGCATCTAAGGCAGAACGCCCCTTTTCTGGACTGGCAGAAGCGTGTGCCGCTAAACCTTCAAAACTAAAATTTGCCACTCGGTAAGCCAGCGAAGAATTGGGACTTGCGTTGTTATTATCGCCAGGATGCCAGTGCAGAACTGCATCAACATCTTTGAAAATCCCTTCTTGTACGAGATACGTTTTGCCACCGCCAGCACCTTCCTCGGCAGGCGTTCCAATGAGTTGAATTGTGCCTTTAATATTAGCTTTTTGCATCCAATTTTTAGTAGCAATAGCAGCCGCCACCGACCCAACGCCAAATAAATTATGTCCACAAGCATGACCGTAAGCATTCGGGTATTTGGCTTTTTTGAAAGGCACTGCTTCCTGTGATAAACCTGGCAAAGCGTCCATTTCAGCCAAAATAGCAATCGTTGGATAGCCCGAACCATACGAAGCAACAAAGGCAGTTGACATCTCCCCAACGCCCTTTTGGATGTCAAATCCTGCATTTTTTAATTCATTCATCAGTAATTCAGAAGTCTTTTCTTCCAAATAACCAGGTTCAGCGAGTTGCCAAATTTTATCAGAAATGGTCGTATAATTCTTGAAACTTTGAGTTAATTCTTTTTCAATATCTTGGCAAAAGCTTTGATTGAGGATTGAAAATAAGAGTGTTAGGAGAAATAATATTTTTTTCATATTTGGGGGAATTTGTTGGTTGAATTGTTTTACAATTTAATGATTTTGTGAGATTCATGTAGCATGTTTGAAAACTTAATTATCTTATTGCTTAAAATGTAGCTTTTCACGAACGATTTTGAATTAATGATCAAAAAAACTTTTTAATTTTAAGAAATGATTAGTTTTAGAATTTATTAGCAATTGAGACAAAATAGCAAAGTAAAATTTTTATTATAGATTATATCTTGCAAAAAGTAATGTTAAAAGTTCGTATTTAAAAATACTTAGCCAATATAATTCTCAAATCGACGCTTTGAAGGTAGAAAAAGAGTAAATTGTTTGGTATCTAAAAATATATTTTATAGATTTACATATTAATGTTACATATAGACGCTTGCAGGTCTAACTGCAAAAAATTAGATAAAAATAAAAAAATATATAGAGAGCCATCCTGATAAAGTTGATGGCTCTTATTTTTTAAATAGAGTTTAGAAAAAATATATCAATATGGCAAAAACCACTTTTAATTCTGAACTTTTTAAGTTCGCATTAATCCCAAATTATGAAAATGCTATTTCTTATTTAGCTGACTCACTTGCCGCCAGAGAAGAATGGGATTTTTCAGATAATTCTACAAAGAGTTACAGCATTCTGAAAAATTATCTTGAATTTACATTTAGAAAACTTCTTCAAGAAAAGAAAATTAAATTTACAGCGGATAACAAATTTGCCTGTTTCAACACTGGACTTGTAACAGAGAATTTAGAGGATATTTTCGCTTATTTTGAAGAATATAAAAAGCCAAGACCTGGCTTTACAACACCTTTTTGTTTTAAAGCCTTTTTGAAGAAAAGTGATAATAATGTTCTTCGACATTTTTCAAGCTCAAT